>DLXZ01000143.1 GCA_003448675.1 Porticoccaceae bacterium
GGCCGCGGTACCTTCCCGGCCGTCTTCACTGGCGCTGGCGATTTCCACCAGTTTGTCGACATCCTCATGGTAGATACCCTCCCGGAAGCGCATCTGTCGCACCAGCAGTCCCTTCATAGCCTTCAGGGAAAGTGGCGCATTGGCCGCCAGGCGGTCAATGATTTTCTGGGCTTCGGCTTCAAAGTCCTCGGGCTCCGCCACCCGGGCGATCAAGCCCATATCGAACATCTGGGTAGCAGGGAAAGGATCGCCCAAAAACAAAAACTCTCGGGTTTTCACCGGGCCTGCGACTTCCATCAGCTTTTTGGCCAGGAACCAGGTGGGCGCCAGACCAATCTGCGCCAGAGACATACCAAAGCGAGCGGTGCTGACCGCAACCACAATATCGCAATGCAGGGCCAGCTCATTGCCCCCGGCAATGGCATCACCCTGAACCACACCCACCACGGGCAACGGGTAGGTTTCGATGGCATAGAGCATGGACTCGATAGGCGCGATACCGCCGATGGTTTCCTCACGGGCCTTGAGGTCCATGCCCGAGCAAAATACCGGCCCCTCGGCGCGGATCACCGTCAACCGTTCGGTATTTGGCGGCGTGACGTTAAAGGCCGCTTCCAGCTCATCGAGCATCTGATTGTCCAGGGCATTGCGTTTATCCGCCCGAGTCAGAGTGACCGTACGCACGGGGCCGTTTTCTTCAATTCGAACTCTGGCCATAGTTATTTTTCCTTGGTTAAAAAGTGTTTTTAATGGCAGTTGGGTTTGATGTTGTTGACGAAATCTGTTGATTCCAAACTAGCTAATCCCGAAACGATGAATCCTTGGCGTCCATCATACGCAGCAGGGCCGGCCAGGCCAGGTTGGCGCCCTTGCCAAAGGCCCCCGCACCCTGTTTTTTAGTAAGCGCAACCACCTCTTCGCTGGGTAACTGGATAGGCGCACCACCGCCCAGCGCCGCCACCTGCACATCACAGGCCCTTTCCAGAAAATAAAGCCGGTAAAAGGCATCTACCGCACTGATGCCACAGGTAAGCAGGCCGTGGTTACGCAAAATCATGGTCCATTCGTTGCCGAGATCGGCCACGAGCCGGGCCTTTTCCTCCGGGTTGACAGCCACCCCTTCGTAGTCGTGATAGGTCAGGGAACTCATCGCAACCATGGAAGACTGGGCAAGCGGCAGGAGACCATTCTTATGGGCCGAGACCGCCATACCGGAGGTGGAGTGGGTATGGAATACACACATAACGTCCGGCCGGGCTTCGTGGATGGCGCTATGAATAATATAACCGGCCTTGTTGATTTTGTAGGGCGACTCGCTGATTTTGTTGCCAGCAAGGTCTATCTTCACCAGGCTTGAAGCGGTGATCTCCTGGAACATCAGGCCAAAAGGATTCAGCAAAAAATGCTCCTCCGGCCCCGGCACCCGCATGGAGATGTGATTTGCTATCAGATCATCCCAGCCGTAATGGGCCACCAGGCGATAACAAGCTGCCAGATTGACTCGGGCTTCCCACTCCTCTGGTGAGACCTGATCTTTCATGGAGTTAAAATTGACGACTTCTGGAATGGGCATAAGGTAATTCCGAGAGGTAATGGTTTATCGATCATTATCTTTATTCACCGCTGAGTATAGCCGCACATGCCGGCTTGGCGTCAAATCCTCTTGGCTACGGCGATCGTTATACCTGTTTACTTTGGCGGCAAACATTGCGAATCTAGCGGCCTCAAATTCATCACGGAGTTCATACCATGGCTGATAACAAACTCGAAGGCATAGACGTAAAAAACCCCCTGGTGCTCAGAAACGACTGGCTTGCCACCGTCCAGGAAGATATTGTCGACCCCGATCGCCCCATTATCGATACCCATCACCATCTGTGGCCCGCGGGTGGCCTGATTGAATACTCCCTGGATGACCTCCATGCCGATACCGGCAGCGGCCACAATGTAGTGAAAACTGTGTTTATGGAATGCCACGCCAGTTATAAGGAGGATGGCCCCGAGCACCTTCGCTCCCTGGGTGAGGTGGAATACGTGCGGGAAAACGCCGAACGCTCGAAAGGTTCCGGCCAGGCTGAGATCGCCGCCATGGTCACTCACTTTGACTTGCTCTATCCCGATGTCGGCGAGCTGGTCGATGCCCACGAGGAAACCAGTGGCGGCATGTTCCGCGGCATCCGTCAGGCCATCGCCAATGCCCGGCCTAACGAAGGCCTGATGCTCGAAGCTCATGCGCCTCAGGACCTGTATAAAAATCCCGACTTTTTGCGCGGCATGAAAGTGCTAGGCGACCGGGGTCACAGCTATGAATCCTGGCACTATCATTATCAAAACCCCGAGTTTGCCGCTTTGGCCCGTGCCGTGCCCAGTACTCTGATGGTGCTCGACCATATCGGCACACCAGTGGGTACCGGCATCTATGCAAATAAGAAAGACGAAGTGCTCGAGCAGTGGAAAAAGGACATTGCCGACATCGCCAGTTGTGAAAACACTGTGGCAAAGTTGGGTGGTTTTGCCATGCCCGACAATGGCATGGGCTGGATGGGCCGGGACACACCGCCCTCTTCTGACGAAGTCGTGGCCGCGCAGGCTGAGTATTACCTGCACGTGATTGAGTGTTTTTCTCCCGATCGCTGCATGTTTGAAAGCAATTTCCCAGTGGACAAACTATCCCTGTCCTACCAGGTATTCTTTAATGCCATGAAAAAAATCGTCAAGGATTTCTCCGACGATGAAAAGCATGCCATGTTTTACGGCACCGCCGAACGGGTTTATCGTTTGAAGTAAAAACACTCATTAAAAATCGCATTTATACTTTATTTACAACACATAGAAAGGCCGGTCTACAAACCGGCCTTTCTATTAATGTCTCAATCCAAAGACAATAAACAATCCTTATACAAGCTCCGCCAGATTGCTTTGATCATAGGCCAGCAACTCGCTCTCCTGCCCCGCCCTGACCAACCTGGCCCATTCCGGATTGGAAATCAGCGAGCGCCCCACCGCCACCAGATCAAAATCACCACGCTTTAACAGCGTGGCAAGATTGCCAATGGACGCTGGCTCTGAATGCTCCGCTATACCCCGAGCCTCGGCATCGAGGAACTCGTCTTCCAGGCTGACACTACCCACGGTAATACAGGGTTTGCCGGTGATTTTCTTGGTCCAACCCGCCAGGTTCAGGTCCGAGCCTTCAAATTCCGGTAACCAGAAGCGCCGCGTGCTGCAATGAAATACATCCACCCCAGCATCGCACAAGGGTTGTAAAAACTGTTCCAGTGTTTCCGGGCTATCCACCAGACGGGCCTGATAGTTCATCAGTTTCCACTGGGAAAAGCGCAAGATAATCGGATAGTCGGGCCCGACTTTTTCGCGGATTCCACGAATAATATCGGCAGCAAATTTTGTCCGTTTGACGATGCTGCCACCATAATCATCGGTGCGCTGGTTGGTGCCCTCCCAGAAAAACTGGTCGATCATATAGCCGTGGGCGCCATGGAGCTCAATACAGTCAAAACCCAGCGCCTGGGCGTCCACAGCTCCCTGAATATAGGCCTGACTGACCTGCTCAATATCCTCAAGAGTCATGGTGTGACCGATCTCCTTACCAGGCATCAGCAATCCGGAAGGCCCCATGGCCGGGGAATCGGGGTAGGGTTCCATGGTCATACCTTCGCCGCCAACGCCACGCATAATGCCCGTGTGCCACAACTGGGGCGCAATTTTCGCTCCAGCGGCATGGACTTCATCCACCACCTTTTTCCAGCCTGCCAGGGCCTCGTCGCCATAAAAGAAAGGCACGTTTTCATAGGCGCCAGCGGAAGGATGATTGACATAAGTGCCCTCGGTAATAATCAACCCCGTGTCCCCTTCCGCCCGGCGGCGATAGTAAGCGGCGACATTATCGCCTGGCACATTGTTGGGGGAAAAGTTGCGCGTCATAGGGGCCATCACCACACGGTTGGGCAGCTCCATTTTATTAATGGTGAAAGGCGTAAAAAGCGCTTCGACGTCGACAGACATGCAAGGTACTCCTTCAGGTTATCGCTCAATATATTTAGTTGAAACTTCGGTGTGAAAACCAGGCGAAATCAAACTTAGGTCAGCATAAGACAGCGTTCTTCCACACAGTCTCAAACAGACGACAGACACATGAGATACCCGAATTATACATGCGGCACTTGCCAGCCAATTCGTATGGCACACCTTTTTGCGGAAGCGGAAGGCAAGGATAACGGTCAGCGGCATGAATAATCTCGCGACAATTTGATTAACTACTCTTAGGCGCCACTGATTCGCTCCAATTGCGCGCTGGCCTGCTCCATCAACTCGACAATAATATCCGCTGCCGGTTTAACATCGTGAATCAATGCCGAACACTGTCCCGCCGCCAGTGCACCGATATCGGTCTTGCCATCTCGGCGCCCGGCCATATAGGGGTCCTCGCCCAGCCATTCGGTGACATTGGCCATTTGATGGGGAAAGGGTTTTAGGAGAGCCAGCAAATCCTTTTCGTCCCAGGCATCCGTGGTCTGGTTGCGAATCATTCGGCAGGGCTTACCGGAAAAACAGCGGGTGCGGGTAGTACCCTCGTCGTCAATGTCGACGATACGGTTTTTATAATTATCGTGACCCCAGGCTTCGGTGCAGGCAATAAAACGGGTACCCAGCCAAACCCCAATGGCGCCCATCACCAGTGCCGCAGCGATGCCCCGACCATCGGCAATACCGCCGGCGGCCAACACCGGAATATCCACCGCATCGATGGTCGCTGGGAACAAAGTCATGGAGCCCACACGTCCAGTATGACCGCCGCCGTCATAGCCCTGAGCGATAATGGCATCAACACCACTATCAGCCAGCCGTTTGGCATTTCGGGTATTGCCGGTCAGGCTTAAAACCTTCATGCCGGCAGCATGACAGCGCTCGACTATGGGGCCGGGGTTCCCCAGACCACTGGCCACTACCGGGACGTTTTCATCGAACACCACTTCGATGTGGTCTTCCACGTCCTTACTGAACATGGCGACATTTTTGCCCCCGGCGCTGGAAAACAGAATATCCACGGCAAAGGGTTTGTCGGTGATGGAGCGAACAATGCGGATCTCCTCCCGCAGCTCCTCGCCAGACATAGTGCCCGCGCCGATAGTGCCAAGACCGCCGGCAGCGGAAACCGCCCCAGCCAGGGGGCCTCGGGCAACAAAGCCCATACCTGCCTGGACGATGGGATAGTCGATGCCAAGCATTTCGCACAAAGGCGTTTTCAGGGCCGGGTGATACATCGCGTTACCTCTTTTAATGTTTTATAAAGTCAGTTTTTTAAAACGGCGCGCCACTGAAAAAACGCCCGGGGTTCACATCCATAATATGCTTGATATCCGCATCGCTAACACCGCGCGCTCTCAGTTTAGGGAAAAATTCTGTAAAGATATCGGTAAAGGGCATCCCGAAGGTGCCGTCCCGCATGGCGCGTTCCGCCGCATCGACTTCTTCCTTGCTCATCTCCATGATCTTGCCAAGGATATGCATACCCCGCAGATGACAGAAGCGATCCTGGGCCATCATCAGCTGATTTTTGTAACCACCATCGAGCAGCTTCACCACGTTATCGGCGCGCAACTCATCGGGCTGCATGGTTTCGTAACCGATGCGGTCGAAGCCGATATAGGTGCCGTTATCGACAATTTCCTTGTGATAGGCCGGGTCCGGGTTACCACAGGAATGGCCGATCATGCAGCGGTGCTTGTCCGCCCCGAAATCGGCGAAGATCTTCTGTTGATCCGGGCCACAGCAACCCAATTCAGTATGGGTAACAATGGGTACGCCCGTAGCTTTTGATGCCATCGCCGCGGCTTGAACAAAAGGCACTTCCGCATCGCTGATGATCGGCTCGCCCGTCGCGACTTTAATCACGCCGGCCTTAATGCCAGTATTTTCGATGCCCTTTTCGATCTCGTGGATATATAACTCGGCAATTTGCTCCGCTGACTTGTAGCGCCAATACAGCGGCAGTCCGTACTTTTCCCAGTAAAAGCCGGTAGCGCAGACAATGTTCATTTCCGCTTTTTCCGCCACCTCTCGCATCAGACTGACATCGCGGCCGAGATCAATAGGACAAGGGTCGACAAAAGTTATGACCCCATGTTCCTTGATCGCCTTTAGCCGGTTTACAGCATCCCTGACAAACGCCTCTTTATCAAACGGCATGATGATGTCGTATTGCGAGCCTTCGAACGTGATGTAAAGGTGCTCATGTATCAAGGTGCGGCCGAGCTCGCTGGAGTCGACCGGCCCAGTAACCGTATTGACTATCGCCATAATGGAATCCCCTGTATAAAAGTCTATTTATTGTTTATTGCAGACGACTAATTAGAGTCAGGCAACACCAATATGACCAGAGTTGCCGACCGAGCGCAAACCCCCTCTGGCCAAGAGCGTGTCTGACAACAAGTTGAGCCACCTCCAACCCTGTTCCATAATCCGGCCTTTCATAAAAGACAGCATCCCATGACCATCAATCTCAAGTCCGTTGTCGCCATTCACTACACCCTGCGGGACGATAGCGGCGTTGAACTCGAATCCACCCACGGAAGCGAACCCGTGGTGTATCTACAGGGCGCAGGCAATATCGTGAGGGGGCTGGAGCTGGCGTTAGGTGCACACGTCCGTGGAT
>DLXZ01000246.1:0-10635 GCA_003448675.1 Porticoccaceae bacterium
ATTTCCCAGACGCTTCTGGCACTACCGATGTGGTTTCTCTACGAGGTGGGCCTGTTTTTTGGACGGTTAATTTATCGGGAGGGCAGTCTGGATGCAGACTCGGAAGCAACTGAACAAAATACCGATAATCCTGCCCAGGACCAGTCCAGGTAACCGGACTCCCGCAGCTACTTGCTCACCACGAATCCGAAGACGAAAAACAGCTCCGGGTTTAAGGCGCCCAATCACTCAATAGTTCCGCCCTGTTCCAGCCACCGAGCGCACTCAGGCGACAGTTGCTCCTTAACTCGCTTGTTGTACTGCGCCAGTTGCGCGGGTGTCATCACATCCTTCCAACGGCCGTTGGTGCCTTTGTGGATAAAAATATCCGAGCCACCTTCGAAAAACACTTTCGCCATGGGGATATCTTCGTCGCCTTTCTTTTTCATGGCATCGAAAGACGCTTCTTCACTGGCTTTTTCGAGATATTCCGGCGTCACATCGATATCCAGAAAATCAGCGATTCGCTCGATCTGAGCCTTCCTGTCCATTAACAGATCCGAGTAGTGGACAAACAGAATATTGGGCAGGTGGCGATATTCCCACCAGGTTTTTACACAGTGAAGATTGGACCAGTATGGGTAACCGTCGCCCTCCCAGTCGAACCAGCCTCGAGACAGCCAGTTATCGAGAAACTCATGAATATCGTCGCCAGCCGGCGGGAACGAATCGCCGACTCGACCGGGGTAATTCGCTAGCAGGTCCAGAAATTGTGGCGAATAATTGTGATAGTTATTCCACAGCGACATGGCGATATCTCGACCGTCGCGGCTAACAAAAATATGCTTTAGCTCGGGATGAAACGGAAAGCCATCCAGGGCGAGGTGGGTTTTCAGAAAGCGGCGATGATGCTGTGCCTCAAGCGTATTAGCCAGTTCCTCTCTTTCGCTAAGACGCATATCCACGTAAACAGAGATATCGTGAAACGGCGCCGGTGGTTTCTGATTCTGAAAAATCAACAGCGAGACGATTTTCTGTACCCAGGTGGTGCCGGATTTCTGGGTAGTTGCAATAATCACGTCATCCGGGCGAGGCTTCAGTAATTGCCAACGGGTACTGTCAATATGATGATTTTGGTAGATGCGAGTGAGTTCAGGTGATTTTAGCGGTTGGGTCATTTAATTTTTCTTTGGTTATAAGCTATGAATACTGATGTTTCGCGGGAAGTCCTGTCGATCCAGTCTGAGTCTGACCTCACCGCGCGCCTTTGTCCAGAAAATCACATTTCGTAGTGGTTTTAGCCGCTCTTGCGCGGATATCCAGGCAATAGTATTTTCCGGATACTAAAACAAGCAAACCCAGAATAATAACCGTAGTGGGAGCACCACCGATGAACGATTTTCAGACCAGCCTCAACGATACCGTCGCCAAGACCATTGCTCAGGACACCGATAACCAGTGGCGGCTGGAAACACCCGGCATTGAGGGCTGGAGTCGCACCGCGCGCCCTGGCGATCCCAATAAATATCTGATGATTTCCGCCGATGGGCACCTCAACGAGGACAGAAACTTTTTATACGACCGCGTCGATGAAAAATTTCGTGATCGCATCCCACGGGTGGTCACCGACGATGACGGGGTGCGGTGGGCAGTTAGCGAAGGTGGTCGTCGGGTCAAGGTACGCAGCAATATCCATAAGGGCCTGGACGGCGTCCGCGCAATTGCCCCGGAAGATCCAGAGGAAAGGCTGGCGGCGTTGGCAGTGGACGGCGTTGATGCCGAAGTAGCCTTTGCCAATCGCGGCCTGGCCATGTGGTACACCGAGGATCTGGAGTTTTCCCTGGCCCAGTGTCGAGCGTATAACAATTATGTCCACGATATTTACGGTGGGCATTTTGATCGCATCAACGTTATGGCCGCGCTGTCGCCCGGCAATCTCGAAGAGACCATTAAGGACGTACAGGAACTACCAAAGCGCGGCTTTCTCGGCTACACCCTGCCGGTAAAACCTTACTTCGGTCCCCACGTAGCGGGACAAACCAATTACAACGCGCCTGCATACGACCGACTCTGGTCGGCCATCGAGGAAACCGGATTACCGATCACCTTCCACATCTCCACGGGCTCCGACCCGCGACTATCCCGAGGCGACGGCGGCGCCGTCATCAACTACGTCGCCCACGCCCTGACGCCTGCCGTGGAGCCTGTCATCACCCTGTGTGCTTCCGGCGTGTTGGAACGCCACCCTGGTATCAAATTCGGCGTTATCGAAGCGGGTATCGGCTGGCTGGCGTGGGCCCTGGATGCCATGGACGAGGCCTATAAAAAACACCATATGTACGTGCGACCTAAATTACAGGGGCTGCCGAGCGATTATTTCCGCGCTCACGGTTTTGCCAGCTTTCAGGAAGACCGTGTAGGTATTACCACAGCAAAGGAATACGGCCTGCTCGACAATATTCTATGGGCCGACGATTATCCCCACCACGAGGGCAGCTGGCCCTATTCCGCGCAAGCTATCGAGCGCACCATGGGTGATCTTACTGACGCGGAAAGAGCCAAAGTGCTGGCCGGCAACGCCAAGCGATTGTTTGGTTTTAAAGGGCTTAACTGAAGTTATTGGCCGAGACCGAGGCCCAGTTGATCTCTGGCGCCACCTATCACCCAACCAGCCTCGCTGCTACGATGGATTCCGCTAAGTGAGCCCCCTTCCTAATGGCGGCATTGAGTTCGCGGGGAATTTCATGTGTGTCCAGCAGCCTGTCCGCCTTGACGAACCACTGTGTTTCCCCATCACTCATTATGGCGCTTGCACCCTCGCCCTCCCGACGCACATTCGACAGGGCCATGCCGTCGTAAAGGGTAATGTTCATATTCACCACACAGTGATGCTTTAACACCTGCTCGAACACCGAAGCTTTAATAAGCACCGGGTCGGTGCTATCCGCATAGGGCAACAGAACGTTGATAACACCGTGGGGCTTCAATATTTCAAGCACATCCTCGGCAAGCTCCACAGACGCATCGGGGCACACCGGTTCGTGACCGACAATCAAACTGCCCATGCTATAGCCGCTGGCTATTGTGCCCACGATAAGCGCGGCGGGGCCGCCACCAACAATCAGTAGCGGCGTATCGATTTTTACCGTCATCTGGAGGCCTTAAAAAACCGCCAGCGGATTTACCGGGCTGCCAGTAACCCCCTGAAAACGTACCGGTGCCAGCACAAACTGAAATTCCCAACGGCTCAGTTTGGCACAGGTTTCAGCCAGATCTTCAAGTTGGCAATTGTCGATCAGCCACAAACCCATGGCGACGATTCCCACCATATGAATTGGCATGCTCACGGTTTTATAGCCGGCCGGGGTCACATCCTGGGCCACATCCGAGCCGATCATGGCGATGCCGCGCTCATGAAGCCAGGGCAGACAGGCCGCCTGATAGCCTGAGCGGGGCTTATTGGCGTTGTAGGCTTTCTTTTGCTGGCGGCGCTCAAAACCCGCGCCCGTGCGCAGCAAAAGCACGTCGCCGGGTCCGAGCTTGACGCCCGCCGCTTCCTCGGCGGCTTCCAGATCTTCGGGGTAAACGTGGTCGTCTCCATCCAGAAAATCAGTACCGCGGAGTCTTGGAATATCCAGCAACACGCCACGGGTCACCACACCATCCTTTACCGCCAGTACATCGTGCACCAGCGCACCCTGTCGATCCGACACCTGGGACGAAGACACGCCGTTATACATTTTGCCGTCCCAGAACAGGTGGGCCAGTGAATCCAGATGCGTAACGTCAAGGCCATGGAAGACCATGCCGATATACTCCTGAGCGGCGCCGGCGCGGCCCGCGCCAAACAGGCCCTTGCGGCCCTCCTGATCCAGCCCAAGCCCGGTGGACAGCATGTAGCGCTGGGATTCAACGGTGGCGCCGGGTTGCTGCCCGGTACGAATATCCCAGGCGCAGGACACCGTCCGGCCCTCTTTTACCAGGCTCGCCGAGGCCGCGCTTTTCTGTGGCGTCAGGTGGTTCAGGGTACCAAGGCGGTCATCGTCGCCCCAGCGTCCCCAGTTGGACAGCTCGTCAAACCAGCTCAGTACCGTTTCTTCACTCGGTGGCGTGGGCATTGTAGTGCTCTCCCTGTTTTTTTATTGTTGAAATTTATTAATTGTGATTGCAGCCAATCTTACTGAGCCAGCGCCCCGCCGTCGATCACCAGCTCTGTGCCGGTCATAAAAGATGAGTCATCCGACGCCAGAAATAACACGCCATTAGCGATATCTTTGGGCTTGCCCAGGCGACCAATGGGCGTGGCCTTAAGCATCTCCTGGCGGGCGGCTTCCTGGGCTTCATCACCGCTGCCCCTGGCAATAGCCCGCAGGGCGCTTTGCAGCCCCTCGGTTTCCATGTAGCCGGGGTGGACGGAGTTGACCCGAATGTTAAAACCCAACTGGCCGCACTCCAGAGCCGCCGCTTTGGTGGCCAGGCGTACACCGCCCTTGGAGGCACAATAGGCCGTTGAGCCGGGCGCGCCGATAAAACCCATAATCGATGAAATATTGATAATTGAGCCACCGCCTTCCCACATGGAAGCCCGCTCGCGCATGGTCGGAATGCAGTGCTTCATGCCAAGGAACACACCTTCCATATTGATAGACATCATGTGCTGCCAGTCTTTCAACTCCAGCTTGTCGATACGACCGCCGGTGCCGATACCAGCATTGTTAAGCAATATATCGACACCGCCAAACCGCGCTTTTGTACTGGCCACCACTTCAACCCACTGCGTCTCGCTGGCAACATCGTGGTGCATAAACAAGGCCTCGCCACCGGCCTGACGAATGCCTTCAGCGGTTTCCTCCCCCAGTTCATCACGCATATCAGTGAGCATCACTTTGGCGCCACCTTCAGCCAGGCGGATGGCTGATGCTGCACCCAGACCCCGCGCGCCACCGGTAACAATGGCTATTTTTCCATCGACACGATTCATGATTTATCCCCTGTTTGTCAGTAAATTAAGTGCGGCCAATGTAGTAGATTGAACCGATCACAACCAGTCCTGCCACAGATTGCTATTCAGCGTTAGAATAGGGCGACTTTTTCCACACCCACCCAGCTCAAGGTAAGGCCGTATGAACGCCCCGGTGAATCCCGCTTTCGAATTTATCCGCAGTCAACGTATCGAATCCCTCAATCTGGATGTCAGCGAGTACCGCCATATCAAAACCGGCGCCCAGCACATCCATATTGGCAGCGATAACGACGAGAATGTCTTTCTGGTGGCCCTGCGCACGGTCCCGGAGGACAGCACCGGGGTGGCTCATATCCTCGAGCACACAGCCCTGTGCGGCAGCGAAAAATACCCGGTGCGCGACCCCTTCTTTATGATGATTCGCCGCTCCCTGAATACCTTTATGAATGCCTTTACCAGCTCCGACTGGACTGCCTATCCCTTCGCCAGCCAGAACAAAAAAGACTTCAACAACCTGCTTGATGTCTACCTGGACGCGGTTTTCTTTTCCCGCCTGGATGAGCTGGATTTTTCCCAGGAAGGCCATCGCCTGGAGTTTTCCGAGGCTGATAACCCCGACTCAGAACTGGTATACAAGGGCGTGGTGTTCAATGAAATGAAGGGCGCCATGAGTTCCGTGCCCTCCACCCTCTGGCACACCATGACCAAGTACCTGTACCCCACCTCCACCTACCATTTCAACAGCGGTGGCGACCCGGAGTGCATCCCCGACCTCAGCTACGAGCAGCTGGTGGATTTTTACAAGACCCACTACCACCCCAGCAATGCCATCTTTATGACCTTTGGCGATATCCCGGCCATCGAACACCAGAATAAATTCGAAACCCAGGTACTCAATGCCTTTGAGCCTCTCCCCGAAACCATCGCCGTGCCCGATGAAAAGCGCTACCTGGCGCCACTCGCGGTGGAAGAGGCCTACGCCTTTGACGAGCCTGGCCCCAGTGAAGCTAAAACCCACATTGTGGTGGGTTGGTTGCTGGGCAACACCACCGACCTGAAGGCGTCCATGGAAGCCCACCTGCTCAACAGTGTACTGCTGGACAACAGCGCTTCGCCCCTGCTCAAGGCTCTGGAAACCACCGACCTGGGCGCCGCGCCTTCTCCTCTCTGTGGTCTGGAAGACTCCCAGAAAGAGCTGTGTTTTATGTGCGGCATCGAAGGCAGCGAAAGCGAGCGGGCCTTGGCCTTTGAGCAACTGGTCCTCGGCGTTCTGAAAGACGTGGCCGACAACGGCGTGCCCCAGGAACAGGTCGAAGCCTCCCTGCACCAGCTGGAATTACAGCAGCGGGAAATCGGGGGCGACAGCTATCCCTATGGCCTGCAACTGATTCTCACCGCGCTGACCAGCGCCACCCACCGGGGCGACCCCATCGCCCTGCTGGACCTGGAGCCGGTGCTGGCCCAGTTGCGCGAAGACATTAAAGACCCGGCTTTTATCAAAAACCTGACCAGGGAACTGTTGCTCGACAATCCCCACCGGGTGCGTCTGACCATGCACCCGGACCAGGAGCTTTCCCACCGTCGGGAGCAGGCCGAACACGCCCGCCTGGAGATCATTCGCTCCCAGCTAAGCCAGGAGCAAAAACAGCAGGTGGTCGAGCGCGCCAAAGCCCTGCTCGAACGGCAGGCGCAAAAAGATGATGAAAGCCTGCTGCCCAAGGTGACTCTCGAGGACGTCGCTCCGGAAATGACCTATATCGAGGCAGCCGGACGTCAAAATACGCCGCTGCCGCTGACCAGCTACGCCGTGGGCACTAACGGTCTGGTGTATCAGCAGATCATCCTGCCCCTGCCCCAACTGGACGAATCCGAGCTGGCCCTGTTGCCGGTCTACACCAACTGCCTGACTGAGCTGGGCGTCGGCCAGCGTGACTACCTGGAAACCCAACTTTGGCAATCCCGCGTCTGTGGCTCCATCCACGCCTACGCCTCCACCCGTGGGGAACCGGATAACGTACAAAGCCTGGACGGCCATCTGGTGCTCTCGGCCAAGGGCCTGGCGCCCAACCAGCAGGCCCTGTGCGAATTGATGGAGGAAACCCTGGACCAGGTTCGCTTTGACGAGCTGCCTCGCATTCGCGAGCTAGTGGCCCAGAGCCGGGCGCGGCGGGAAAACAGCGTTACCGCCGCCGGCCACAGTCTGGCTATGAGTGCCGCAGCAGCACGCTTCAGCCCGGGTGCCCTGCTGGCCCACCAATGGGGTGGCCTGGAAGGCATCCGGCAGATCAAGCAGCTGGATAACTCCCTGGCCGAAGAGCAAGCCCTGAGCGCATTGGCCGGGCAACTGGCGGCCATTCACCAGAAGATCATCAAGGCCCCGCGACAGTTTCTCCTGGTGGGCGAACAAGAACACCTGGACAGTTTTAGCAAAGCCATGGCCAGCAGTCTGAAAAACCCCGCTGCCGAGGCTTTTACCCCTTTCACCCGGCCTGGGATTTGCGAACCCACTAAACAATTGTGGCAAACCAGTACCCAGGTGAACTTCTGCGCCCAGGCCTATCCCACCGTGCCCATGGACCATGCCGATGCCGCGGCCCTCAACGTGCTGGGTGGCTTTTTGCGCAATGGCTATCTACACCGGGCCATCCGCGAGCAGGGTGGCGCCTACGGCGGCGGCGCGGGCCAGGACAACAATATCGCTGCGTTTCGCTTTTTCTCCTACCGGGATCCCCGCACCGAGGGTACGCTGGCGGATTTCCGAGCATCACTGGACTGGCTAAGACAGGAACAACACCAGTGGCAGGCAGTAGAGGAAGCCATTCTCGGGGTAGTCTCAAGCATCGACAAGCCCGGCTCGCCAGCCGGTGATGCCAAGAACACCTTCCACGCCGAACTCAATGGCCGTACACGGGAAAAGCGGGAGCTGTTCCGCAACCGGGTACGCGCCGTGCGGTTGGATGATCTGCTGCGGGTAGCCGATACCTATTTGCGGGAAGACCTGTGCAGCACCGCCATCATCACCAATCCCGATACAGCAGCTGAGCTGGGCGACCTGGGGCTGGACCTGGAGATCCTCTAGCCCTTAGTCCGTGCCAAATGACAGAAACATGAGTGATCGCGATACCCTATTTGCCCACACAGAGTCCGTGGCCGGGTTTCGCTTTGACGCCGAGGTGGTCAAGGTCTTCCCGGACATGATCCAGCGCTCCGTACCCGGCTACGAAACTATCATTGCCATGACCGGCACCCTGGCCGAACGCTACGGCCAGGCCAGTAGCAATTTTTACGACCTGGGCTGTTCCCTGGGCGCATCCACCATCGCCATGCGTCGGAGCATCACCACAGCGGGCTGCCATATTATTGCGGTGGATAATTCCCCGGCCATGATCGAGCGCTGCCGGGAGGTTATCACGGCTGATAGCCAAACCCTTCGCGAGACAGGCGCTCAGACCCCGACGACTGTGGAGCTGATACGCGCCGATATCCTGGACCTGGAGATAGAAAACGCCGCCATGGTGGTGATGAATTTCACCCTGCAGTTTATTGTGCCCGCCCAGCGCAAAACCCTTATTGAAAGGATTTACCGAGGCCTGAAGCCGGGCGGCATCTTAATTCTGTCAGAAAAAATTGCCTTTACCGATGCGCATCTCAATCAACTGATGATCGAGCTGCATCATGCCTTCAAGCGGGCCAATCACTACTCAGAGCTGGAAATCAGCCGCAAACGCAGCGCCCTGGAGAACGTCCTGATTCCGGAAACCCTGGAATGCCATCGTCAGCGCCTGCAAGCAGCGGGTTTCAGCAGTATCGACGTCTGGTTTCAGTGTTTTAACTTCGCCTCCCTGCTGGCCATAAAATGATCGACTACCAGCCCCTGCTGGCAGCGCTCCAGCACGAGCCTCGACTACGGCTCTGGGCAAAAACCCTGCCGGAGCAGATCGGCCAAGGGTTAAGCCCGGATCGTTGGGGAGACCTGCCCCAGTGGCAGGCAGTACTGGATGAGTTACCGAAACTCAGGCCCACCGCCCTCGAACTTGGCAGCCAGGTACAAATCGGCGCACCGGACGACTGCACTGAAGCGCAGCGCCATGCGCTCCAACAGGTCCTGATGGGCCTGCATCCCTGGCGCAAAGGCCCCTATGAACTATTCGGACTACACATCGATACCGAGTGGCGCTCCGACCTGAAGTGGCAACGTCTGCAAAACGATATTGCCCCCCTGCATGACAAGCTGGTGCTCGATGTCGGCTGCGGCAATGGCTACCACTGCTGGCGCATGCTCGGCGATGGCGCCCGCCGGGTTATTGGCATCGACCCCTCGCCCCGTTTTGTCCACCAGTTTTATGCCCTGAAACGCTATGCATTGCTGCAACAGGAAGACCTGCCCGTGGACGTCCTACCCCTGGGTATCGAGGCAATGCCGCCGGAACTGGCCGCCTTCGACACGGTGTTTTCCATGGGCGTGCTCTATCACCGACGCTCGCCCATGGATCATTTGCGAGAGCTCAAAGATTTGTTGCGGCCCGGCGGCCAGCTGGTGCTGGAAACCCTGATTATCGACAGCGACCAGGACAATCACGCGCTCGTTCCTGAAGGCCGCTACGCCAAAATGCGCAATGTCTGGTTTATTCCCACACCCAGGACCCTGATCGGCTGGTTACGTAAAACCGGCTTTCGCCAGGTCGCCTGCCTTGATGTCTGTCAAACAACAGAGAAGGAGCAGCGGCGCACCGACTGGATGACCTTTGAATCCCTGACCGACTTCCTGAATCCCGATGACCCGAGCCTGACCATCGAGGGCCACCCGGCTCCGGTGCGCGCGGTATTTACCGCCACCGTCTAGGCCGCTATGCATGTTGTCGCCAGACCGGCGATGCAATAGACTTCGGCCCCGTCTGACTCACCCTCCAGCAGGGAGTGAGCCCTGCATCCAGCTTTAAATTCGCAGTAACGGGAGACCCTACCCAAGATGTATTTCGCCGACATAATCGAACAAACTCAAAACCAGCAACCGGATCATTGCGCCATCGTCTTCAATGGTGAGGAAATATCCTATCGACAGCTCATGGAACGCAGCTGGCAGGTCGGTAACGCTCTGCAAAGTATGGACATACCCCGCCAGGAACGGGTCGCCCACCTGGCCAAAAACTCCCCGGAATTCTACGAAATTTTCTTCGGCTGCTGCGCCACGGGCCTGGCTACCGCCGGCATCAATTGGCGCCTGGCCGGCCCGGAAATCGAACAACTGCTCAATTACACGGGCAACTCTGTGCTGTTTGTCAGCAAGGAGTTTTACCAGACCGTGGAAGCCATTGAAGACAAGCTGGAGCACGTCAAACACATCATCGCCATCGACGGCGGCCACGAGCGCTGGACCGATTACAGCCAGTGGCGCGATCAACACGGGACCAGCCGCCCCAATGTGGAACTACACGGTGACGACGACATCCTCCACCTCTATACCAGTGGCACCACCGGCCTGCCCAAGGGCGTACAGCTCACCAATGAAGGCTATGTCAACGTCTACAATGCCTTTGTCGACAATGACATTCTCAATGTCGATAACAGCGCGGTGTTTATCAACGTCATGCCGCTGTTCCATGTCGGTGGCGTAAACCTCACCGTGGTTCCCCTGTTGCGTGGCGCAAAGGTGCACCTGCTAGTGGACTTTGAACCCACCGCGGTACTGGACA
>DLXZ01000246.1:10871-11295 GCA_003448675.1 Porticoccaceae bacterium
AACCCACCGCGGTACTGGACACCGTCGCCAACGAGAAAATCACTAACGCCCTGTTCGTGCCCGCCATGATCCAGATGCTGTTGCAGGAACCCCGCGTCCGCGAGCGTGATTACAGCAAGCTGGAATATATGTATTACGGGGCCTCGCCAATCTCTCAGTCCGTCCAGGAAGAGGCCGCCGAGGTTTTTGGCTGCAAATTCATGCAGCTCTATGGCGCGACAGAAAACTACGGCCTGATCACCAAGCTGGAACCGGAAGCCCACGCCCCCGAGCGCAACAAACTGCGCTCCTGTGGCAAACCCGTCAATGGCGCCATCGTAAAGATCGTCGATACTGATGGCCAGGAAGTGCCCACTGGCGAAGTGGGCGAGATTCTCCTGCAATCCGACTGGATACTAAAAAGCTACTGGAACAAGCCCGAGGC
>DLXZ01000264.1:0-382 GCA_003448675.1 Porticoccaceae bacterium
TGAAGCGCGGTCTGCGTACGCATTTCTGCTTTTTTAATCTGGGTGGTCGCGCCCATGAGCTGGGGGTTAAGGAGGTCGCCTGGTATCTGTGGCAAAAGTACGGTGCGTCACACCGGGTCAAATTTATTACCGTGCCCTTTGAGGAGGTGGTCGCTGAAATCCTCACCAAGGTAACGGACTCCCAGATGGGCGTGGTGTTAAAGCGCATGATGTATCGGGCCGCCGGCGAAGTGGCCCGCTCCTGGAATGTCGATGCCCTGGTCACCGGGGAAAGTGTCGCCCAGGTGTCCAGTCAGACTCTGCCCAACCTGGCGGTGATCGATTCGGTGACGGATCTGCTGACCATCCGCCCCCTGGTCACCATGGATAAAAACGACATCAT
>DLXZ01000264.1:615-833 GCA_003448675.1 Porticoccaceae bacterium
GATATCGCCCGCCACATTGGCACGGAAGACTTTGCCGCTAATATGCCCGAGTACTGCGGTGTTATTTCAGTGAAGCCCACCACCCGCGCCCGGCCCGAGCGTATTGAGCAGGAGGAGCGGAATTTTGATTTTGCCGTGCTGGAAAAGGCAATTGCCGATCGAAGGGAAGAGAATATCGACGAGATGATGGATAACATCGTCGGCCTGCCGTCGGTGGA
>DLXZ01000264.1:1053-1452 GCA_003448675.1 Porticoccaceae bacterium
GTGTTTGCCTCGCCCCAGCCGGGCATGGTGATTCTGGATATTCGCCACCCCGACGAAATACTGCGCAAACCCCTGCAGGCAGGTATGGCACAGGTGCGGGCCGAGCCTTTTTTCTCTCTGCAAAACCGCTTTAAGAATCTGGATCAGAATTCTCGCTATCTGCTCTACTGCGACAAGGGCGTGATGAGCCAGCTACATGCCGAGTTGCTGCGCGAAGAAGGTTTTGAAAACGTCGCGCTGTACAAGCCTGGTGGCTGAATATGGCGCCCGGTGGCGGGGTCGTTATTGTCATGACTTTTACCGGGGCAGGCCCTATAATCCGCGCCCCTTTTTCCGGTAGTTCCCACCCATGTCCGATATCCAGAAATTGCGCAATATTGCCATTATTGCCCACGTTGA
>DLXZ01000264.1:1687-1904 GCA_003448675.1 Porticoccaceae bacterium
GCCATTATTGCCCACGTTGACCATGGCAAAACCACCTTGGTAGACAAGCTCCTGCAGCAGTCTGGCACCCTGGCGCGCAAGGATCAGAGTGCCGAGCGCATCATGGATTCCAACGATCAGGAAAAAGAGCGTGGTATTACCATTCTGGCGAAAAATACCGCCATTGAATGGCAGGGTTATCACATCAATATTGTTGACACGCCGGGCCACGCCGACT
>DLXZ01000264.1:2186-2359 GCA_003448675.1 Porticoccaceae bacterium
GGCCACGCCGACTTTGGTGGCGAAGTGGAGCGGGTGTTGTCCATGGTGGACTCGGTGCTCTTGCTGGTCGATGCCGTCGATGGACCCATGCCGCAAACCCGTTTTGTCACCACCAAGGCCTTTGAAAAAGGGTTAAACCCCATCGTTGTGGTCAATAAGGTGGACAGGCCCGG
>DLXZ01000264.1:2598-10054 GCA_003448675.1 Porticoccaceae bacterium
TGGATCAGGTGTTCGACCTGTTTGACCGACTCGGCGCCAATGACGAGCAGCTGGACTTTCCTATTATTTACGCCTCCGCCCTCAATGGTGTCGCTGGCCTGGAGCCGGATGAGCTGGCTGATGATATGACGCCGCTGTTCGAAATGATTACTGAGCGAGTGCCGGTGCCGGATGTCGATCCCGCCGCCCCCTTTCAAATGCAGATTTCCGCACTGGATTACGACAGTTATGTGGGCGTCATAGGTGTTGGCCGTATTACTCGGGGTAGCCTCAGCCCTAATCAGCCAGTGGCTATCGTCGATCATGAAGGTAAAACCCAAAAAGGCAAGGTACTGGAAGTGAAAGGTTACCTCGGCCTCGACCGTATCAACACCCAGCTGGCGCAGGCCGGTGACATTGTTGCGGTCACGGGTATCGATGGGCTGGGTATCTCGGACACCCTCTGTGACCCGGCGCATGTGGAGGCCATGCCGCCATTGACCGTGGATGAGCCCACCGTGAGCATGGTGTTTATGGTCAACGATTCACCTTTTTCCGGTCAGGACGGCAAGTTCGTGACTTCCCGCAATATCAAGGAAAGGCTGGAGCGAGAGCTGATTCATAATGTAGCCCTGCGCGTGGAGCCCGGCGACAGTCCGGAAAAGTTTCGGGTTTCCGGTCGCGGGGAGTTGCATCTTTCGGTACTGATTGAAACCATGCGTCGAGAAGGCTTTGAGCTGGCGGTTTCCCGTCCGGAAGTGGTGCAGCGGGAAGTTGACGGCGAGATTCAGGAACCCTTTGAGCTGGTGGTGATAGATATAGAAAGCGATCATCAGGGCCCGGTGATGGAAGAACTGGGTCTACGCCGGGGCGAATTAAAAAATATGGAGCCCGATGGTAAAGGTCGTATCAAACTGGAATACGTGGTTCCGTCCCGGGGCCTGATTGGCTTTCGCGGCCAGTTTCTGACCCTGACTTCCGGCTCCGGCATTATGACCAGCATTTTCGATCACTATGGCCCGGTGAAAGGGGGGGAAGTCGTGTCCCGGCAGAACGGCGTGCTGGTATCCATGGTCAAGGGCAAGACCCTTAGCTATGCACTGTACAACCTTCAGGAGCGTGGCCGCTTGTTTCTCGGTCACGGTGAGGATGTCTACGAAGGTCAGATTGTGGGTATCCACTCCCGCGGCAATGACCTGGTGGTTAATCCGACCAAAGCCAAACAGCTGACTAACATCCGCGCCGCCGGCACAGACGAGGCGCTGACCCTGGTACCACCCATTCGCCACTCCCTGGAACAGGCGCTGGAATTCATCGAGGATGACGAATTGGTGGAAGTGACTCCTAATCATATCCGTCTGCGCAAAAAGCTGTTGACCGAAAATCAGCGCAAGCGGGCTTCGCGCGCATAACTGCTTGCAGCAGACTACCTGCCTCTGGTCATTGCGGACAGGATAGAAGCAGCTGGTGAATTGTGGGTGGCCGCTATGCAAAAGGGCCGATTGGTTGGCTAAAATAAGGCCATGGCGGGTTCTAAAACCCATTCAACCGTAAGCTGTCCCAACTGTAGCGCTCGGCACAAGGTGAAAATGTCGCTCGACGACGGTCAGTTTTTTCACCCGTGCGAATTTGGTGGGGAATCCTCACGGGGATTGCTGCGTCTTTTGGTCCCATGACACGGTGAAGTGTCCGCCAATTCAGCAGCCCATGCTTTGGTCGGGATACCTGAGCTTGGAAGTGAGGTGCTTTGCTGTTTGGGCAACCTGAATAACTAAAAACGCAATCAGTAAAAAACAGCTAACCACTTTGGAAATGGCGTCACAGGAAGCAGATTACGCTCGGTTGTTTCTGGCAATCCCGGTAAAGGGGAGGTGCGGTCAGTATTTGCAGCGCCTTTGCGCAAACCTGAAGCCTTTATTTGGTGCAGGTCAGGTGAACTGGACGCCCGTCGAAAACCTGCATCTGACCCTGCATTATTTCGGTAAAGTCAGTGGCCGGGAATACGTTGTTATCCAACGGATTATCGATGGCTTGTTGGCCGGGCGCTTGAGTTTTGATTTGACCTTTAGCGAAATTGTCCTGTTCCCGCGTCCATCCAGGCCGCGGTTAATCGCCTGCGAGGTGGTTGCCAGCGCAACCCTTGGGCAGTTAGTAACGGATTTACGAGCGGAAATGGCACGAGCGGGTTTTCTAATTGAAGCCAGACCTTTCAGGGCTCACGTAACCCTGGGTAGACTAAAACGAATTCCTAAAGACAGGGAGGCAGTTGACAGGATGAGTCAATGGCTGGAAAAGGAGTGTGCCCGGTTGCAACTTGAAACCGATCATTCCCTCACGGTAAATGAGATTGCGCTATACAACAGTGTCACCGAGCCTGGGGGCGCTGTTTATGATGTGGTCAAGCGGTGGCGCCTGCAAGACTAAAGTAAGATAAGGGCTAAAGAGTGGATACTTTAGGGGGTTGAAAAATGAATAATAGAACGCAAGCACTGTTGGCTTTTGGCGCCTTGCTGTTTTTTCTTGGCCTGTTATCGGGTTTTGCGATACCGGCGTTAACGAATCCCAGAATGGGGGTATCCAGTCACCTGGAGGGCCTAATGAACGGCACTTTTCTGATGGTGGTCGGTCTGGCCTGGCGCCATCTGAACTTATCTGATCGCTGGGGCGCCCTGGCCTATTGGGCCTTGCTGTATGGTGCGTACGCCAACTGGATATTCGTGCAATTGGCTGCGATCTTTGGCACCGCGGCCATGGCGCCCATTGCCGGTGCGGGCCAGCAGGGACAGGTTTGGCAAGAGGTGCTGGTCACCGGTGGCTTGCTATCCGTGGGTCTCGTCATGGTAGTGGCCGGCGCTTTGCTGGTGTGGGGGTTTTTCCGTGGGCCAACAGCCGGTAATGACATCGCCTAACCCATGATTCCCTTATCGGTACTGGATCTTTCCCCCATCGTAGCAGGGAGCCAAGCCCGTGATTCCCTGCTCAACAGTCTCGATCTGGCTCGCCATGTGGAGCGCTGGGGCTATCGGCGTTACTGGCTGGCGGAGCATCATGGCATGCCGGGTATCGCCAGTGCCGCCACGTCGGTTGTCATGGGGTATGTGGCGGCGGGTACCTTCACGATCAGGGTTGGGGCCGGCGGCATTATGCTGCCCAACCACTCACCGCTGGTGATTGCTGAACAGTTCGGCACGCTGGAGTCCTTGTACCCGGATCGTGTCGACCTGGCGTTGGGTCGGGCGCCAGGTACCGACCCGGTAACCGCCAGGGCGCTACGCAGAAACCTTACCACCAGTGTTGAGCAATTCCCTGACGATGTTCGGGAGTTGCTGGCTTATTTCCAGGCGCCGAAACCCGGACAGGGGATTCAGGCCGTGCCCGGCGTGGGCCTGTCGGTCCCCGTATGGATGTTGGGCTCCAGCCTGTTTGGCGCCCAACTAGCCGCCCAGCTAGGTTTGCCCTACGCTTTTGCCTCGCATTTTGCGCCTGCGCAGTTATTGGAGGCCCTCGCACTTTACCGGGAGCGGTTCCAGCCATCGGAATATTTAGCCCGGCCTTATTTTATGCCGGCTATCAGTGTTTTCGCCGCCGACACCACCGAGCAGGCGCGGCTGCTGGCCAGTTCCTGGCAGCAGGCTTTTGTAAATTTATATGCCGGTCGACCCTCGAAACTGCCGCCGCCAGTACCGGACTATCTGGCCGGGCTGTCGCCCCTGGAGCAACATATGCTCAAGGATGTATTGCAGTACACTGCCGTGGGCACCGCGGATGAAGTAGGTGCGCAAATCCGGAAATTTATCGAACTGACCTCGGCGGATGAATTAATCATTGCGTGCCAGTGCTACGATCACCAGGCCCGGTTGCGTTGCTACGAGATAGTATCCGGGCTGCTTTAAGCCAGCGAGTGGACGTATGATGACCGGGCACCAAAAGCTCAGAGTATTCGCGGTGGTGCTGGCAATAGTAACCGGTTCACTGCCCCTGGCGTTTATTACCACCATTATCCTGATGCCTTTCTGGCGTTGGCTGGAAGCTGATCTTGGTGTCGAGAGCATTGGTCACTCCGGTCCCTTGGACTGGTGTTTCTGGACGATGTATGGCCTGTATATGCTGATATTTATCCTCGCCTGGATAGACTCTGCCCGAAAAAAACGCCAGGTAACCGGAGATTAAGGCCGAAGCGGTCTTTCTAAATATTGGACGCATGAATATGTCCGTAAAAGACTATGATTTTGTAATTTTATTGGGTCGCTTCCAGCCTTTTCACCAGGGTCATCTGGAAGTTGTAGAAGCAGGCTTGCAGCAGGCCGACAGAATGATTCTGGTCTGTGGCTCGACCAATCAGGCGCGCAATTTCCGCAACCCCTGGAACTTCCGGGAGCGGGAAGAGATGATTCGTAACGCACTGAGTCAGGCGGACTTTGAACGGGTGGATATCGTTGGCGTTGCCGACCATCGATATAACGAATCTGCCTGGGTGGGGGAGTTGCGCGACACCGTCAATGGGGTTGTGAGCCAACACAGTGAGCAAACTGATAAGGCTCTAAAGCTCGCGTTTGTTAGCCGGGCTGGAGACACATCGGACTATTATTCACGGCGTTTTCCCGCATGGGAAGAAGTTAAATTCGTTGTTCCCGCAGCAGTAAATGGCACTGCAATACGTGAAGCCATGCTGGATGCGACTGACTCAAAAGATGCTTCGGCCATGCTCTTAGCATTTCTGCCACCCACGGTGGCGGACATGGTGACGACGTTTTTACACACGGCTGTCTGGCGAACTGTTGTTGAAGAGCAGCACTATATCGCCCAATACAAACAGGCCTGGAGTGTGGCGCCCTATACCCCCACCTTCGTTACCGTGGATGCTCTGGTGGTGCAAGGTGATCATCTGCTGGTGGTGGAGCGCAAAAACCTGCCTGGCAAGGGCTTGTTGGCCTTGCCAGGTGGTTTTGTCGATCCTGAGGAAAAACTGCTCGATGCCTGCTTACGTGAGCTGGCGGAAGAAACCTGCCTGGATGTGCATGTAAGCGTCTTGAAGCAGGCAATTACCCGGCGGGAAGTTTTCGATGATCCCTATCGCTCCGCCCGGGGCCGAACCATTACCCATGTGTTTTTTATGGAACTCCCGACCAGTCATTCATTGCCTATAGTACGTGGTGGAGACGATGCCCGACATGCTTTCTGGTTGTCCTTATCCGAAATTGATCCGGAGCTTTTCTTTGAAGATCACTACTACATCATAGAATCCCTGCTGGGTTTGCCGTAATCTTTGGCGCGTAGGAGCGAAGCGAAAGCTATTAAAATCAGATTAAAAGGACATTGTCGATGGAAGCTACTGAAAACAGGGAAATAGCCACTCCGCGAGCCGCGAGTTTAAAAACAGAACACCCGCTGGAGTTTTCCGGCCAGACCGGAGAGTTTTTCGGTATCTGGATCGTCAATATATTACTCAGCATTTTGACCCTGGGCATCTATTCCGCCTGGGCGAAAGTACGTACCAAGCAGTATTTTTATGGCAATACTCAACTGGACGGCTCGGCTTTTGAATATACCGCCGACCCGGTGCGCATTCTCAAAGGCCGGGTTCTTGCGGTCATTGCTTTGGTTGCCTACAGCCTGGTGGGAGAAGTATGGCCTAATCTAAGTGGTATCGCTTTTCTGGTGTTGATGGCCCTGCTGCCGGCGGTGATTGTGATGTCTCAGTCCTTTCGCATGCGCAATACCCGCTGGCGAGGCATTCGCTTCGCCTTTGAGCGGGACTATCTGAATGCCTATCGCTTATTCACCCCGGCCATCCTGTACGTTGCAGTGATAGTGGCCATTCCCTTTGCGGTGGGACTGGATTTTGAGGTTTTGGAAAATGCTGAATCCCAGGAGGATTTTTTTCCGGAAAGCCTCAAGAACTACTTTATTTATACGGGAATTGTCTTTGTAATCGCCGGCCTGTTATTTCCCTGGTGGCATCGAAGTTTATATACGTACCTGTGTAACAGGGGGTTCTATGGACGAGCGAGATTTTCGGGCCATTTTTTAACGAAAAGCTTCTACGGCCTTTATCTAAAAGCCTTTTTGATTTTAGTTGTAGCCGGGTTGGCCGTTACGCTGCCAACAATTCTGCTTGTTTCCGGCGGGACGCTTTTTGCTGGCGCGATGGATGGGGGCTCTAAGGCGTCGTGGGCTGTATTGCTCGCATTTATTCCGATGCTGTTTCTTATGGTTCCCTACGGTCTTGCCTTTGCCTATATTCAGGCCCAGCGAACCAATCTTATCTATGGCAACTTGCGTTTGCCCGAGCTCAATATCACGGCGGAGCTGGAAACCCTGAAGATTTTTGGCCTCTACTTCACTAACACACTGGCGATACTGTTGACGCTGGGGCTGGCAGTGCCCTGGGCAAGAATTCGCACTGCACGCTACAAGCTTTCTCGCATGCATGTGCTGGTCAGCGATTTTGACCACCTGACCGCTGGGGGAAGCAGTGATCAAAATGCGCTGGGTGAAGAAGTGGGTGAATTTTTCGGTCTGGATCTCGGCCTTTGAGTGTGAACAAATTAACCGGCCGATTTTATGGGGGTGATAACGCCGCCATTGTTGACGTTCAACTCAGTGTCAATCAGGCGGGGATGGCCGAGATAGATTGCGATCCACCCCTGCGCCTGCCCTTTTGCGACCTTAAGGTGACATCACGCCTGGGCAATTCCGCCCGTTATATCCACTGCCCCGATGGCCGTATTTTTGAAACCGCCGATAACGATGGTGTCGATGCGCTTTGCCATGACTGGGGCGCGGGTGGGCGGGAGACCTTTCTACATCGCCTGGAAAGCCGTCGGCGTATTATTTTCACTGCTCTTCTGGTATTGATCGTGACCGGGTTTGTTTTTGTTCGTTATGGCATCCCGGCCTTGAGTTATCAAATCACGCGGCTGATTCCCACGGAAGTGGATGCGCTTATCGGAGAGCAATATATTGGCTACCTGGATGAGGCCATGTTTGAGCCCAGTCAGCTGGATCCGACGATTCGCGAAGCCATGGAGGCGGACTTTCAGGCGGTGTTGCGGGAGGATGCCCACGCCTATCGACTACTGTTCCGCGACGGCGGCATCATCGGCGCTAATGCTTTTGCGCTGCCGGACGGCACGGTCATAGTCACCGACCAACTGGTGGAACTGGTTAAGGACCCTGAACTTTTAAGGGGTATCCTGCTTCACGAAATCGGCCATGTGCACCACCGGCACACCATGCAGTCGCTGGTGCGTCAGTCTGGTGTGGCCACGGTTGTACTGTTGATGACCGGTGATGTCTCGACCGCCAGTTCCGTCGTACTGCTGTTGCCGGCGGTACTGTTGCAGAGCCAATATTCCCGCGAGTTTGAAACCGAGGCCGATAGCTACGCACTGGAGCACATGAAATCTCAGGGCATTAACCCAGAGGAATTCGCCGTGGTCATGGAAAAACTGATGGGTTTTGATGTGGAGGAGGA
>DLXZ01000264.1:10224-11472 GCA_003448675.1 Porticoccaceae bacterium
GGAGGATGAGGAAGCGTTTCCGGCGTGGTTAAATTATTTCTCCACCCATCCTGCCACCAAAGAGCGAATCGAACGCTTTAGAACCCAGGCCGCCAATTCAAGCCCTGAAAATTAGGCCTTTGAGACAACCCCAATGGCAACCCCAATAAAGACATTAACTCGCGTTGTCTGTTGGGTACGACAGTTCTATTTTCCGGCTAGCACCTTCTCCGCCCAGCCTGTTTCCAGCGGCACCATGTAATACATGTTGACGTCGCGGGACAGAAACTTCCACTCGCCATCCACCTTGCGGTATTCATCGTCGTAGTAGCCCGCGCCGATAATACTCTTGCCGTCGGTGATGCCGCGGATCTCTACATAACAGGTTCCGGAGGCCTTGTCCGGTCCTTCCAGCTTGACTACGTGGTTATGAATAAACGGTCGCGGTGCCAGATCATTCAGCGCTTTTTCGTACATGGTGAGTAGATTCTCTCGACCCTTGGTGTCGGGGATGGTGCCGTCATTGATGCAAATGGAGCCGTCCTCGGTGAACAGATCCACCATGCCCTTGACGTCATTTTTCCAGACATAGTGACAGTAAAGAATAGGTAAATCGCGAATCGCTTCGCGGTCGAGCATCTCCTGAACCAGTTGGTCTGTGGTGGATTTTGTCATTGTTTTTCCCTTCCTGATTGATTGTGTGAACTATTTCGCCAGTGTAGTGGTATTTCTCAAAAGTTGAGCTATCTCCAAACCCAGATCTCCAGATCAGCCCAGGATGATTACGATACTTGGGCAAGCACATCGGCTGTGAGCTATTCAACGATTAAGGTTTTTTCGATGATTTCATTTCCACGTCGTATTTTTAGCGGCACATCGGTGCCGGGCGTGAAGTCATTAATGGGAACCCATACTGATCGCAGGTTATGTATCTTGCGATGAGCAAATTCCAGTAAATAATCGCCTTTTTTAACTCCGGCTTTTGCAAAAGGATAATCCTTGTACACCTTGATGACTTCAACGCCATCTCCCTGATGGTTTTTGCTGACCCGGAGCCCGATTTTGTATCGATGCCCCCCTTCGATACCTGCTTCAAGTATTTCTTCGTACTGACTACGGGCTTCAACCTTTAACAGAAGCTCTTTGATTTGTATTGCTTCAGGGTTTTCTTGGGCCTGAAGGATACTCGAAAGCAACTGAAGGTGATCGGTGTTGGTTCTGTCATCGTACTCTTCTACGACATAGCGCATCAGTCGTTCCGCTTCTTCG
>DLXZ01000046.1 GCA_003448675.1 Porticoccaceae bacterium
TGTAGTAAAGCCATCACTGGCAGACACTCTGACTCCAAGGGAGCGAAGCAAGCGAATGTCTCTCATTCGGGGCTCGGACTCCGCCCCGGAAATGAAACTTCGCCGGCTTGTGCATGGCATGGGGTATCGTTATCGTCTGCACGTCAAGGAACTGCCGGGTAAACCGGATATGGTATTTCCTTCGAGACACGCGGTTATTTTCATGCACGGCTGTTTTTGGCATCGTCATAAGGCTTGCAAACTTGCGAGACTACCGAAATCCAGATTGGATTTCTGGCAACCAAAGCTGGAAGAAAACCGTAAACGAGATTTGCGTAACCAAGAGCGACTAAAAAAAATGGGCTGGCGGATGCTGGTTGTATGGGAATGCCAAATAGTGGATACCCAACGAGTCTCCAATATCGTCAAGGAATTTCTAGAAAAACAGGCGGATAGAAATGAGGTCGGTTGAACTTTTCGCGGGAGCGGGCGGGCTTGCAATGGGAGTATCTCTCGCGGGTTTCGAATCGCTCGCCATTGTCGAACGGGATAAGTGGGCATGCGAAAGCGTCCGGGAAAATCAAAAGCGAGGATATCCACTGGTCTTGGACTGGCCTCTTTGGGAAGGAGATATCCGGGAGTATGACTGGTCTTCCATTCCCGAGGGCATTGAGCTGCTCGCGGGAGGCCCACCTTGCCAACCGTTTTCCATGGGAGGAAAACACAAGGCTTACGGTGATAAAAGGGACATGTTCCCGTCGACCGTCGAGATAGTTCGCAAGCTGCGCCCAAAGTCTTTTATTATTGAAAATGTTAAGGGTTTAACCCGCCCCAGTTTCGCCAATTACTATCAGTACATCCTACTTCAACTGGAATTCCCCGAAGTTACCCTGCGACGGGACGAAACATGGATGAACCACCTGCGCAGGTTACAGGAAGAAAAAACTTCGGGTGCGCTGCATGAAAAAGGACTTACGTATAACATTGTCCCCACGCTTGCCAACGCGGCTGATTACGGCGTCCCACAAAAGCGAGAGAGGGTTTTTATCGTCGGCTTCCGGTCCGATTTAGGCATAGAGTGGTCATTCCCCCACGCAACACATGCCTATGATGCACTTCTCCATTCTCAATGGGTCACTGGGGAATACTGGGATAAACACAAAATCCCCAGGAAGGAACGCCCGGATATGCCGGAAAGGCTAGAAACCAGGATTAAGAAGTTAAGTTCTTCGCTTTTCCCCATGAAGGAAAGACCCTGGCGTACCGTACGGGACGCATTAGTTGATATTCCCGATCCAAGAGAGAGCCCGCCAGGGAAATTCCATAACCACCACTTTCAGGGTGGCGCCAAGCAATATAAAGGCCATACGGGGAGCCCCCTTGATTTGCCAGCAAAAACATTAAAGGCGGGCGATCACGGCGTGCCTGGCGGTGAAAACATGATCGTGCTTGACGACGGGAACGTACGGTATCTAAGTGCTCGAGAGTCCGCACGCATTCAGACCTTTCCCGATGGTTATGTCTTTCATGGATCATGGAGCGAAACCATGCGACAACTGGGCAACGCGGTCCCGGTCGCGCTCGCCCGCCGGGTCGCGGCATCGGTGGCTGAACGCCTGGCCGAAGCCGAGCTGCGCAAGATAAGTCCGACTGGGAGCAGAAACGTAGCATGACCAGCGAAAAAGTCATCCCATTTAACCCTCTCGCCAAGCGTCACCTTGGGGAAAGTGTTGGCCAGGCCATGCTGCGACAGCCCGTCGTTCCACTGAGGGATCTAAAAGCTTTCGAGGGCGCCGGCATTTATGCCATCTACTACACTGGAGATTTTTCGGGGTACGAACTAATCGCGGAAAAAAACTGTAATCAACGTTATGAAGCGCCCATATACGTCGGCAAGGCAGTGCCAAAGGGCACCAGGAAAGGCGGCAATTTAGAAGCCAAGCCCGGCAGAGTGCTCTACAACAGGCTAAAGCAGCACACGAAAAGTATTGAGGAAACATCAGACCTGAGAATCACTGACTTCCACTGCCGCTATTTGACGGTTGATGATATATGGATTCCACTCGGCGAATCATTGTTAATCGCGAAATTTGCCCCCCTATGGAACAAGCTCATCGACGGGTTTGGCAACCATGATCCGGGCAAGGGGCGACACGCCGGCTTACGTCCGAGGTGGGACGTACTTCACCCTGGCCGCCCCTGGGCTGAACACTGTAAGGAGCGCGAGGAGACCGCCGAACAAATAGTCAGCGAAGTCCGTGATTATCTGCGTAACAACCCACCTCCCGATGACGGCACAATGATCACCACGTGAGCGGCTACCGTGATCCGCACCACTTAATGCATAAACATAGCGAGTACGAAGCACACATGCCAAGAGCTTCATTAGTGGCGACGAGCAATTCCGAAACAATGTAACCCTATCTACTGGGCCTACTAATTACTACCCAAACCGGGCCTGAAAAATTCAATTAGCGCAGCAGCTCTATTCCGCAAACAACAAAATCACATCGCTATTGTGGATTTTCCTGGCCTTGTTCTGCTTTCGCGTCGGCACGCAACTCTTACAACTCCTCTATCCAGTCAGTTTTTTACCCAGCTTTGAACACTGGCAGGGCTGAAATTTACCCTACGGCTGGCTGCTCTTTTCCCAGGTGGTGATTATTTATATTTGTACCCAAACCACTCTCGGGATTCAATGGGGCACTACTACCGTTAAACCGACATTGGGCAAAAGGGACGGATATTTATTTTGTCTTATTAGATCCTTAGCTCCAGGCTTTTCAGTAATTCACGGATTCACATCCAGCTCCGCGTATTTTTCCGGGTCACACTGCTTAAGCAAAGTGCGTGTGTAAACCAGATTGGCTTTGTCATTCTGGCTTGCCCATTGCGCATCAACATATTTCTGCATCAGATCCTGGGTCTGCCAGTACTGCCAGACATTCAGGCCGATGGATAGCATGAGCACTATAAACACCATGGCGATGGCGTCGTAATGGATCGTCGCTTTTTTCAAGATTTTCTCCCTGGAAAATGTTGCGGTAGGTCAGCGGGCGCGCGACACAGCTACGGACAAAACCCGCAACTGATCACCGCATTTGTGTTTAGGAGGCTTTGGCTTTCGGCTCCCTGGGCAGCCCCAAGCCCCGCTCGGCGATAATATTTTTCTGAATTTGCGAGGTACCGCCGCCGATAATCAGGCCGAGGCTGTACATATAGGCGTACTGCCACATGCCGTCGCGGCGGACGTATTCGCTGTCACCAAACAAAGTGCCGGTTTCGCCGAGCAGGTCGATAGCGGTTTCGCAGATCTCGTTATTCAGGATGGTGGCATTGAGCTTGACGATAAGCCTTGCAACGCCAGCGTCCTGATCCTTGAGGTTGCAGGTGAGCACGCGCATGGAGTGATATTGCATGGCTTTGACCCGGGCCTGAAGGCGCAGGACGCGATCCCGGTATACCGGAAAATCCATCAACGCCCGGCCATTGGCCTTTTCGTTTTTCAAGCAGTCTATTAGTGCCTGTAACTGACGGGCGGTGCGGTCGGGGTCGCCGAGCATGCCGCGTTCATGCTTGAGGGTGGTGTTGGCCACCTGCCAGCCTTCACCGCGCTTACCGACAATTTGATTCTGGGGGGTTCGCACGTCGGTGAAAAACACTTCGTTAAATTCTGCCACACCGGTCATGGACACCAGGGGCTGAATTTCAATCCCCGGCGTATCCATGGACAGCAGCAGGTAGCTGATGCCGTGGTGCTTGGGCGCATCGGGCTCGGTGCGCACCAGGATAAACATCATATCGGCGACATGGGCGGAGGATGTCCAGATTTTGTGGCCGTTAATAATAAAATCATCACCGTCCTCCGTGGCGCTGGTTCGCAGGGATGCCAGGTCACTGCCAGCGCCGGGCTCGGAATAGCCCTGGCACCACATGACCTCTCCATAGAGCGTGGGTCTGATCCACTTGTCCCGCTGCTCCTGTGTACCCACTTCCAGCAGGGTGGGCACCAACATGGTCACGCCCTGATTGGATAGTCCGCGATTCAAGCCCGCACGGTTCAACTCTTCGGCGATGATGACATTTTTCAGAATATCCGGCTCGGCCCCATAACCACCGTATTGTTTCGGAATGGTGCGCGCCGCGTAGCCGTTTTCGATCAGCAGCGCCTGCCATTCTCTAGCCTGCTCAGTGGGCCGGGCCACCGCCGAACCCCTGGGGGATTTATGGCCATGGTTTTTGGCAAAGGCCCGCACCTCTTCCTGAAAATCCTTGTACTCCGCTGAATATTCGAGATCCATAAATGTACCGTTCCTGCGTTATCTGTTGCCGAGTAAATCGATACCATCAAGCAACATTTTCAATTAATAAACTTCTATCGTATTTTCAAAAATAAATCCGTCCTTTGCCATCACCACCCGGTGGCGGTGCCCCTCGACACTGGCATCCCAGGCATCATAACCGGCATCGCCATGCCACAGGGCCACGCGATGCCCTTCCTCGGTTTTACCCAGATGAGTCTCGTAAACCTTGGGCGGTACCGAGGCGAAATGAGCCAGCAGGTTATCAACGCTTTTACGACTGGCCAGATAATGGAGCGTCACCCAGGTGGGAGGCACGAAATCGATCTCCCTGGCGGCATGCAAGGCAAGAGCGTCGGCAGGACTGATCCAGCGATGATCGTGAATTTCACCGCCATCAATAACAATTTCCTGCTCTTCCGGCACCCGCGCGGCGAAAAACCAGGTGGTAAAGCGCTTGGGGGTAATGGGCGGCGGCGTCCAGTGGGAAAACCAGACGAAGTCTTCCGGATCAGTGTGGAGGCCCGCTTCCTCGTGGGTCTCCCTCGCTGCGGCATTACGCGCCGCGGCGGTTTTATGCTCATCGCTGGCGGCGCTGGCGCCATCCATCGCTATCTTGTCGCCAGGGTTTCCACCAGGGTAATCGGCGGCGTCGATACGCCCACCCGGAAAAACCCACATGCCGCCAAAGCGAATCTCTTTGTTCTTGCGCAGCATCAGGGTCTCGACGCCAGAGGGGCCATCACGCAAAAGTACTACCGTGGCCGCGGGAATGGGCGGCTCGGTAATGGGCTCGCCCTCGCCGGGCATGCGTAAATTTCCGTAGGGATCGTTCTTGTGTTTTTCTTCTGGTTTATCCTTACCGCTCATACCCGTTACCCCAGCTAATATTTATCATTGATTGCGCCATAGTGTACCCTAGCGCGCCCGATACCCGCCCGCTAGGCTCATGGGCTGGTTAACACAGCTAAAGGAAGGTCGATGCGCCTGATTTCGTGGAATGTTAACGGCATCCGCGCCGTGATGAAAAAAGATTTCGCCAACTCCCTGCACACCATGGCTGCGGACGTGCTTTGCCTGCAAGAAACCAAGGCCCAGGATGATCAGGTAATCGAGGCGCTGGAGAGTATTAACGGCTACCACATTTACTGTAATTCAGCCGACAAAAAGGGCTATTCCGGCACCGCCATCCTCAGCAAAACAGAGCCGCTGCGCATTCAGTTCGACATGGGCATACCCGAACACGACCAGGAAGGCCGGGTGATCGCCGCCGAGTTTGACGACTACTACCTGGTAACGGTGTATACCCCCAATTCCGGCAGCGAGTTGAAGCGTCTGGATTACCGCCAGCAGTGGGATGCGGATTTCCTCGCCTACCTGAAGCAACTGGAGCAAGAGAAGCCGGTGATTGTCTGTGGTGACCTTAATGTCGCCCACCGGGATATCGATCTGGCCCGCCCCAAGCCCAATTACAACAAAAGCGCCGGCTACACCCAGACCGAAATCGACGGCATCGACAATATCCTCGCCAGTGGCTTTATAGACACCTTCCGCCATCAAAACCCCGAGCAGGTGAAATACAGCTGGTGGAGCTACCGGGCCGGCGCCCGGGGCAAGAATATCGGCTGGCGGATCGATTATTTTCTGGTCACCGAGGATCTGGTGGATCGAATCGGCCATACCGACATTCTCAACGACATCATGGGCTCGGACCACTGCCCGGTTCTGCTGGAGCTAGCAGTCTAGCGTCAGACGTGCCTGCCCGCGCCGCAATTACAGCCCGAATCAAAGGAACCCGTGAGCTACACCGACAAAAAGCGCTTTTTCGATAGCCTACTGACTGTCTATGGCCGCAACACCGTGCTCGAAGCCCTGGAGGACGAGAGCCTTCCCGCCTACCGGCTGCATGTGGCCACCAGTAACCGGCGCGGCGGCAATCTGGACAAGATTCTCGCCATCGCCGAACGACGCGGCATTGAGGTCATCCAGCACAGCCGCGAAGCCCTGGCGCGCATCTCCCGCAATCAGCGTCAGGATCAGGGCGTGGCGCTGGACTTACAGTGCCCCCACTACGGCCACTTTCGGGATTTTCTCAAACAGGCGCCGGACTCCTACCAACTGATTGCCCTGGACCGCATTACCAACCCGCAAAATCTGGGCATGGTCATTCGCTCGGTCTGCGCCAGTCCCATGGCGGGCCTGCTGTTACCGGAAAAAGGCTGTGCGCCCCTGTCGCCACTGGTGATTAAAGCCAGCGCCGGCAGTATCTTCCGCTGCCCTATTTACCGTTGTGGTGATCTGTCTGAAGCCCTTGCGGAATTTATCGGCGCCGGCACCGAGGTCTGCACACTGAGCGCGGATGCGAACTTGAACCTGGCGGACTTTAATCCCCGCGACCCGGTGATTTATGTGCTGGGCAACGAAACCACGGGCGTATCCGACGCCGTTACCGCATTGGCCCAGCACCGGGTCGGGATCCCCATGTGCAATGGCGTGGAATCCCTCAATGTCGCGGTTACGGCCGCGCTACTGGCTTTTCGGGACGTGATTTCCACAACTGGCTGAACAGGCCGACAACCGACGCCAGCAACACCGCCACACCCAGAATCACGAAAACATTGAGTACTCCCCAAAGGTGAATCAACTCTCCGGACACCCAGGCACCCAGGGGCGCGGTGCCCAACAGAGCCAGCTGATAAATGGACACCACCCGTGAACGATGGGATTCCGGCGCCTCGCTATGGGTCATCACCCGACCCAGGCTGATGGATATACCGGAAAACATGCCCCAGACCACCACCAGGGGGAACAAAGCCAGCACCGGCACATGCAGCCCTATCACCACCATGATCACACCACGGCAAAAAAGGCTGATCAGCAACACCCGGCCCGGCCAACTGATGCCCCCCACCAGGCGGATATAAATGGTATTTGACAGCAACACACCCACGGCAAAGCAAAGCTGCAAACCGGCATAAAAACCCGGTCCGGCCTGGTAGACCTCTCTCGCCATCAATGGCATGGCGACCAGATAGGCGCCAAAACCGATAAAACCAGTGGCCGCCACCATCAGCATCAGGGGGAGTAAACGGGGATGGCGCCAGACTTCCTTCAGGCCCGACCAGATACCCTGTCGCCCGCGCTGTCGGCCTTCCGCCAGACCTTGGCCCGGCGGTTGGCTGGCGCGCAGCAATCGTCCCGAAACAACGAACAGCAGCATCTGAAAGACCAGCAGTACCGACAGGCCCATCAGGTCAAACAAGCCCATAAGCAGAAAACCGATACTCTGGGCGGTGAATTGCACAATGGTCGAGCGCGCCACCGCCCGTTGCAAATTATCCCCGCAAACCTGCGTTAGCAGGCTCTCCCGCGCCGGCTGCACAAAGGCGGTGATCATGCCGTAACCGAGGCCGAATAGAATCAATAACTGATAATTAAGATAGCCGTTCAAGGCGGCAATGAGCATGATGCCGAAAGGCAGACAATAAAGCAGGTACAGTCGGCTGAGATAGGTGCCCAGATGACGATTATCGGACACCGCGCCGCCTACCAGGATCAACAGCAGGTTGGGTAACATGGCGGCCATCTGGGCGAGGCCTACCCGATCAGCCGGTTCATTGAGCACCCCCACCACCAGCCACGGGAATATAACCACCTGCAAGCCCATGGCCGTGGCGCTGGTCGCGAGGCCGGCCAGGTAGTATTGAAAGCTGCTATAGCGGGACAGGTTTATCAAGCGTTCAGGTCTCTTGTCCCATGCTGGTGGGATGCATGAGGAATCCGCCGCCAGATGAAGGTTAGGCAAACAGGGGCAGTGTAAGCGAAATTCCGGTCAAGGCGGGAAAGGCAGGGTGTTGATCGGGTTTTACTCAGGCATCATGAACCCACTCGCAACGCAGTTGAATATCACTGCTTCCGGGCTTGTGGTATTCATCGTTGGTGTACCAGGTAAAGGAATGGGTGCCAGACATTTCCGTCTCCAATTGCACCGACACCGAAACCCAGTACATTTTCCGCAACAGCGCTTCAAATTGCTCCAGCCACAACTGCCACTCATATTCGATACCGCTGTAGGAAGCACCAAAGTGCACTACCTCGGTATGCAAGTCGATGTCAGTGGCATGTCTAGTGGTTGCGAACATTTCCCTACTTAACAGTGGCCAGTCTTCAGCCGCCGGGAGAGACTCAAGGGCACGGCAATTCACCTGTACGCGCGCCGCCACATCCTGCTCGTATACAGTGTCTTTGATGCAACCGTAAACCACCGACTCTTCCTGCATTTAGCTCTCCTTTTTCCGTTGTATGTCTATCCTGGCCACGAGAAATGCTAGTCAATAGCAAGCCCCTGCTCCCGCAACACCGCCCTGAGAGCGGCTTCGTCCAGGACGTTAACACCCAACTCCCGCGCCCTGGTCAATTTGGAACCGGCGCTGTCGCCGGCTACCACACAAGTGGTTTTTGCCGACACACTGCCAGCCACTTTAGCGCCAAGCGCCTGCAAATGCCCTTTAGCCTCATCCCGCTTCATGGTGCTAAGAGTTCCCGTTAACACCCAGGTCTGCCCGGCCAGGGCCTGAACTTGATTTTCTGCCTGAGCCGGAGCTTCGGGCCAGTGAACCCCGGCCTGCTTCGGGTCGGTGAGTTTATCCAGCACATCCAGATTATGGACCTGCCTGAAAAACCTGACGATGTGCTCGGCCACCACCGGACCGATCCCCTCAATCAAGCTTTTATGACTATATTGCAAGTCTTCCACCGTGGCCATGCTCAATGTTTGGTAATCACCAAAATGATCGGCAATAGCCTCCGTCAAAGTCCGGTTGATACCGGCGACGCCCAAACCGGCGATCCAGTCGGCCAGTGATTGTTGTTGCGGCGGTTCAGCCGAGGCAATGGCTTTAATCAACGCTGTGGCTTTTTTCTGGCCCAGGCCCTTGATGCCTTTACGCTGGTGGAAGTCCTCCACCTCGACGGCCTTCAATACCTCAAGGGAGCCAAAATGACTGGCCAGGGCCGCAGCCGCGACTTCTCCCACCTCGCGAATGCCCAGTGCATAAAGAAAACGCGCCAGGGTGGTTGCCCGGCTGGCAGCAAGGGCATCGAGCAGGTTTTGCGCGGATTTTTCGGCCAGGCGCTCCAACCCCGCCACTTGCTCCAGGGACAGGGTATACAGGTCGGCGGGATCATGCACCAAGCCCTCGTCGACCAGTTGGTCGATGATTTTGTCTCCCAGGCCGTCGATATCCATGGCCCGACGACTGGCAAAATGTTTGATCGCTTCTTTACGCTGAGCCGGACAGTAGAGTCCGCCCGTGCAACGGGCCACGGCTTCTCCATCGGCACGCAACACTTCCGAATCGCACTCGGGACAGTGGCTAGGAAAAATAATGGGCTTACGGGCGGAATCGCTGGCTTCGGCTAGCACCCGCACCACCTGAGGAATAACGTCTCCGGCCCGGCGGATAACCACCTTGTCGCCAACACGAATACCCAGACGCTCAATCTCGTCCTGATT
>DLXZ01000057.1:0-875 GCA_003448675.1 Porticoccaceae bacterium
GCCAGCCAGCGCTATCGGTGATCGTGTGACCATAACTGTTTAGTGTGATCTGGTGCGGCAGACAAGACAGCGCGGGAAAATCCGCGTTGCAAAAGAGACATGCTGGCCGGTCACTCCACCGGTCACTCTAACCAGTCTGGATAGACCAGTCGTGGGAAAATTTGTTTTGTGTGGATAGGGGAATTTAAGGGCTGATGCTGGCCATTGTTTTAAGCGGTTCCTGTCACCAAAAAAGGCCACGGCAAAAACGAGGTGGCGAATGTAGGCAAAACTGACCGCGATTTTTCTACGAGACTGTTGAACTCCATTTAAGGTCAGGGTACTCACTCAGGGTGATTGCGTAGATTCTGTCTTCTGCGGTCGTACCTCGAGGATCTGGATTGGGGTAGCAGGAGGCCATTCCAATCAGGCGCGGTAACTCGGGCCATTTCAAGAATAATCGAGAGAGCTCTTTGTTAAGGAATTGCCGCCATAACTCATTAATCTTACGAGGGTCTTCTGGACTCTCGCAATTAACTTCGAAAAGACCGCCTTTTAAGCAATATTGCAAACGGAACTGGCCTGCTATTGAGTCGTGCAGCCACTGCAGAGTTCGGTGGTCTGTTTCTGTAAGGTTGTTAAACCCGTTACCCAGCTCCGTCTCTACTCCTAAAAGAGTTTCTGCTCGTCGATACTCGATTTGGGCCTGCATTATCAGTGTTAGTAGAGAGTCGTCGTAGGCGTCATATTGAATCAATGCGATTCGTTCCGAGTCGCCTTCAAACAGACTTCCTACTATCATCAATTGGACTCCTGATATGTAGCTCGTGGTTAGATGATAATCCATAGTGTCGTTAGCAGAGTAGCACTAGCAAGCGCTTGAGTTGAATCAGACG
>DLXZ01000057.1:1181-2943 GCA_003448675.1 Porticoccaceae bacterium
CAGGCAGCCGTTGTTGGGCTTCGGCGCCTTAGCTATCGGCCTTAATCACCAGGGCCTACCCAGAGCAGCGGGTTATAGGCCACCTCCCAGAGATGACCATCCGGATCTTTAAAGTAGCCGCTATAGCCACCCCAGGAAGTTTTCTGAGGCTTTTTGACCAGCGTCGCACCAGCTTTTAGTGCCTCAGCCATGGCGCCATCGACTTCATCCTCAGACATTACATTGTGGGAGAGAGAAAAACCTTCAAAGCCGCTTCCTGCTGCAGTAACCTGCGCATCATCCGCCAATGCTTCGCGACCATACAGGCCGAGCCAGGTGCCATGCAGATTAAAAAAAGCAACTTCCGGCGGAGAATCCAGGCGGGGGAACCCGAGCCCTTGCTGGTAAAAATTGATCGCTACCTTCATATCGCGAACACCGAGAGTAATCATGCTGATTCTTGGTTTCATGGTTGGCTCGTTCTCCTTGCTCAAGGGCACGACAGGAAGACTACCCTCGCACCGAGTCTAAGGGCAGTTGCAGAAGCAGTGAGTAGCCTAAACACCCGCTCTTCACCGTTTGGTCTGGTCAACGCAAACGTCAAATATTCAGGCCCTTGCCGCCGTTTTTTCTGATACTTTAGGTCCGCAATGACATTACTGTTTACCTACCTGGCCGTCGCCATCGGCGTTTCCTTTCTCTGTTCGATACTCGAAGCGGTACTGCTCTCCATCAACCCCAGCTTTGTGGCGCAGATCGCAGCAGCCAAACCCCGCGCCGGCAAACGGATAGAAAAAGTCCGCGAGCGTCTGGACGAGTCCCTTTCCAGCATTCTTATTCTCAACACCTTCGCCCACACCATGGGCGCCGCCGGTGTCGGCTCGCAAGCCGTGCAGATCTTCGGCGCGCAGTGGGAAACCCTCATCGCCGTGTTACTGACGCTGGTGATCCTCTACTTTTCGGAAATCATCCCCAAAACCCTCGGCGCAACCTTCTGGCGCAAACTCGCCATCCCCGCCGCGTTTATCATTGTCTGGCTGGTCAAAGTGGTTTATCCACTGGTCTGGGTATCGACACGCCTGACCAAACTATTCAGCGCAAAAGAGGGCGACGAAATCACCCGCGAAGAGATCATCGCCCTCGCCTCACTGGGCCACCGGGAAGGCGCCCTGTTCTCCCACGAAAGTGAATACCTGTCGAATATTCTCAGCCTGCGGGAAGTGTCCACAGAACAGGTGCTCACCCCCCGTAGCGTTGTGCACATGCTAAACCGGGATATGACCGTCAGCGAAGCACTCGACGACCCACTCACCAAACAATTCAGCCGCATGCCTGTTTATGGTGACAGCACCGACGACATCATCGGCAAAGTCATCAAGCGGGACCTGTTTCAAGCCGAGCGCGCCGGCCATGGCGATGAACGAGTCGGCAACTATATGCAGCCCATTGTCCGCGTGTCCGAAAAACTGCCGATACAACAACTGCTCGACCAGTTTATTAAACATCGCGCCCATTTATTCCTGGTCGAAGATGAGTTCGGCCAAAACTCCGGCGTCGTGACGCTGGAAGACGCCATCGAAACCCTCCTCGGCCGCGAAATTATCGACGAAAGCGATACCGTAGAAGACATGCAGGCGCTAGCCAAAGACAAATACCGCCAGCGCTTACGGGGGAAGCAGCCCGATCAGGGTAACAACACTGGCCCGTAGGCGGATCGGAGCAGGGGAGGAGAATACGGCTGGTGGGCGGTCAAATGTGGCATTGCAAGACGCGACCCCGTTGG
>DLXZ01000057.1:3140-3705 GCA_003448675.1 Porticoccaceae bacterium
GGTCAAATATGGCATTGCAAGATGCGACCCCGTCGGCACTCCAAGCGAATCCCCATACACTCGCTTGCTGAATCCTTCGACGTGCTTGATTTGATCGATCAGTTTATTTTCCCAATTGCCACCGGTCGGTGTCGCGTTAAAGGTCATAAGCCCATCCCCATATAGAAAACACGTGAATCCCTACAACGGTCGGTGCAATCGGCCAATCTCGGAAAAACCGCACAACGGCTTTACGCGGTTTTCAGTGGTATCGAAACTATGAAAATTTAGGAAGTACTTCCTATTTTCATTCACAGGATCACCAAGACTGGCATCAATCAAGCTCACTAGAATTATTCGATCCCGATAGCGGATAAGATCGTTCACGTTATTAACCGGCCGCTGATAAGAAGTGTGGTAGGTATCGAAAGCAGGCGCTCCGCCGATCATTTCACAGCTTTTAAGCGAATAAACGATGAACCAGCCATCCCCCGCCCCCCCCCGCTGCGCTGGGTCATCTACAAAGAATCCATCTCCATCGGGAATGATCACCGCTGCCGGAGAGGCTTCAGGCAGTCGATCTGGC
>DLXZ01000040.1 GCA_003448675.1 Porticoccaceae bacterium
CCAATGTAATCGGCGGCCTCGATGAAGATGCAAGCACCGGCTTACCGAGAAGTCAGCGCGGGAGACATTCCCTCACTGCTGATCGATCGAGCTCAGATCAATGTTATCGCCGGGGTGGTGCAAGCGCGCGCAAACGGGGTGACCGAGCACGTCACCGGCCCGATCCAGGGCCGGGCCTGCGCCGTTGATATTGCCATGATTCGTTTTGCCGAAGGGGCGGAACTGAACCTGCGGGTGCCTGAGGAAAAGAACACACTGATCTACGCGGCGGATGGCGCCGTGACCGTGCGCGCCAGATCCGGACTGCGCCAGATCCCTTCCGGGCATCTGGCCAGATTGGGTGCAGGTGACGCAGTTGCACTTTCTACCCAGGATTTCTCCAGTGCCATGGTGCTTGCGGGCAGGCCTCTGCGCGAACCTGTTGCCCACTGGGGGCCATTCGTGATGAATACGCCAGAGGAAATCGAGCGGGCAATTACAGATTATCGGGAGGGCCAGCTGGTTACCTTGCAACCAATGCCCTAGGGCTGCGTTTTTTGCCGGTTTTATGGTGTTCTCCGCACCAACATGCCTCGGATGGGATTCTCTGGGGTTATATCTTTTCGGTAACTAGCCAGTTGCGAGCAGGTGATATTTTCCACGCTACCCATCTCAATAAATAGAGATATTAGCTGCATTGGCTTTCTGCGTTTTTCGACATATATTAATAAAAAAATACACAAAATAAGTGTAACTAAGTGATTTTAATGTTAGATGTTGCTCCAAGATGACTTGGATATTAATGAAAAAAATGAATTTATCAGATCATCTAATCCAGCTGAAATTGAAAAACACACCTAAACTAACAATAAAAAATATAATTTATGGAAATATAGTGAAGTAAAAATATACCCAAGATGTAAATTTAACAAGACCAATAAAAACGATATATCGTGAGATAAATATCGATATTTAGTTTTCATCAAAATATCGCGACATTTCCATATCTATAACTATCTGTTTTATAAAGCAAAAAAATTGGCATGAATCCTGTAATAACTGTGATAGCCGATTAGCTGGGAGCAGTCAGGTGTCAGGATATATCCGGCATGCCCATACTGTTGCTCATTTGTTGGCAGCCATTTCCGCGTTGAAGTGTTCGTCGTGGAAAGCAGGATCAATCGATCATCACCAGGGATTACGCAGGAGGTGCCGTATGCAATGTATTCGATTCTGATTTGGCTCGTTGGTAGCAAGTGGCCACCATAAACGATTAGTAACAACAATGGATTTATTCTTTTTTTATTCAAGTAAACAGGAGTTATACGACATGAAATTAATTACTCTCTTTAAGCATTTTGCCGCGATTATCGCCATCGCTTTATCGGTTGGCAGCTTTGCGGCGGATATTCAGATCAATGCGGACGCCAACGATCTGGCTATCCACGGTTATGACGCGGTTTCCTACTTTTCGAACTCCGGTCCGGTCAAGGGTAAGTCGAAGTACAGCGCGTCCTATAAAGACGCTATCTACCACTTTTCCACCGCATCCAACCGCGATGCCTTTCGGGCGAATCCTGAAAAGTATGCCCCTCAGTTTGGCGGCTACTGCGCCATGGGTGTTGCCCTGAACAAAAAGCTGGACGTGGACCCTCTGGCCTGGCGTCTGGTGGACGGCAAGCTCTACCTGAACCTTAACAAGCAGGTGCAAAAAAAGTGGCTTGAAGACGTACCGGGCAATATCACCACCGCCAAGCGCAATTGGTTTGGCATCCATAATCTGACTGTTGCCCAGTTGGATGACGAGTAATTGAGCGAATTCTGGCGATCGAGGATTGGGTTAAGCGGGAGGTACTAACCCACCCCTTCCCGCCAATCCTCGCGGCCAGACCCTTTCAAACAAGCCAATGGAGTAACAACCCATGAACAAGAAATTAATAGCAAGTGCCGCACTGGCGGCAGCCCTCTCCTCGGCCATGGTGGCCCCGGTAAGTGCCGCTGACAAAGAGAAGTGCTACGGCATCGCTGGCATCGGCCAGAACGACTGCGGCAACCTGGCGGGCACCCATTCCTGCGCCGGTCAGTCCACGGTCGACAAGGACCCCGGTGAGTGGAAACTGGTGGAAAAAGGCACCTGTGAAAGTCTTGGCGGCATGCTGAAGGCCGAAGCCAAGGCGCGTTACGAGGCCAGCAAATAGGTGAAGGCCAGTGAAAGCGACACCTTTGACACCATTACCCGGGACGCTGCGGCGTCCCGGGTAATGCACTGAGGTAACGAGCTGGAGAGCCATCATGTTGATGACCGAACATATAGCATCACCCCAAACAGCACGATCCAAAGTCGGCGTCGGCCTGCGACACCCACATTACGAGCAGGCGCTCGCCAAAGCTGCGGATATCGATTTCGTCGAGGTGCACACGGAAAACTTCTTTATGGACGGCGGTGCCAACCTGGCGCTGCTGGAGCGGGCCCGGGAGCTTTACGATATTAGTTTCCACTGCACTGCCCTGGGGCTGGGCTCCGCCGCCGGAATATCCCACAAGGCGCTGGCAAAACTCGCCGAGCTGGTCCAGCGCTTCGACCCTGTACTGGTTTCCGACCATCTGTGCTTCTGCTGGGTGAATCTGGATGGCCAGCGCCTGCACGCTGGAGATCTGCTGCCGGTGCCGCGCACGCGGGAATCCCTCGCCGTACTGGCGGCCAACATCGATCGCGTACAACAGGCCATCGGCCGCGCGCTGCTGGTGGAAAATGTCACCGCCTATATCGATGACTCGGGGCAGGACTACAGCGAAACCGAATTTTTCAGCCGCCTCGTTGAGCGCACCGGCTGTGGTCTGCTGGTGGACATCAACAACCTGCTGGTTAATGCCCACAACCTGGACTGCCCGGCACCCGCCGATTATGCGATGGCCTGGCTGGATCAAATCCCGCCCGGAGCGGTGGGTGAAATCCACCTGGCGGGTTATACCCCGGTGCCTCGCGGCAAAATCGCGGTGGATGATCACGCCGCCCCGGTATCGGAACTCGGCTGGC
>DLXZ01000077.1 GCA_003448675.1 Porticoccaceae bacterium
GTGACGACTTTATTCTGGAATGCCACGACTGGACCGGTGGCCAGATCAAGAATGATGATTGCGCCGATGATGTGCGTGATGTGGACCTGACCCAGGTGCACTTTCTTACCGGCCCGGTCGGTGTGGAAGGCGCAGAGCCCGGCGACCTGCTGGTGGTGGATATTCTGGATATCGGCACCTTTGACGAGAGTCAGTGGGGTTTCAATGGTTTCTTCTCCAAGCAGAATGGCGGCGGTTTCCTGACGGAACACTTCCCGGAAGCGCAGAAATCCATCTGGGACTTCAACGGCATGTTCACCAAGTCCCGCCATATTCCCAATGTGGAATTCGCCGGCCTGATTCACCCGGGCCTGATCGGCTGTCTGCCGTCCAAGGAAATGCTCGACGAGTGGAACACCCGTGAGAAAGAACTCTACGACACCGAGCCCGATCGCGTGCCGGGGCTGGCCAACCTGCCCTACGCGGACACCGCCCACATGGGCAAGTTGAGCGGTGATGCCAAGGCCAAGGCTGCTGCAGAAGGTGCCCGTACCGTGCCGCCTCGCGAGCACGGCGGTAACTGTGACATCAAGGATCTGTCCCGTGGCTCCCAGGTGTACTTCCCGGTCTACGTGAAAGACGCCGGTCTGTCCGTGGGGGATCTGCACTTCAGTCAGGGCGATGGTGAAATTACGTTCTGCGGTGCTATCGAAATGGCCGGCTGGATTCACCTGCGCGTCAACATCATCAAGGGCGGCATGGAGAAGTACGGCATCAAGAACCCGATCTTCAAGCCCAGCCCCATGGCGCCGAAGTATGACGACTACCTGATCTTCGAAGGTATTTCCGTGGATGAGGAAGGCAAGCAGCATTATCTGGATGTGCATGTGGCCTATCGTCAGGCCTGCCTGAACGCCATCGAGTACCTGAAAAAATTCGGTTACACCGGAGCCCAGGCTTATGCATTACTGGGATGCGCCCCCGTACAGGGGCATATCAGTGGGGTAGTAGACATCCCCAATGCGTGCGCCACTTTATGGCTGCCCACCGATATCTTTGAGTTTGATGTTAATCCCGGCGCCGAGGGTCCAGATAAACATCTCGACGGCAGCGTAGACGTGCCGCTTGCGCCTGACAAATAACCCGGATTTAACAACCCGAGCGTAGCAACCCTTAGTGATAGCGTAGGAGGCCCGATGCCTGTTTATGACTATAAATGTCCCGAGCACGGTGTGTTTTCCGAGCTGGAGACAATGGACAATTATGCGCGGCCCAGCCCTTGTCCCCGCTGTGGTGATCTTGCCGGGAGGGTGATCATTGTCGCTCCCGACGCCTTGACCATGAATCCATTTCAGCGGGAGGTCTGTATTCGCAACGAGCGGTCCCAGCACCAACCCCGTGTCTTCGCGGCCGGGGTTGAGGCTGAGAAGCATGGATCAAAGCCCTGTCCCCGTGATGGTGGTACGCGGGAAAGATCGAAAGCGCTTTACACCGCTACGGGAGAAAAGCTTTTTCCTTCTGCTAGGCCGTGGATGCTTAGTCACTGACTTATGTATGGAGGCTAAATGACACTGAAGCACAAGACCTGTTGCCACTAGATATGCAGACTCGGGCATAGTAACCCAGTAGTTGGTTACGTGACGTACTCAATCCCTGGCAAATATCTAGCGCGCTGACATAACTAGGAATACCCGAAAGGTCTTTAGTCTGATTGCCGTCGCTCCAGTGTTTTAGCTGCGCCACTCGTACTGTCAAGATCATTTGGCTGCCTTGCAAATGGCCTCGATATGTCGGTGGTCGGTGCCACAACAGCCGCCCAGCACCGACAGTTTAGGCAGGTGATTAAACAACGCACGGCTTTGCTGCCCGAATTCGGAGGGGTTACCGTCATCCAGCTCGGCGGACTCATCCAGCTCCGCGTCACTCATGGTCGATGCGTTACCGCGAATACCCCGGATGCGATCGAGCCAGGGTGCTCCCGCAGCCGCTGAGCACGATAGGGGAATCTTCGCTTTTATGGCTAGCGCGAATATCTTCCATCAGCTCGATAGCGCGACGATCTAAGTCAACGAACTGCTCGGTCGAATAACCGAGTTTGGTGGTCCAGTCGGGATTGGCCCGCCAGGTCAATGATTCCAGGACGAAACCGTATGAATTATCTCTTGCGGTTTTGAAATAGGGCTGGAGATAGTTTTTGAAGATATCCGGCCCCTTGCCCGTGGTGGCGAGGGACTGTGTCGTGGTTGGCGAGATGATCTGTAAGTTGGTGAAACGGTAGAGTTCCGTCGTTAAATCCATGATCAAGCCTGCGGAAAAATAGTCGTTATCCGCCCTCCTGACAGGTTTCGAAAGAGCAGAACGGCCAGACAGGGCGATTGCGTGCTAGGGTCAATCATGGTCGCTTTGGCAGCGGGTGGAACCGGACAGAACGCAGACCCGACCGTAAATAATGCTCAAGACAGGCGAGTAAGCTTTTGAGAATCAGGCAATTCATGGCCTTATGGCTGATCATGGGCAGGTTTCTCTCACGGCTTACACGACGATGCGCATGTTTGGCTTGAGTACAGTGGATGTTGCCGATGGGGATAAAAAAACGCCGCTGGGGAGCGGCGTTTTTAGTGTCAGGCGCGGTTGCCCGGTTCCTGCTAGCCCGCGGTCTTGCTTGGTTCGATATCGTAATCATCCAGATTCAGATGCCGTGTCTTGGCAAAGAAGTCCACGTTGCGGTAAGGAGAGTTGACCACCACGCGACCCTTGGAGTTACGATAGTAGCTGCTGACGCCGGGGTGAGCCCAGACCATGTTTTCATGGATTTTATCCACTTCGCTGATGTAGGCGTCGTGGACGGCCTGCTTGCAGTTGGCTTCGCCGATGGCCTGCTTGGCCATGGTGTCGATCATTTGCATGACATAGCGCACCTGCATTTCGGCAACGAAAATAAAGCTGCCGCCATGACCCGGTTGCAGGTTGGGGCCGTACAGGGTGAAGAAGTTGGGAAAGTCGGGAATCACCGTGCCCAGGTAAGCCGATGCGTCTTCCTCCCCCCAGACCTCGCGTAGGCTCTTGCCAGAGCGGCCCACCACTTCATAGGTGGACAGGAACTTGAGCACGTTAAAGCCGGTGGAGACCACCAGCACGTCTGCTTCATACGCCGCCCCACTTTTGCAGACCACCTTGTTGCCTTCGATATGGTCGATAGGATCGTCCACCAGTTCAACCTTCGGGTTTTGCAACATGCGATACCAGCCGTTGTCCATCAGCATGCGTTTGCCGAAGGGCGGGAAACTGGGTAGCACCTTGTCCATCAGGTCGGTGCGCTCACCCAGTTCCTGCTTGATATAACTGGTGAAGTAGGCGCGGTGGCTGTCGTTAACGGCATTCAGGGAGCGCTCGGGATGCTCCCAGTTGGGGTCCTTGTGCAGGGTTTCGTAGATGCGGTCATTGTAGGTCCAGCCCAGACGCATGCGGTACCACATACGGTAGAGGGGTACTTCCTCGAACAAAACGCGTATAGCCTCCGGTACCTCCATGCGAAATTGCGGGAAGGGTGTCGCCCAGTGGGGGCTGCGCTGGAAAATAGTCAGCGATTCAACCTTGTGCTGAACTTCCGGTCCGATCTGCATGGCAGTGGCGCCATTGCCGATCATCAGGACTTTCTTGCCATCCAGAGTCCCGTCTTCCGGCCACTCCGCGGTGTGCCAGCTTTCGCCGGTAAAACTATCCAGGCCGGGAATGTCCGGGAATACTGGCGGGTTGAAAATGCCCGCGGCGCTCACCAGCACGTTGGCCTCCAGGGTCTCCTCGGTACCGTCCGCCCGGGTGGTGGTGATTTCCCAGGCCTGTTTTTGGCTGTTGTAGACTGCGTTGTTTACGGTAGTGCCGAACTGGATGTTGTCGCGTAGACCGAATTTGTCGGCAACGTGGTCAAAGTAGTCGTGTAGCTCGTTGCGCAGGGCGAAGTAGGCTGACCAGTCATAGGGGGCGAATGAAAAGGAATAGAGGTGGTTGGGGGTATCGACACCGGCGCCGGGGTAGCGGTTGTCCTGCCAGACGCCGGCCACGGAATCGCGGCGCTCAAGTACAGTAAAAGGCACACCGGCAGCTTTCAGGTTGACCGCGGCACAGAGTCCGGAGACGCCAGCGCCGATGACCACGACATTGAAACCTTCGGGGACGTCAATTTTTTGGTCCCATAGCATGGGGGTTTGGCCCAGCTGGGCGGCGGTCATCTCGCCATATTCATCGGGTACGGTTTCGCCCATTGAGGCGGTAAGCATCTCCACCAGTTCTTTTTCACTGGGTTCGGCCAGGCCGAGGGGTTTGCCACCTTTCCAGGCCAGGATGGCTTCCAGCGCGGCATTACGGATTTCCTGTTGGATTTCGTCGCTAAGACCACCGGTGTCGTTATCGTCGGTACCGCCGGCGCGGCGTATGCGGTAGGGCTCTTCCATCCAGCGTTTGTCACCGGTCATCTGGACCAGCACCATTAACAGGGTGGGCACATTGGCAATGGCAACGGCTTCAGCCAGTTGATCTTCGATCGTCATTAAAAACCTCTTTGATGGTTGCTTAGGAATAGTTGTCAGACATTGGGTCGCCAATAACCGACTGCCATGGTGCGGCCATTCGGGCGGGGCGATAGTCGAAGGGGATAAGTCTGAGCAGTAGGCTAGTTTAGCGGGGCAGCTGTCTTTGTCAAAGACTGAGCAAAACACTCAATTATTGAGTGGGTATTTGTTGGCGCGTAAGCAGCGTTGTCACCTCGTTTGTGCCAGCATTCCTGCTAGGCGTGACAGACTTTCATGCTTATGCAATGGTTTTGTAACACTTACAATACTGGTTTGATGGCGTTAAATGCTCGCGCAGGATGATAACCAGGTGAAACGTTTACAAAGCATCGTTGGTGAAATTCATGATTCCCCGTTTATGGGGGTTATCTGTGTCGCGGGGGGCGGCAGCGAAGCGCTGGCGCAATTGTTGACGGTGCCCGGCGCTTCCCGCACGGTAATCGAAGCGCTGGTGCCCTATCATCCCGGCGCATTGGCGGACTTCCTGGGCGGCCAGCCGGACCAGGCATGTAGTGCCAAAACCGCGCGCGCCATGGCCATGACCGCGTTTCAGCGGGCCATGAAGCTGGAGCCCGATGTCGAGCCTGGTCGATTGTTGGGGGTGGGCGCAACCGCCGCGCTGGCCACTGATCGGCAGCGACGGGGTGATAACAAGGTGTTTGTTTGCGTTCAATCCCTGAGCGCAACCCGCGAGGCGGCGCTGGTGCTTAACGAGACCCGTACACGTGGCGAGGAGGAAGCGCTGGCCGCGCGGCTGGTTATCGATTTGTTGGCCGAAGCCTGTGGCCTGCCGGTGGACCTGGCCTGGCAGCAAAGTAAAGTTGATGGGTTTAGTGAACACGCTACGCCAGGACTACCCGCCTGGCAGGGATTGTTTACTGGTGAGCGTCGTTCCACCCATGACCAGGCAGCCGGGCCAGAGGTGTTGTTCCCCGGTGCTTTTAATCCCATGCATGATGGTCACCGAACCATGGCTCGCCTGGCCGAGACTATATTAGGCAAGCCGGTCACCCTGGAAATATCGGCATTTAACGTGGATAAACCGCCGCTGGACTATTTTGACATGGCGCAGCGTCAGGCTGCTATCGGCGCCGAATATCCACTGGTCTTTACTCGCGCGCCCACCTTTGTGGAAAAATCCGCGTTGTTCCCCGGCGCTACCTTTGTTATCGGCGTGGACACGGTGAAACGCATCGCCGAGCCCCGGTACTACGGCGACGATATGTCCGCTTGTATCGCCGCCATCGAAACCATTGCGGAGCGTGGCAATGATTTCCTGGTGTTTGGCCGTCAGCAGGATGAAAGCTTTGAAACCCTGGCGGACGTCGCCTTGCCGAAGGCTCTGGCAGTCATTTGTCATGGCGTGGAGGAAGAGATGTTCCGCCATGACATATCCTCCAGCGAGCTTCGAGGTAAGACTGATTCCTAGGGTGCTATCCAGCACTTTAGGTTCTTCCGCCGATACACTTTTAACCGCTAGTCTGGCTGGGTATACTCCGGCGCCTTCTCGGTGGATAAGTCCCGAACTGAAGGGGCATTCGAGAGTTTATAACCCGGGGTCCCTTGTGGCCGCGGGATTCCCGGATCCAATGTCGGATCTTAATTCACTAATTATTGGTCAGTAATGAGGAAGTTCTATGTCTGAAAAATATGATGCCATCATCATAGGCGCCGGTGTGTCCGGTATGTACCAGCTCTACAAGCTGCGTGAGCAGGGTATGTCGGTCAAGGTTTTTGAGGCGGGCTCAGGTGTTGGCGGTACGTGGTACTGGAACAAGTACCCCGGTTGCCGTTTTGACTCAGAGAGTGAAACCTACGCGTACTCCTGGTCGAAGGAAGTCATGAATGAGTGGACCTGGACCGAACACTTTGCACCTCAGCCAGAGACGGAAAAATACCTGAATTTTGTCGCTGATAAGTTCAATCTGCGCGACGATATTCAATTCAATAGTCGCGTCAGCAAGGCCACCTGGAATGAAGCCGATAAGCAGTGGGATATCGAACTGGAAGACGGCAGCGGTGCCAGCGCAACCTTCCTGGTATCCGCAACCGGCCCGCTGTCAGCTTTCCAGTTGCCGAAAATCGACGGCATCGAGAGCTTCGAAGGTCAGTGGACTCACACGGCCCGCTATCCGAAGGAAGGCCTGGGCAATAACAACGATTTCTCAGGCTTGCGTGTTGGCGTCATTGGTACCGGCGCTACCGGTGTTCAGTTTATCCAGGAAGCGGCGAAAACCGCCAAGGACCTCTACGTTTTTCAACTGGCCCCCGAGTGGTGTGCGCCTTTGAAAAACAGCCCCATTACGCCGGAAGAAATGGATCAGATTCGCGCTGAATATGATGATATTTTTAGTGAGTGCAAGGAAACCTTCGGCGCTTTCCGACACAAGTTTGATGAGCGCTCCATCTATGATGTGAGTGAGCAGGAGCGTGAAGAGCGCTTCGAATACCTCTACGATCAGCCGGGGTTTGGCATTTGGCTGGGCAACTTCCCCGAGATTATGAGCGATCTCAAAGCCAATAAAATGATCAGCGATTTTATTGCCAAGAAAATTCGCCAGCGGGTTAATGATCCAGAAGTGGCCGAAAAACTGATCCCCAAAAACCACGGCTTCGGTACTCGTCGGGTGCCCATGGAAACCAAATACTTCGAGTGCTATAACCAGGACAATGTCCATCTGGTGTCACTGCCGGAAACACCTATCGAGCGTGTTACACCCAAGGGTGTGCAGTGCAGTGATCAGGAATATGAGCTGGACATCATCGTCTACGCCACCGGCTTTGAAGGTGTTATGGGGGCGCTGAATCGCATCGACATCACTGGCAAGGGTGGCCAGAAACTGAAAGAGAAGTGGGTGGATGGTCCTCGCACCATGCTGGGTCTGCAAATTAACGGGTTCCCCAACCTGTTGACCCTGGTAGGCCCTCACAATGGCGCTACTTTCTGTAACATCCCGCGTTGCGCCGAGCAGAACGTTGAGTGGGTGTCAGACCTGCTGGGTTACATGCGTGATAAGGGCCTGACCACCATTGAGCCGACGACCGAAGCGGAAGATGGCTGGACCGAGCATGTCAATGAAACTGTCGAACATACCTTGTTCCCGACGGCGGATTCCTGGTTTATGGGTGTCAACCCAAATAATCCCGATAAAAAGCGCACCTTTATGCTCTATGCCGGTGGCCAGCAGAACTATCGTGCCAAATGCGATGAAGCAGCGGCGAACGATTATGAGGGCTTTGTGATGAGCTGATGTTTTGGTCTATCGTCTTTTGTCACTGCGACAAATAAGACGACGGTCGAAATGTTAAAAAGAGCTGCCATTGGCAGCTCTTTTTTTATACCCAGCATGGAGCTATGCAACAAGCAAGGGCCTTGCTCTGGGGGCGAGAGTTGAGTCATATCAATGGTGGCAGCGCTTGGAGCTGTTATGGTGCTTTGCGCCGGTTTGCCCTGGGGGTGTGTCAAGGCACTGCCTTTTTCAGGTGGTGTGTTGTCGATAGGATGCGCCAGCGGTTGAGCGCGTTGAATCAGCCATGGCCAGCGGAACTCAAATGGCGGCTTACACGTAAACTTTATTGCCGTCGGGCGATGAGGTGGCCTGTCAAGCTGCTCTGAACTGTACCTGTCAGAAATTAGTGAGGAATCAATATGTCGAATCAATATGACGCAATCATCATTGGCGCTGGTATTTCGGGTATGTACCAACTGCATAAGCTTCGTGAGCTTGGGCTTTCGGTGCGCGTCTACGAGACCGGGGACGGAGTGGGTGGTACCTGGTACTGGAACCGTTATCCGGGCGCGGCCTGCGATGTGGTGTCTTACGATTACCTGCCTTTGCTGGACGAAATGGATTACGTGCCAAAAGACCGCTAGCTTGGACATGGGGCCGTT
>DLXZ01000033.1:0-343 GCA_003448675.1 Porticoccaceae bacterium
CTGGCGATGGCGCCCTGCAGCGTCTGGTAATCCCCAGGCCGGGTACCATTTCACCCTGGTCCAGCAAGGCCACGGATATTATCCATAACGTCGGCCTGAGCGGCGTTAGACGTATTGAACGGGGAATCGTCTATTACCTGAGCAGCGACACCTCGCTTACTGAAAGTGAGCTTGTATTGGCAGCCGCCTGTCTCCATGACCGCATGGTGGAAACAGTGCTGGACAGTTACGAGCAGGCCGAGCGCTTATTTGCCACCTATGAGCCGAAACCCCTGAGTTTGGTGGATGTACTGAACGGTGGCCGAAATGCTCTGGTGCTGGCCAATGTCGAGCTGGGTCTGGC
>DLXZ01000033.1:685-5908 GCA_003448675.1 Porticoccaceae bacterium
ACTCCGAGCACTGCCGGCACAAAATTTTCAATGCTAGCTGGAGCATTGATGGGCGTGAACAGCCCCGTTCCCTGTTTGACATGATTAAAAACACCAAAGCCTGCAGTGGGGAAGGCATCCTGTCAGCCTATGCAGATAACGCGGCGGTGATAGAAGGGCACACCGGCGGGCGTTTTTTCCCCTCGCCCAGCGAGGGCGTCTATGGCTACGCCGAAGAACCGGTCCACCTGCTGATGAAAGTGGAAACCCATAACCACCCAACGGCTATTGCGCCTTTTCCTGGGGCGGGGACTGGCTCCGGGGGTGAAATTCGTGATGAAGGCGCGGTGGGTCGGGGTTCCAAACCCAAGGCTGGCTTGACCGGATTCAGCGTCAGTCATTTGCGTATCCCCGATTACATCCAGCCCTGGGAGGATGACTACGGAAAGCCGGATCGTATCGTCTCGGCCCTTGATATTATGCTGGAGGGCCCCATCGGCGGCGCGGCTTTCAATAACGAGTATGGCCGGCCCAACCTCTGCGGTTATTTCCGCAGTTTCGAGCTGGATTTTGATGGTCAGCGGCGTGGCTATCACAAGCCCATCATGATTGCCGGCGGTTACGGCAATATTCGCGCTGGGGACGTGGACAAGCCGGAATTCGAACCGGGCCATCAACTGGTGGTGCTGGGCGGTCCGGCCATGCTGATTGGCCTGGGTGGTGGCGCGGCCTCGTCCATGGCCTCGGGCGCCAGCAGTGAAGATCTGGATTTTGCCTCCGTGCAGAGGCAGAACCCGGAAATTGAGCGCCGCTGTCAGGAAGTTATCGACGCCTGCTGGCAGCTGGGCGAGTACAACCCCATCGCTTTTATCCACGATGTCGGCGCTGGTGGTCTGTCCAATGCTTTCCCCGAGCTGGTAAAGGATGGCGGCTGCGGCGGCGCCTTTGAATTGCGCAAGGTGCCCAATGCTGAGCCGGGTATGTCACCCCTGGAAATCTGGTGTAACGAGGCGCAGGAGCGTTATGTGTTGGCCGTTGCCCCGGAAAACCTGGCCCGCTTTGAGGCTATCTGCGATCGGGAGCGCTGTCCCTATGCGGTGGTGGGCGAATCGACCGATGAAAAACGTATCCGCCTTGGCGATAGTGATTTCGCCAACCAGCCGATCGACCTGCCCATGTCCGTACTATTTGGCAAGCCGCCAAAAATGCATCGCGATGTCACCAGCAAGGCCGCCCGGGCCGATGAATTTTCCTTTGCTGGTGTCTCTCTTGAGCAGGCCGCGGAACAGGTGCTGCGTCACCCAACTGTCGCCAGCAAGAGTTTTCTAATCACTATTGGCGATCGCTCTATTACCGGCATGGTGGCCAGGGACCAGATGGTCGGCCCCTGGCAGGTGCCGGTTGCCGATTATGGAATGACCACTACCACCTACGATAGTTACACCGGTGAAGTTATGGCCATGGGCGAGCGCACGCCGCTGGCTTTGGTCGACGGCCCTGCCTCCGGGCGTATGGCAATTGGCGAGGCCATTACCAACATCGCTGGCGCCGGGGTCGAGGAGCTTGGCGATATCAAGCTGTCCGCCAACTGGATGTGCGCGGCCGGTCATGCGGGTGAGGACGAGAAGCTCTATCGTACTGTCGAAGCCGTGGGCATGGAGCTGTGCCCCGAACTGGGTATCGCCATTCCGGTGGGCAAGGATTCCATGTCCATGCGCACCCAGTGGCGACAGGACCATCACGACAAAGCCGTCACCGCGCCCCTTTCACTGGTGATTTCCGCCTTTGCGCCAGTGCCGGATGTGCGCTGGGCGTTGACACCTCAGTTGCGAACCGATGGCGATTTTATAAAAAACAGCCAGCTGATTCTGGTGGATCTGGGTAGGGGCAAGGATCGTCTCGGTGGTTCGGTGCTGGCGCAGACTTATCAGCAATTTGGCGGGGCGGTGCCGGATCTGGACCAACCGTCCCTGCTGAAAGGCTTTTTTGATGCCCTGAAAGATTGCATTGCCAATGCCTGGGTATTGGCCTATCACGACCGATCCGATGGTGGCTTGTTCACCACACTGGCGGAAATGAGCTTTGCCGGACGGGTGGGTCTCGATATTACTGTGTCTGAAAGTTCCGGTGATGACGGCGCGCTAATTGCTCGATTGTTCAGTGAAGAGCTGGGCGCCGTACTGCAAGTGGCGGATGAGCACGTCGAATCCGTGTTGGCTACGTTTGCCGACCATGAACTGGAAGCTTGCCTGTCTGGCATCGGCCGACTTAACCACCGGGATAGTGTGCAAATTACGCGTGGCGATACGGTGGTCTTTGAGCAACCCCGCGCCCGTATGCAGCAGACCTGGGCCGAGACCAGTTACCGGATGCAGGCATTGCGGGATAATCCCGATTGCGCCCGGCAGGAATATGAGCGTATTGCCGAGATTGATCCGGGGCTCAATGCCAGACTGACTTTTGATGTTAGCGAGGATGTCGCCGCGCCTTTTATCAATACCGGTGTGCGTCCCCGCCTGGCGGTGTTACGAGAGCAGGGCGTGAACGGGCAGATGGAAATGGCGGCGGCTTTTGATCGGGCTGGTTTTGCCGCTGTCGATGTGCATATGAGCGATCTGGTAGCAGGCCGGACTGATTTGTCAGGCTTCCACGGCCTGGTGGCATGCGGCGGATTTTCCTATGGCGATGTGCTTGGCGCCGGGGAGGGTTGGGCCAAGACTATCCTTTACAATGCTGGACTAAAGGATATGTTCAGCGCCTATTTTGAGCGTCCGGACACCTTTACCCTGGGCGTATGCAACGGCTGCCAGATGCTCTCCAGTCTGAAAACACTGATTCCCGGCGCCGAGGCCTGGCCCCGTTTTGTGCGTAATACTTCCGAGCAGTTCGAGGCGCGGGTGGCCTTGATTAAAATCGAATCGTCCCCATCCGTGTTACTGGAAGGCATGGCGGACTCATACTTACCCATTGCCGTTGCCCACGGCGAAGGGCGGGCGGAGTTTTCCGCTTCCATTGATGCTCGGGGCGAGGGAAGTGCTTTAGTGGCGCTGCGATACACAGATAATCAGCACCAGGTGACCGAAGTTTATCCCGCCAACCCCAATGGCTCGCCCAAGGGGCTGGCCGGGGTGACCAGCGATGATGGGCGGGTAACGATTATGATGCCCCATCCGGAGCGGGTGTACCGTACAGTGAGCAACTCCTGGTATCCGCGGGACTGGGGTGAAGATGGGGGTTGGATGCGCTTATTTAGAAATGCAAGGGTATATTGCCAATGAGTGAACTTATTGTAGAAATTAATGAACAAAACGCGCAGCAGGTTTTGATTGAAGAATCCGCTAAGCGTCTGGTAGTGGTCGATTTTTGGGCCGACTGGTGCGCGCCTTGCAAAGCTCTGATGCCGATTCTGGAAAAGCTGGCCAATGAGTATCAGGGACAGTTTTTGTTGGCCAAAATCAATGCCGATGAACAACAGCAGATCGCCGGCCAGTTCGGCATTCGTAGCCTGCCTACTGTGATATTTATGAAAGACGGGCAGCCCATTGATGCTTTTCAGGGGGCGCTGCCGGAGACGGAAATTCGCGCCAAACTGGAACAACATCTACCCAGCCCCTGGGATGCCTTGCTCGCTGAGGTGCAACAGAAACTGGCCGCCGGTGAGTTTGAAAGCGCCCTGGAAGATCTGCGTCCGGCTTACGAAGGCTCCGAGCGGCGCTACGATGTCGCCATGTCACTGGCTTATACCCTGATGCAGTTGAACCGTTGTGATGAATCACAATCGATACTCGACGCCATTCCCCTGGCGGATCGCACCGCGGAGTACGAGCAGATGCTGGCGCAGCTGGAACTCAAACGGGAGGCCAGTAAAACCCCGGAAATCCAGGCACTTGAAGATCAGCTCAATCAGGATCCGGACAATCTCGAACTGGCCTACGAGCTGGCGGTGCAATTCAGCCAGAGTAATCATTTCAAGGAATCCCTGGCGCTGCTGTTTGACATCCTGAAACAGGACAGGGAGTTTCGCGATGGCGGCGCCCGCAAAGCCTTTCTCGATGTGCTGGCGGCGCTGGGTAAAGGTGATCCCCTGGCAGTCGAATATCAGCGTAAGTTCTTTAATCTACTCTATTAAGTTTTGTATAAACTCTGTTTTTACGTCCCGGAAAGTCATCTTGAGGCAGTAAAGCTGGCGTTGTTCGATGCCGGTGCGGGACGCCAGGGGGATTATGATCAATGCTGCTGGCAGAACCTGGGCGAAGGGCAGTTTCGCCCTCTGGCTGGTAGCAAACCTTATTTGGGGCAGGCGCACCGGCTAAGTCGCGTTCCGGAATACAAAGTTGAAATGTTGTGCGAGGAAAAAATAATAGAAAAGGTCCTCGCTGCGCTTAGAAAAAGCCATCCCTACGAAGAGCCAGCCTACGATGTTATAAGGCTAGAAAGTATCTGATTCCGGACACCAGTTGTTCGGTGGCCTTGTCTCTGACCTATTTTCAACCTTCTGTCATACATTTTAATTTAATTGATATAGAACAAAACTTCGCTTATGTGATTGGAAAATTGCATTTTTGTCCCCATTGAGTAGTTCATGGTGTGTCTATTAACGTGAGGCCTCGATGCGACAGGAACGCTTAACTAATCAATTACAAAACAACCTGGCTGACGCCCAATCCCTGGCTGTTGGTCGTGATCATACGGCGATTGAGCCAGTTCACCTGATGGTGGCGATGTTGCAACAACAGGGCGGCAGCGTGGGGCCTATGTTGCGTCAGGCGGGCTTTGATCTTGCCGGTTTGCAACAAAACCTTGATCAAAAGCTCGTCGCGTTAGCGACACTAACGACGGCAACCGGGGATATCAATATTTCCCAGGCCTTGGGCCGATTACTCAATCTGGCGGATAAAAAAGCCCAGCAGCAGGGTGACCAGTTTATATCCAGTGAAACGGTACTGCTGGCGGCCTTTGAAAACAACGATGATCTGGCTGCGATACTGAATAAAGCTGGCAATAAGCAGGCCCTGGAACAAGTAGTGGCCCAGGTGCGCGGGGGCGAATCGGTGGACAATCCCGATGCCGAGGAAAACCGTCAGGCCCTGGATAAGTACACCATTGATCTCACCGAGCGGGCCGAGCAGGGCAAGCTGGACCCGGTTATCGGCCGCGATGATGAAATCCGCCGGACCGTGCAGGTACTACAGCGCCGCACCAAAAATAACCCGGTGTTGATCGGCGAGCCCGGTGTCGGCAAGA
>DLXZ01000033.1:6163-6284 GCA_003448675.1 Porticoccaceae bacterium
CCGCCATCGTCGAAGGTCTGGCACAGCGCATTATCAATGGCGAGGTGCCTGAAAGCCTCAAGGATAAACGAGTCTTGTCCCTGGATATGGGCAGTCTCCTGGCCGGCGCCAAATTTCGCGG
>DLXZ01000248.1:0-139 GCA_003448675.1 Porticoccaceae bacterium
TTTGCAGGCAGGCGTTGTCGTAAAGATTGTAGTGACGGGCAATCGCCTTGCTGTGCTCAAGAATTTCGGGGGCGTAGGAATACTTCTCCTTCGGGATATAATTCAGCTCCTCGCACAGGGGCAGGTAGACGTAGGCCTC
>DLXZ01000248.1:378-5575 GCA_003448675.1 Porticoccaceae bacterium
TCCAGTACCAGGTGCCGCCAAAATCGCCGCCCTTCTCGATCACGCGAATATCGTTGATACCGGCTTCCCGTAGCCGCGCACCGGCCAGCAGGCCGCCAAAGCCGCCGCCAACGATAATGACCTCGACCTCATCATTAAGCGGTTCTCGGACGATTTTCTCCTCGATGTAGGGGTCATCGATATAGTGGCTGAAGTCGCCGGTGACTTCCTGATATTGGCTAGCGCCTTCGGGTCGCAGGCGCTTATCGCGCTCTTCCCGGTATTTGGCGCGCAGGGCGTTGGGATCAAAATCCAGCTCCGATAGATCAATTGACGGATGGGTGGTATTTCTCATGGTGTTACTCCTCACTACCTTAAATTTTCGCCGCAAAGTATAGCAGCAGCTTGACAGACTTCAGACACCTCGATCCGCCCCCCTGACCAGCTCTTGAAAACCCTCCACCCGACCCAAAATCTATAGCATCCGCCGGGTATATAGACCGGACTTATGCCAATTTCAGAGTCAGCCAGAATGCTGGCCAGGGAGAACACCATGAGAACCATGACTTTGCAGCCCCACTATCGACGGCCTGGCTTTGCGCCACAACTGCTTTCGCGGCTTGACCTCAGCCCCACCGGCGCGACGGCCAGCTCCAGCCACCCGCCCTACAACCTTGAGCAACGTGATGGGGATCACTACACCCTGACCATAGCCGCGCCCGGTCTTGACCAGGATAATCTGGAAATCAACATCGAAAAAAATATTCTCAGCATAGAAGGCCGAGGCAGCGATAAGCCCGAAGGCGACTTCATTCACCAGGGGATTAACTGCGATGGCTTTGTGCGCCGCTTCCAGCTTGGCGAACACGTCAATGTCAGCGAAGCGACACTGAAAAACGGTTTGTTGACCATACAGTTGGCGCGGGAAATTCCCGAAGCCGCGAAACCAAAGGTCATCCCAATAAGTTCCGCCAGTAATGAAGTAAAAGCGGCAAAAACGCTGGATCAGGACACCGCCGCTTAAGCAGCGACATCGCAACCACGCTGGCGCAAGGGCGGACGTATAGCCCCTTCTGCACGCCAGCACCGTGCTTGCCCAAGCTCAAATTCGTAAAACCAGACGTTACCGATATTTAGCCTTACAGGGGTAGTTAATGAAATTAAGCGCTGTTCTGACCCTGGTTCTCAGCCTGACCGCCACCGGAATACCATTGGCCCAGGCCGCGCTACCCGTCTATGACTCCCAGGGCGAGGCCTTGCCCACCCTGGCGCCCATGCTCAAACGGGTAAACCCGGCAGTCGTGAATATATCGACTTTTTCCACCCAGCAGCACAGCTACAACCCCCTGCTCAACGATCCTTTTTTTAGGCGCTTTTTCAACCTGCCCGACCCGCGACAATATCAGCCCAGAAAGCGCCAGCAGAGCGCCGGCTCCGGCGTGATTGTGGATGGCGACGAAGGTGTGGTTATCACCAACTATCACGTTATCAAGGGTGCCGACGAGGTACAGGTATCGCTGATCGATGGCCGCAGTTACGACGCCAAAGTCGTCGGCGCCGACCCGGATCTGGACATCGCCGTGCTGGAAATTGACGAGGACAACCTTGCCGAAGTACGCCTGGCTGACTCCAACGCAGTGGAAGTCGGTGATTTTGTGGTCGCCATCGGCAACCCTTTCGGCATCGGTCAAACCGTCACCACCGGCGTGGTCAGCGCTCTGGGCCGCACCGGCCTGGGCATCGAGGGTTATGAGAATTTCATCCAGACCGATGCCTCCATCAATCCGGGTAATTCCGGTGGCGCGCTGGTTAATCTCAGGGGCGAGCTGGTCGGCATTAACACCGCGATTCTAGCCCCCGCCGGCGGCAATGTCGGTATCGGTTTTGCTATCCCGGTTAACATGGCCCGCGCCAGTATGAACCAGATCCTCAAGCACGGCGAGGTACGTCGGGGTCAGCTGGGCATCAATATTCAGGACATCACACCAGACCTGCGCAAGGCCTTCGACCTGAAGCACAGTCACACAGGCGTGCTCGTCACCGACGTGATGCAGGATTCCCCCGCCGATAAAGCCGGGCTCAAGCCTGGCGATATTCTTATGGCGGTGGATGGTCAACGCACCGGCAACACCGGCCAGTTCCGCAGCGAAATCGGCATTAAAAATATCGGCGATACCGTAAGCCTGAGCGTGCTTCGGGAGAAAAAACCCAAAACCATTCAAGTAAAAATTGCCGAACCCCAGTCATTTATCAGTGCCCATGACGTGCTCCACCCACTGCTCGAAGGCGCCGCCTTTGAGAACCATCCCGATAGCAAGGGGGTCAACGTCGTTTCACTGGCACCCAATTCCCGGGCGGCTTATGCAGGCCTGAGACCCGGCGATTTGATTGTCGGCGCCAATAAAGCGCGGATCCACGATGTCACAACATTAAAAAAGGCGTTGAAGCGTAGTCAATCATCGGTTTTGCTGCATATCAGCCGAAACGGCGTGGCACTGTTTATCGTGATCAGATAAAGCCCTGGCGGGCCTGGACTGCGAAGACGCCGCCCACGGATTGCTAGCACACATCAAAAGCGCAGCACCGGAGCGTGGATAAAACTGCCCTGCTAGACCGTTCCCTCGTTTTTCAGGAGTATGCCAATACGGTGATCACGAAACGCTAGCGCCCTGCTAACACGAAAAGTTATAGGCTCAAATTGCCTGCTGTGCCGCCGATCATTCCGCTCTGGATTTAGCCGCTCAGAGACTGTCGAATCCTGTCTCCGGTATCACCACGCAATTGGGACTTGATTACCCGAAATGCCGCTGGATCAAGCTGTTTCAGGCGCTCCGCGACATCCAGTGATTCACCCAATAGCATTTCCTCCGCGACCACCTGATCGAGGAAACCCGCCACCCTGGCCTCCTCCGGGGAATAGAGCGTGGCATTAATCACCGCGTTGGTAAGCGTCCGATTATCGAGTCGATCCCTGGCAAGCTCTTGTCCAAATACGGGCAATGGCAAACCGATCGCTGTTTCATTGAGGCCCAGACGGAATTCCCCCGCAATCCCAATCCGAAAGTCGCCAATCAAGGTCATCAGCGCCCCGGCTGCAATAGCATGACCACTACAAGCAATGACTATTGGCTTGGGAAACAAATAACTCTTGAGTAACAACCGTGCGCCAGCATCCACCATGCTTCGCTGTCCTTCTGGCGGACCACTGAGGACTTTCAGGTCAAAGCCCGCGCTGAACATACCGGGGCGTCCCATAATAATTACCGCTTCAGCCTCTTGTTCGGCGCGATCCAGTCCCTCCGACAAGCCGGCGCTCATGGCTTCATTGAGGGCGTTGGCCTTACCATCATCCATGGCCAGGATGGCGGTTTTATTTTCCACGCTATAACTGACAGGATCAGTCATTATTATTCTCCTCGTTGTCGTTAGGTTGTTGCCCAATCATAAGCTGAAGCTTCAAATATGATAAGCGCTTGCAATCGGACTGCCTTACCCGGCGCGACTTATCTTCCTATTAGGCGCCAGCACGACCTGATTCCAGAGAGCTTCCACAAAAGCCGTGGATTGATAAACTGCCCGCCAATTCAAGCTAATCCTGATCCGGGAGACAAAACATGATCGCCACCATTACCACGCCCCCCATTATGTTGATCGGTGGTGGCGCCATCGCCGAACTGGCCGACGTGCTGGACAAACTGGGCTGTACAAAGCCCCTGATTGTCACCGACCCCTTTATGCGCGATTCTGGCAAGCTCAGCGCCATCACGACGGTACTGGACGGCGCGAATATTAGCTGGCAGGTCTTTGCCGATACCGTCCCCGAGCCCACCGATGACGTGGTCGTAACCGGAACCGACATTATCCGGGACGGGGATTTCGACTGCCTGATAGCCCTTGGCGGTGGCAGCCCCATCGACACCGCCAAGGCCATGAGTCTGCTGGCCCACGGGGGCGGCACGGTGCGCGACTACAAGGTGCCAAACCAGCCCAACGAACAAGGTCTGCCCCTGGTTGCCATTCCCACCACGGCGGGCACCGGCTCCGAGGTCACCAAAGTGACCGTGATTACCGACAAATCCACCGACGAAAAAATGCTGATTATGGGCCTCGGCTGCCTGCCTGCGGCGGCCATAGTGGATTACGAGTTGACCTACAGCGTGCCCTACCGCACCACCGCCGATACCGGGCTGGACAGCCTGACCCACGCCATCGAGGCCTACGTCAGCGCCAAACACAACCCGTTTACCGATAACCTGGCGCTCTGCGCCATGGGATTGATCTCCAAACACATCCGCACCGCCTGCAACGAACCGGACAACAGCGCCGCCCGCGAAGCCATGATGCTGGCCGCCACCCAGGGCGGCATGGCCTTTTCCAACGCGTCGGTGTGTTTGGTGCACGGCATGAGTCGCCCCATCGGCGCCTTCTTCCATGTCGCCCACGGTCTTAGCAACGCCATGCTGCTGCCCACCATTACCGCTTTTTCCGCCCCCGCAGCCATGGAGCGCTATGCCGATTGCGCCCGCGCCATGGGCCTGGCCAGCAGCCATACCAACGCTGAAAACGCTGTGGCGAGCCTGATCGCCGAACTGCGCCAGCTCAATTGCGACCTGCAAGTGCCCTCCCCCCAATCCTACGGCATCGACGAAAACGCATACTTTTCCCTGCTGCCCACCATGGCCGAGCAGGCCCTTGCCTCGGGATCACCCAATAACAACCCCCGGGTGCCCAGCGCGAAGGAAATCACTCAGCTCTATCGCGAAGCCTGGAATGGCTAAAGCAAGCACAAACTACTTGAACGGCTACGGGACGACTACTAGGCGCGTGAATAAGCGGAGCGAGAAATGAAGCAATTGTGGAAATGGTTTTTACAGGGCATTGCCCTGATCACGCCAGTGGCCCTGACCATTGCCCTGGCAGTATGGTTAATCACCTGGGCCGAACACACCTTTGGCTCCTGGGTCAGCACCCTACTGCCCGAAGACTGGTATTTTACGGGGTTGGGGCTCGCTGTCGCCGTCACGGTGACGGCAGCCGTCGGCCTTGCCGCCAATCTGTTTCTGGTGCGCTGGCTGGTCACAAAAGTTGAAGACCTGCTGCGCCGCATTCCCCTCGTCACCACTTTATTCCAGGCTCTAAAAGATGTGGCGCGGCTATTTTCAAAAAACCAGGACGAAGAGCTGGGGCAGGTCGTGGCCGTGGATATCGGCGATATGCG
>DLXZ01000248.1:5767-10119 GCA_003448675.1 Porticoccaceae bacterium
CAGGTTGTCGCGGTCGATATCGGCGATATGCGTCTGGTGGGTTTCGTTACCCAAAGTGATGCCCTGTTGCCAGGCAAGTTCGTAGATCAAGACCAGGAACCAAGGATCGCTGTGTACCTGGCAATGAGTTACCAGTTAGGCGGCTACACCGTCTATATACCGCGCAGTAGCGTCACAGCACTGGATATTTCGGCGGATCAGGCCATGCGAGCGGTATTAACCGGAGGGCCACTACTGTCATCCAGGAAGGTTAAAAGGTGACCGTGTAATGTAACGGTTTGAGTGGGACTTTCACCAACAATCACATAAGGCAGCACCTGCGCCAGAACATCGATCTAAAACGATCTCGAGTTAATCTTACTTTGAGCCCCCCAAAGGACCGCTGTGTCCGAGGTCGTTTCAGAACTGCCTATGTAGTTACCTTTGAGCATGGCTTTCGCGCATTTGTCTAGCACTTCTGTTTTCACAAACAGCATACCTACCGAACGATCAAATCTACCAAGCAATAAAAAAACAGCAGTCCAAAATATACCCCCAGCTCGCTATATTGCGGTAACAGGGAATCTGGATAGGCATGGGGCCGAGGTTCCTGAAGAACATCTTACCGTCGATACCGAGTCAGACAACACCTCGCAGGCCGTTGAGCCATCATTGGTAAAATCAATACTCAGAGTAAATCCAATTTTCCCCAAGCCAACTTTTGTATAGTTAATCAGGGCCTGTCAAAGGGTTGAGCACCTGGAAGCAAGGCATCCCCGCCATCCTCCGTGCGCAAATGAGTTTACCTGAGTGCAATCTCTTTAACATAATCCTATATCGCTCCAGCATTAATCAAATCACCACTTTTGAAAGGCCGGCTGAAAGACAGGAATATGCCGGCAAGAATTTTTTCATCTATTTCCCTCAAATCAAATCCGAGCACAACTGCGATGATGCCACCGCCGGCAAGCATTGAAACCGCGATTTCTCCAAACCAAGTATGTTAAATTCGATGATTAGACCAAAAAACCTAGTGATCGCAATCATCACTGCGCGAAAAAACTCTCATGTATCCCTTCTATTGAAGCCCGGCGGAGCAGCACGACCACTCATTTCGCAACATATTTTCCGGGTAAAAACAACAATAGGACAATGGCCGCCGCCGGTATTCTCGGACTAAACTCGAACAATGTGTACCAGTCCTTGCTCACCACTTCGACCACTTTATCCATAATCCCCCAAGCTGCTTATTGGTTAATTCCACGCCGCGGATGCTCAAATGCCCTGGGGAACGATATGGCCACCTCGGGCAATTCACGACCGACGGTGGCATTCACGTTCCCGAATCAAAGCGACTATCGTTAATTACGTTATCAAGCCAGATCAAAACGATCCGCATTCATCACCTGGCTCCAGGCGGCAACAAAGTCACTGACAAATTTTTCCTCGTTGTCATCCTGGGCGTAAAACTCGGCATAAGCCCGCAGGATAGAGCTGGAACCAAAAACCAGATCCACCCGCGTCGCTTTCCACTTCAAGGCATCGGACGCACGGTCGCGGATTTCATACAGATTTTTTCCCATCGGCTTCCAGGTATATTTCATGTCAGTTAGATTCACGAAGAAGTCATTGGTCAGCGCACCTACGCGATCTGTAAACACGCCGTGAAGCGAACCCCCGTGGTTGGCGCCAAGGACTCGGAGACCGCCCACCAGCGCGGTCATTTGAAGGGCCGTCAAACCCATCAGTTGCGTGCGGTCGAGCAGTAATTCCTCGGGGCTGACGGCATAGTCCTGCTTAAGCCAATTACGATAGCCGTCATGGATGGGCTCCATCATCGCAAAGGACTCGGCATCCGTCATTTCATCGGTCGCATCACCGCGCCCTGGAGCAAACGGGATCTCGACGTCATGTCCCGCGGCTTTTGCAGCCTGCTCTATACCAACGTTACCGGCCAGCACAATCACATCGGCAATACTGGCACCGCTATCAGCCGCGATCGGCTCCAACTTGGCCAGCACCCTGGCGAGACGATCGGGTTCATTGCCCTGCCATTGGTTCTGGGGAGCAAGGCGAATGCGCGCACCATTGGCGCCACCGCGCTTATCCGACCCCCTAAACGTTCTGGCGCTGTCCCAGGCGGTGGCCACCATCTCGCTGATGGCCAAGCCGCTCGCTGAAATTTTTTCTTTAACCGCTTCGACGTTGTAATCTGAATTACCAGTTGGCACCGGGTCCTGCCAGAGCAGGTCTTCCGCGGGCACATCCGGGCCGATATAGCGGGCCTTGGGACCCATGTCACGGTGCGTAAGCTTGAACCAGGCGCGAGCAAAAACCTGTGAAAAATAGTCTGGGTCCTTGTAAAAGCGTTCAGAAATCCTTCGGTAGGCCGGGTCCACTTTCATGGCCATGTCGGCATCGGTCATGATTGGGTTATGCCGAACCGAGGGATCTTCAACATCGACTGGCTTGTCTTCTTCCTTGATACCGATAGGCTCCCACTGCCAGGCACCCGCGGGGCTCTTTTTCAGCTCCCATTCATAATTCAGAAGCAATTGAAAATAGCCGTTATCCCATTGTGTGGGCTTGGTGGTCCAGGCGCCTTCCAAGCCACTGGTCACGGTATCCTGCCCAACCCCGCGTCGGGTTTTATTATTCCAGCCCAAACCTTGCTCTTCTATGTCAGCACCTTCCGGTTCAGGACCAAGCAGGGTGGCATCACCATTGCCATGGGCCTTGCCGACCGTGTGTCCTCCAGCAGTGAGTGCAACAGTCTCTTCGTCATCCATCGCCATACGTGCAAAGGTTTCACGCACCTCCATCGCAGTTTTCAACGGATCGGGTTTGCCGCCGACGCCCTCAGGATTGACATAAATCAGCCCCATCTGCACTGCGGCAAGCGGATTTTCGAGGGACTCGGGGTCAGCATCGTTTTCATAACGGTCACGTCCCAGCCACTCTTTTTCCGCGCCCCAATAAATATCTTTCTCTGGGTGCCAGATATCTTCACGGCCAAAACCAAAGCCAAAAGTCTTCAAGCCCATCGACTCATAGGCGATAGTGCCCGCGTAAGCGATCAAGTCTGCCCAGCTCAGTTTGTTGCCATATTTCTTTTTAATCGGCCACAACAGGCGGCGGGCCTTGTCGAGGTTGGCGTTGTCAGGCCACGAATTAAGTGGCGCAAAACGCTGATTACCGGTGCCGGCCCCGCCCCGACCATCCGCTACACGATAGGTGCCTGCCGCATGCCAGGTCATGCGGATCATCAAGCCACCATAGTGCCCCCAATCCGCGGGCCACCAGGATTGGCTATCAGTCATCAGGGCGACGAGATCTTTCTTTAGCGCTGCAACATCCAGCTTTTTTACTTCTTCACGATAGTTAAAGCCCGGGTCCATTGGGTCGGTCTTACTGTCGTGCTGATGCAAAATATCCAGGTTAAGTGATTTGGGCCACCACTCGACATTAGATGTGCCGGATTCCGTGGCGCCACCATGCATTACTGGGCATTTATTCTGTGACATTGGCTAGCTCCTCATTGTTTGCGCAGTTAACAGATTAGGTCAGTGCTGTAGTGCTTCGACGTTTAACCATACTGACCCTCACTAGATGAATTGTAAATTAGATTATTTTTTTGGCATCAATCGATTTTTTCGATTTATACATAGACCACATTGACGTCGGTGTAAATCTTCGCCAGCGTTATACCCATCCATTAGGGATATCGGGTCAAAATGCAAGTATGAGAACGAAGACAAGGAACCAAGAGTTGCTGTGGATCTTGCAATGAGTGACCAATTAGGCAGCTATCCGGCTTATATGTCACGCAGTAAGGGCCACCGTTGCATATTTCAGCGGATCAGCGATGCGAGCGGTATTGACGGGAGGGACTCTTGGAGAACGTAAAACAAGCGCTGGGTAACAGGATGGATTTTTTAGCATGCAGCGACCAGCACTGGCATTGCCATATCAGAGGGTCAGATGAACAGCTCCGTCACTTGTTAATTACGCTAGCCTAGATATGAAGTACGAACCTGTTCCAGTGAACTGGTGTTTTTCTCTGGTAGCCAAATCCAGAATCAGTATTGGATGGCGAGTGTATCCTTGCCTCATTCTTGCCGAAGCAGGATCGGTAAAAGGCGTGGTCCATTCCAATATTTCCTCTAATCCTACCGCAGAGGAAAATTTTCACTTAGATTGTGCGGACCAACGCAAGGCGCGCAATCGGGCCGTTTTCTTTTGCTGATGGCTGCGCATGCGAAGAAGGATATCATTCAGAACGCGTACACCTGCGACAATAAAAGGGCCTTTGTTAAGCATAACGCAATCGGCCCTGCCCGAGACAGAAGCATCGGTCATCTCCGGCCTCGACA
>DLXZ01000064.1 GCA_003448675.1 Porticoccaceae bacterium
TGTTCACTGAGTGTTCAAATGGCCAGAACCAGGGGGCACTCTGATGGGGTCCACTTTCTCTCCTCCCCTCCGTGGTGCTGAGTCAGGGGAAAATCCGGTGTGATCTGGAACGACTGGCCGGTCTGATGGTGGCCGGCTGCGCTGATAATCAGCGGCAATGAGGTCAACGCAGCAGGCACCTGGCCAGATTTCATCGATAGCTCATTACCATCGGCTACGCGAAGCCTTCTCCGATTAACCTTGCAGATAGTGATCGAGAATTTTGATGGTGCGATAGGCCGCGACTACGGTGGGAATTTTTAGTCCCAGCTCGTTCGCCTTATCGATAAAGGGTTTGATGATCTCATCTACTTCCAGTTTGCGGCCGCGCATAAAGTCGACATGCATGGAAGTGCGGCTTTTCATGTTGGCGGCCTTGAGCTCGTTCCCCCAGTTCAGTAACAGCTCAACCCCTTCTTCAAAGCTACCCCGCTCCAGATCCCGAAACTGGGTCATCGGCGCATAAAAATCCTGCGGCTCGTAACCTAAAGCGCGGTAAACGGAGAGCAACTCAAGGCATATCTGCATGTAGGACTCTGCTCCTTCACGCACGGTAATGCCATCAATAAAGTAATACTCACCGCCAGCAAGGTTGGCGACCGACCAGCTCGATGCCATGCCGATCTGCACCAGTTTCTCCCAGGTGACCTGCTTGATGTTGTCCACCGCTTTGGCGCTCATTTTGGCGGCGGTAAAGGCGCGCGCCAGCTCTTCCACGCGGGGAGTAACCTCGCCGTTGAGTTCGCCGAAATAGGCAGTGGCTGGACCGGTGAACGGGTTGATGCATTTGCCCGGCTCGACCAGGGTTGCACCCTCCATGGTGGAAGCTCCAATCACCTTGCCGGGGCCTGCCCACTCTTCGAGCCGCGGTTCTTTGTTAATACCGTTTTGCAATGTGAGCACCGTATCGACCCGCTTAACCAGCTGCTGCGAGTCAGCGAGGGTAGACTCCATGTCCTTACTTTTGACGCAAACAATCAGGTAGTCGAAATCCCCCTCCACCTGATCTGGATGGGTCGCCAGGCTGAGGTTTTCGCGGATGCAGAAATCACCTTTGGGGCCAGTAATCTCCAGCCCGTTTTTGGCGATGGCATCCATGTGTGCCTGGCGACCAATAAAAGTGACCTCCTGCCCGGTATGGGCGAGATAACCGCCGACCACCGAACCCAGACCGCCCGCACCCAAAATAATGTATTTCATCTCCTCTCCCCTTTAGCCCGCTCGCGCGGGAGTTTAATCGGGTGCACTGCACCCCTTGGCTAGCTTGTGATCATTATCAATGGCGACTATCAAAACCCCGCGATTACGCTGGCCAATCCCGACTATGGCACTGATGGTCAACGCACCAGGCTGCGGAATATTCAATAGGAACGCGGCATACCCAGATCGTGTTGCGCCACCGTGTTCAGTACCATTTCATCGCTGATCGGTACCATGCGCCCGCCACGCAGGTTGCGGTAGATCCGTTCCACTCCGGAATCAGCGATGTAACCGGCGCCTCCCATGGTCTGAATTGCCCGATCCGCCGCGAACAGAGCTGCGTGAATCGCTGCATGTTTAGCCATCACTGCGGGGATACCGGCATCTTCACCTTTATCAAACAGCCACGCCGCCTGATAGACCTTGAGCCGAGCGCACTCAAGCTGAATGCGGGCTTCAGCGAGCGGAAATTGCAATCCCTGGTGAGTCGCCAACGGTACCCCCCAAACTGACCGGTCGGTGGCGTACTCGACGGCTTTGCGAATCGCATAATTGCCAACGCCGACGTTCATCGCGGCGATCACCAACCGTTCAGGATTCAACACCTTGTAGAGCAGTCGCCAGGCATTGCCTTCTTCTCCGACCACGTTTTCAACGGGGATTCGGTAACCGTCAAAAAACAGCGCGTTGGTATCCATGTAGTTGGTGCCCATTTTCTTAAACGGACGATACTCGATGCGATCATCAGGCAAATCACCCAACAGCAGGGTGATTCCGGCCATCCGATTTTTTTCGTCGCGTTTGGCAGTGCGGCACAGCACGGCGATACGTTTGGCCACTGAGAGGTTGGAGATAAATACTTTCTGGCCATGGACCACAAAGTGATCGCCGTCACGCTCGGCGAAGGTTTTAATATTGGTAACATTGGAGCCGGAGTCTGGTTCGGTGAAGGCACCGGCCCACATCTCGCCAGCTACCAGAGCAGGCAAAATCTCCTGTTTCTGTGCTGGCGTTCCACCCCGCTCAATGAGATAACCGCCAAACACCGGACCGGCGACAAACGGGCTGGTGCCGTCGGCGCAGCCCACGTCACCGAGGGCTTCGGAAGCGATACAGAGATCTAACAGACCGAGACCACTGCCGCCATATTCCTCGGGGATGGTCATGCCCAACAGCCCCTGCTCAATCAGCAGCTCCCAGAATTCCGTCGGTCGTCGCTTTTCCTGGTCGATCTCGTTCCAGTAGGCGTCGTCAAAGCCACTACCAAGCCTATAGCAAAGGTCCTGTAGCGCTCGTTGATCTTCGCTTAGTTCGAAGTCCATCAGAGTGTCCTTATCTGCTGTCTGTTGCTGGCATTTGCCGCTAGCCAGTTGGGTGCCAGCGGGTTTAATGATTAGCGGTAGGGTCCACCTGGCTAAGCTGACGGGATATCACCATGAGTTTCCCGCAGGATTTTGCGACTCACCTTGCCGGTATTGCCCTTCGGCAGCTCGTCGATAAATCGATAGTCCCGTGGCCGGGCATAGTCAGCAAGATCCGTGTTCTGAACATAACTGTCGAGCGCTTCCGCGCTGATCTCTGAGCGCTTAACAACAAAAGCGACTACCCGTTGGCCCCATTGTTCATCCGGCAATCCGATCACGGCGGCCTCACTCACCGCCTCATGGCTCAATACTGCATCTTCAACTGCGCTGGGCAGAATATTCATGCCCCCGGAAATGATCATGTCGTCGATACGACCGCGCAGGTAGAGATAACGGTCCTGGTCGATCAGCCCCATGTCGCCGCTGTGCCACCATGGGCCGTCAAACACCTTTCGCCCCAGTTCCGGGCGATACCAGAAGCCCACCGCAACCGAGGGTCCCCGAATCAACACTTCGCCTTCCTCACCGTCAGGGACGATATCTTCCGGAGTACCACCGGGCTGGATCACGCGAATATCTGCATTAAGCATCGGCCGCCCGACACTCTCGATGCGGTCGGCCTGCTCAAACTCATGGGGAAACATGACAGTGCCGGCGGAGCAGGACCCCGATTCGGTACTGCCATATATGTTGTAAACGTTTGGCGAGATACGCTGCTGAATCTCTTTCAGCGTAGCGGTGTCGATTGGCTCGCCCGAAAAGCCCGCCGCGGTAACCGATGAAAGGTCGTAGTCTTCGATACCGTGGCGCAGCAACATACGCCACATGGTGGGCGCCAGAAACGCATGGGTGAACCGCTCATCCTGCACCGCCTGCAGAAATTTTTGCGGGTCCCAGTGGGTCATGAAAGTCATCTTCGCGCCGGCATTAATCACCGGCAAAGTGACATTGAACCAGGCAATAAATGAGGTGGAGAGCATGTTGCACATGCCATCGGCCGGCGTCATACGCCACAGGTAGGCACCGCCCCTGGCACTTTCCATCAGGCTACGATTGCTATGCATGACCCCTTTGGGAATGCCGGTAGTGCCTGATGACAGGGCTATCAGCACAATATCGTGCTCGAAAAGCTCCATCGGCTCAAAATCGAGACGGTAGTTAACGAGGTCTCGCGGCAGAACCGGATCCCCCCCGGTCTCACGCTGTTCCGGCGGAGTCATTGCCGATACGGCACGAACATACCCGGTGATCAGCGGATTGCGCTGTCGAATCTGGTCTGCAATGTCCGCAAAAACACCATCGTAGACCAGCACCCGTGGCGAGAGCTGATCCAGTACGGCGCTGATGTTACCGACCGATTCACGCACATGCACCGGTGTTGGAATCGCGCCCAGTTCAATCGCCGCAAACAGCGCTACCGTATGTTGCACAGACGACATCGTCATCAGCGCCACGCGGTCGCCCTTGCGCACTCCCAGCTGATGGTAAAGCGCAGCGCAGCGCTGTACCTGATCCAGCAGTTGCGGATAGGTGTAACGGAACATCTCGTCCACTATCGACTCGCGCTCCGGCGACCAGGCCGCCGCGCGATGCAGCATATCGCGGACAGTAATATCCCTTGTTGGCATTTTTCTCCCCCTCCGGCTAGCCAATTTATTCTCGTTATCAGGTCACTTTAAAACAGAACCAGTGGATTAAAAAGAGCCCAAAAGCGCCAGCCATGCCGAGGACTTAACCGGTCGGAACAGGTAGTGAAACGGGCGTCAACCAGCAGCGTCAGCAGCCAGCGTCAGGTGCTAACCGGTTTTCCGCAGCCCGGAGGTGTGCCGTTACCGGCCTGGTGGTCGGTAGGGTAGTGGTAGGCCCTGCTGCACTGTTGCTTTTCGTAAAATTGACTGAGTGTGCAGTGCAGGGGACTAGTGAGTCGTAATAGTTCGAAAAGAGGTGATTGCGAGACCTGAGTTTCGCCAATATAAATTCACTTGCGCACGTCTTTGATGTACATAGCTGATCCGTCGTTTCTCATTTCCACCTCAAATAATTCGCTAGCTCTAATAAGATCGCCGAGCCTTTTGTAGCCATAATTTATAGATGAAAAAGAACTGTTGTTAGATATGTAGTGTCCGACTCTGCTCATATGAGCCCAGCCGTCATCCTCTGAAGTTTGCTCAACCGCAGTCCTTAGTAACTTGACCAGCGCCGTATCTTTTCTCAAGCCGGCTTTGGATTTCTTTTGCTTCGAAGGCTGTTGAGAGCTGTCTGCTTTTTCTTCTTGCTCGACAACGAGATTCTCGGTGTAAATAAACGGCGAGCAGGCATCTACAAAGGGTTGAGGAGTCTTCTTCTCTCCAAACCCATACACAGGCAAGCCACTCTCAAGGATTCGTAACACAAGGGGGGTGAAATCACTGTCGCTTGTCATTAATGCAAATGCATCAACACTTTTGCTGTAGAGCAAATCCATCGCATCAATAATCATTGCGGAATCTGTGGCATTTTTTCCTTTTGTGTAAGCAAACTGCTGCATGGGCCTTATTGCATGGGGATGCAACCGTTCAATCCAACCTGATAGCGATGGGCTATTCCAGTCCCCATGGGCATGGCGCACATTAACCATGCCATATTTTGCGAGTTCTTCGAGCACTCCTTCGATTGAATTGTGACTGACATTGTCACAATCAATGAGAAGTGCAATCCGCTTGCGTTCTGACACAAGACTCTCCTGATGTTGATAGCGGCGCTAACCCAGAGGGTAAAGCTAGAGCGCAGAGTTTACCCATCGATCATTTAATTATAATAATTGAATAAACGCACGCAGTATTATGTAGCTTGATGCTTGATTACAAGACTTGGCGCCCGTTTTTTATTTATCAGTCACCACTTAAAAATAAACTTTAATGGTATATATGCAATACTGCCAACTACTAATGTGTACATTAGTATCGCTAAATATATTGTTCCAGGCGGGAAGAGTGAGGCCAAATAAATACCGGGTAACATCAAGTGATCATACCACGTTGCCTTTCCACCACCGTGACCTCCAGAATGCAGCAAAATATAGAATGCCCCAGCTAGCGATAGCAATAGGCCGCCCAAATAACAAACTGTTATTGCGATTATATTAGGAATTTTCATTGGGCTTGACCGCTCTTGAACAGCATAACCGGTAGCTAAGGGGCGGCGTGCGCAGTACGGCGTCCCACACTAGCTGACTGTTATCTGTTACTCGTAAAAAATATAACCGTTGATTGAGTTACCACTATCATCCTTAAAGCTGATTTCTAGTTTGGATTTACCGTCGGATAATCTAGAAACTCTATAGCTACCTTGTGAAATCATCAGGTTTTCGCTAGGTGGGATATATATAGTGATGTTGTTATTGTTGCCAAAGTTTCCGCCATCGCCAGAAAGGTCTAGGTTGCTTAAAAGTAGGCTTGGAGTCGAGACCATAAAGCAATTGTCTAGCGGGCATGTTTCGGAATAGATTGAGAGCTTTTCTTCATTTTTAGCCCCAAAATCAAACACCTGACGACGCACATGTTGAGCCTGCCATGGTTCACCATTTATTACACCTTGCATTGGCTGATCTTGAAACTCATAACAATATTTCTTGGTGGCTTTAACCTCGGCCATCCGTTTCATTTGAGCTTGAAGCGTTGCTATCAGATCAATTTTAGGTGTGCCGTTCTTCTCGATAATAATTGTTGGGACCAAAATGTCTGGATAACAATGCCGAACAAAATTTACATTGACACCTTCACTTGTGGGTTCAAGAACCTCATAGTTTTCGACTGCAAAGGCCACATTCCCACTTGCAATAAAATCAGCTTGCTGAGGATCGCTAAGAAGTTGCTTTAGGGTTTCAGCGTCATTCGTGTCCATAGCTTGCCAAAACCTCGTAACAAGATCGACCTTGGGATCTTCTTGGGCGCAGCCGAGTAAAAGCAATGTGACGAAAGCTATACAAATAATATTCATAACAATACTTCTTTTGGATACGATTTAATCGTCATTTGCATATAACGCTTACGTCAGCCAATCTAAAACCGCGATGCAGTTTTCGAACCGGAGGAGTGAAATCCTATTCAACGTGCCCAACCAGGAGTAAAGGCGTAAGGCATTGCGAGTTCATGCGGTGATGAATAAACCGTGGTCTGTTCGCTGTTATTTAATCGGTTGGGTGCTTATGATCATTGAATAATCGGGCACAGTATCATGCGG
>DLXZ01000241.1 GCA_003448675.1 Porticoccaceae bacterium
GTCGCACCCATGTTTTGGCTGAGAAATTTTTCCATGTTTTTGGCGGTGCGCGACATGGTCATCACATAGGGCGTTTGAATCGGTGAGATATGAGGCGCGCCCATGGCGACATCGTGGGACAGCTCGATGACTTCGCCTTTTTCCACGGCCTCAAGCGCGGCTTTGATGGTTTCGGCTGTCATCAGGTTGCCCGCGCCAAGGGTATCTTCCTTCCCCCAGGACCAGTTGTTGCTTCCCAGGTCGATAGCGAGGGCGCCAGCGCAGCCGAGGCTTAGTACTGCGGCACTCGCGCCGCGGCGGATTATTGATGTAGTGCGTTGTAATTTTTTTCTCATATCAGGACTCGATCAGGTAATGGTCTAAACGGGCGATCCGACAAATTTGCCGCCGCGCGCAGGTTGAAATATCAGTGTTACTTGCTTGCCAGCGGGTCTGTAAAGTCGGTTTTGAAACCGAGTTTGCGCATGCCCACCAGACAGCATTCTTCATCTTCTTCGATAGAGCCGCCGCTGGCGCCAATGGCGCCGATCAGATCGCCATCCTCGTCATAAATCGGGAAGCCCCCGGCGACGATACAAAAGCGCTCATCCGTATGTTGCAGGCCGTAACCGAAAGCGCCGGGCAACATCAACTCGCGGACCATGCTGGTTGGTCGTTGCAGGGCGGCGGAAGTCCAGGCCTTCTTTTCCGCGATCGGGGGATTGGCGATACGGCCTTTTTCCGGCCGCAATACACCACGCACATGACCGCCAAAATCGACTACGGCCACGGTGCTGGCCCGGCCGACCGACCGCGCATAGGCGACACCTTCCCGGAGCAGGGTTTCGACTTCTTCTAAGGTGAGTTCTCGCATTTTTTTCCTCCTGAAAGCGATTGGGAATTATGAATCTGATTTTTCTTTTCATGACGCCGGCGGCAACGCGCGGGCGGGTTGGAATCAACCTGTCGCGATGGCCTGACCATTGAAGTATACATATTTATTGATATAGTGATATTCAAATTGATAAGTCCTACCATAAATATTTTCAATGCAGGGGTTTGATTCTATGAGCGACGATAATGTACATCAGTCTTTCAGCCATCGGGCGCTGGCTAAATTGTCACGCGCTGTGTACGAAAAGTTTGGCGAAGAGGCTCTTCCCCTGGTCACTGAAGTCTGGCACGACATGGGTCGTAAGGCGGGCACCAGAATTGCAAAAAAGAAAGGTATCAATACCTTTAGAGAAGCGGCGGATGATCACGTTGAAATGGTCAAGGGTTACGGTGACGTCTATGAGGTTTGTGAAGTAAGCGATGACACCTATTTCGCCCGCACGCGCCCCGGAACGCCTTGCGAGGTTGGCCTGGAAGACGCCGGAGAGCCTGCATGCCATGCCTGCATGGCGGTCAACAAAGCTCAGCTCGAAACCATCTGCGGTTCGTCGGTGGACATGATCATTACCCGTTCCCGCGCAATGGGCGATGACGTGTGTGAAGTTAAGTACGTGGTGACGGGGCAAGCGTAAACCAGGGCGTGAGCCCCGGTGTGCTGCATGCACTGTCTCGGTGGTAAAAAATCAATAATGGATCAATAACTCAGCTCAAATAAGCAGCTCAGGAGTCATCATGACCGCATCGTCTTCGCAAGGCCCTAACGTGATTGTTGTCGGCAGTGGTTTTGGTGGCGCCGTCTGTGCCGCCCGTCTCGCCGAGGCGGGTTATACGGTTACCGTGCTCGAGCGGGGTCCCTGGCGAGACACAGTACCGGTGCGCTCCATGGGTATTGAGCGCCGTACGCCGTTCCCCCGGGGCCGACAATTGTTTACCCGGGCATTGCGCGGTATTGGTGGTAATCGTTTTCCCGGTGGCAAGGTTCGGCTCAACAAATACGGCCTGTTTGAGCTGTTTTTCGGCAGCGGTACGCGGATCGTTTGTTCCTCGGGCGTCGGTGGCGGCAGTCATGTTTATTCCGCTTCCCACGTGCGGCCCCTGGTCGAAAATTATTGGCAGGGCCACAACCCGGATATTTCCGACGCGGTGATGGCGCACCACTATGACTCGGTGCTGGCGCGTCTGGGTTCGGTGACGCCCACCGCCGAGCTCGGTATTCCCAACACCTCAGCAGCCCGCTTTAAGAATTCTGAACATCTTGAAGCGGCGGCGCCACCGCCCGACCCTCGCCTGGGTTATCTATTGCCGAAAGACCCCGCTAATCCGCAAAAAATCACCGATGCCAATGGTATCGAGCGCTGCGAAGTCGATTACAACGCCAATGACGAGGGCTTTTTGGGTTCGCCCGGTGGCGGTAAGACCACACTGGACTTCGCTTATCTGGCGCCCGCGATGCAGCAGGCCGGTTTGGTGGTCAAGGATATGTGTGAAGTAACGGCGGTGATACGCCAGTTCTATGGCAGCGCGCGCTACCGGGTCGAATTCACCGATCACCATGGCGGCGGTAAGTCGGCATTGGAGGCCGATCACGTGATTCTGGCGGCGGGCACGCTCAACACCCTGCGTATCCTGTTTCACAGTCGCGACAAACGGGGTGGGCTGGTGGGCATGCCGCAACTTGGCCACCGCTACGGCACCAACGGTGATTACCTGGGTTACTGGGATTACAACGAACCGGGGCTCGATCAGACCTGCGGTCTACCCACCACGGGCGGTGTAAAACTCAGAGGCGACGACAATTCACCAATGATTGGTGGTGGCGGTTTTCCGTCCGTCGACAGTTATCCGCTGCCAAAAAAATTGCGAGCGCGTATCAAGCGCGGGGCTTTTATCGCCGGTTTGGGCGAAGACATCATGAATGGCCAGGTCAGTATGGGGGCCGGTAAGCTCAGAGTGGACTACCCCTTTAGCCTCAGTTCGATTTTTGCGCGTACACAGGCCGTGTTTGACGAAATCGGTAAACGTACCGGGCGCAAGATTTATGCGTACAAAACGCCGCTGACCGTACATCCTTCCGGGGGCGCCTGCCTCGGTAGCAGTGTCGAGGATGGTGTTATCGGCGCCAATGGCGAAATCTTTGACAACCCCGGTTTGTACGTCGCCGATGCGGCCGCACTACCGCGCTCACCGGGTGGGCCACCCTCCATCACCATTGCCGCCTGGGCGGAACACATCGCCAGTCAATTTGCCAAAGAAACTTAGCCCCATTACCCAGCGCGTTAACACTGCATACATCGGGCGCGGGGCTAAACCCTCAGAGCGAGATAAACGCTGGCGGATGAATGCGGCTAGCCCTGGATGAGACTGTCCTCAATGAGCTCGAAACCGACCTGGCCATGAAATCCGACCCGGTTCATCTTAATAAGCCAGGTTATCAGTGTATGGCCGAGGCGGTGTTAGTGTTGTTGGTTGAGGCGGCGGTGACTGGGTCGGGGTGTATCGAGAGAGTGCGGCTCTGGTCGTTGCCAAAGCTAAATGAGCAAAAAGCAAGACCTGACCCTGTTGTTGTTCCCCTACCTTGTTCATGATGCTCTATTTTTATACCCCTATGTCGACATCCCAGGATCAGGAGAGGTGTTCTCGCGATTACATTTACAAGCAGCCTAACTTATTGAAAATAAAAGGGTATACGATATGATCGCGAGAC
>DLXZ01000205.1:0-223 GCA_003448675.1 Porticoccaceae bacterium
GGGTATCCGTGGTCATAATGCCTGCCGCTGCTTCCAGCCAGCCCGTTTCGCTTAGTCTACTGACCGCATCCGGCATAGCAGCGATAATTTTATCGATGGGCAAGGGCTGACCAATGACACCCGTGGAAAATGGCAGAACCTGGGTGACGTCAACACCCACCTGTTCAGCAAGATGCTGGCAAGTGGAAACCGCAGCATCGAAACCACACTCACCCATACCGGC
>DLXZ01000205.1:533-1108 GCA_003448675.1 Porticoccaceae bacterium
GAACCGGCGCCGCGCAAAAGGCATTGCGGGTAAACACGCAGGCAATGTCGCTGCCTTTGCTCAATTCCATAACCACCAGATCGGGACGACCTGGGGTCTTGATACCCGCGCTGGTGGTGCCCAGCCTAAACCCGGCAACCGGTAACATCTCGGGCAATTCGCCGCTACCTACCGCCATCTCCACTCCCCGGCAAACGAGACTGCTAAAACCACGGCTCAGGCAAGCTTACCGTGGCAATGTTTGTATTTTTTACCGGAGCCGCAGGGGCACGGCGCATTGCGACCGATTTTTTCCCCGCTTCTCGTATAGGTCTGTCCGGCGGTTACCGCCGGGGCGTCACCGGAACGGGCGGCAGCAGCGCCTTGCTCGGCTTGGGCCATGGCAGTAGCGCGGGCGTGTTCAAACTCCATCTGCTGTTGACGTCGCTCCTCGGCACGCTTGCGTTCCAGTTCATCGACGTCTTCCGGTTTACGCACTTCAATGCGGCTAAGAAAACGCACCGTTTCCAACTTGATAGTCTCGAGCATGTCCTGGAACAACGCAAAAGACTCCCGCTTGTACTCCTGCTTGGGGT
>DLXZ01000205.1:1283-11206 GCA_003448675.1 Porticoccaceae bacterium
CCTCGCGCTTGTACTCCTGCTTGGGGTTTTTCTGAGCGTAGGCGCGCAAGCCAATGCCCTGACGTAGGTGCTCCATACTGGTAATGTGCTCTTTCCAGAAATTATCCAGCACCTGCAACATCACCTGCTTTTCAAGGACTTTCATATCCGGGCCGATTTCGTCGGCGCGCTGCGCATAGGCTGCATCCGCCGCCGCGATAATTCGTTCCCGCAAACCCTCTTCATTTAAGCGCTCATCCGCATCCAGCCAATGTTGTAGCGGCAGTTTAAGATTGAATTCAGTAAACAGATCCGCCTCCAGCTGCTCAACTTGCCATTGCTCATGCATGGACTGAGGAGGGATAGAATGGTCAATCACCGAGTTAATCACATCGTGGCGCATATCTTCGATGATCCCGGAGATATCTTCGGCGCTGAGCAGTTCGTTGCGCTGTTCATAGACAACTTTACGCTGATCGTTGGCAACGTCATCGTATTCCAGCAACTGCTTGCGGATATCGAAGTTTCGGCCCTCGACCTTGCGCTGGGCCTTTTCAATGGCGTTGGTCACCATACGGTGTTCTATGGCCTCGCCTTTTTCCATACCGATGGCGCGCATCATGTTTTTGACCCGGTCGGAAGCGAACAGGCGCATCAGGTCGTCTTCCATGGACAGATAAAAACGCGATACGCCGGGGTCGCCCTGACGACCGGCCCGGCCACGTAACTGGTTGTCGATACGGCGCGACTCGTGACGCTCGGTGCCAAGAATATGCAGGCCGCCGGCTTCTATCACTTTCTGGTGGCTATCCTTCCACGCGGCCTTGATCCTCGCCACCTCCACCTCGGACGGCTGCCCTAACGCGCTCACCTGGGCTTCCCAGTTGCCGCCGAGAACAATGTCGGTACCCCGCCCTGCCATATTAGTAGCAATAGTCACCACGCCGGGGCGACCGGCTTCGGCGATGATCTTTGCTTCTTTCTCGTGAAACTTGGCGTTCAAAACCTGGTGTTCGATTTTGGCTTTGGTCAGCAAGTCGGACATCAGCTCGGACGACTCAACCGACGCGGTACCCACCAGCACCGGCGCACCCTGATCCATGCAGGAGCGGATATCTTCGATCACCGCTTCGAATTTCTCTTCCTTGGTCAGGAAAATAAGATCATTGTAATCCTCCCGCTGGATCGGCTTGTTGGTAGGAATGACGACCACCGGCAAGCCATAGATCTGGTGAAATTCAAAGGCTTCGGTGTCCGCCGTGCCTGTCATTCCCGCCAGCTTCTGGTAGATACGAAAGTAATTCTGGAAGGTCGTGGAAGCCATGGTCTGGCTTTCGCTTTGAATTTGTACTCCTTCCTTGGCTTCGATGGCCTGGTGCAGACCATCCGACAGGCGCCGGCCAGCCATGGTACGCCCGGTATGTTCATCAATAAGCACCACTTCGCCCTGCTGGACGATATATTCGACATTCTTGTGAAACAAATGATGGGCCCGCAGGGCATTGTGTACGTGGTGTAGCAAACCCAGATGGGCGGGTTGATACAGGCTTTCATCCTCTGCCAGCAAACCTTCCTTGACCAGCACCGACTCGATTTTCTCGTGGCCCTGCTCGGTCAGCTCCACCTGCCGGGATTTTTCATCAATCAGAAAATCACCGGAAACTTCCGGGGAATCATAAAGCGCGGAAACCGTCACCTTTTCGTCGGATTCAAGAAGCTCCCCCGCCTCCAGCAGCTGCACCAGGGCGTTCATACGTTTGTACAGGGCCGAACTGTCCTGGGCCTGGCCAGAGATAATCAACGGAGTGCGCGATTCATCAATAAGGATGGAATCCACCTCGTCGACGATAGCAAAACTCAAATCCCTCTGGGTCTTGTCCTCGAGGCGAAGAACCATGTTGTCGCGCAAGTAATCAAAACCGAATTCATTATTGGTGCCGTAGGTAATATCGGCACCATAAGCTTCCTGTCGGGACGTTGCCTGGGTTTCCCGTTGCATTGCTGGAACAACAAATGAGTTCGCCACACCCTGGCCGGCAAAGGACTGGATAATCCCCACACTCATACCCAGAGCATTGTAGATGGGCGCCATCCATTCCGCATCGCGCCTGGCCAGGTAATCATTCACCGTGACGATATGGACACTGGTTCCCGGTAAGGCATTGAGGTAAGCGGCCAGCGTCGCCACCAGGGTTTTTCCTTCCCCGGTGCGCATCTCGGCAATTTTGCCCTCATGCAGCACCAAGCCACCAATCAGCTGGACATCGAAATGACGCATACCCAAAGTGCGGCTGGCAGCTTCGCGCACAGTGGCAAAGGCTTCCGGGATAAGGGAATCGAGACTTGCACCTGCTTCAAGGCGGCGTCGGAAAACCGCTGTTTGCTCTCGCAGTTCGTTGTCACTCAAGGCCTCCAAAGCCTGAGCATGACCATTGACGGCCGTAACAACTTTTCGCAAGCGACGGAGTTCACGGTCATTCTTTGAACCGAAAACCTTTTTTAACACCTTAGCGACCATAATGGTCCTCGCCCTGATTTATCCACAAACAAAACCACAACCTTCATCACCCCGGATGGCGGCAGGTAATTCTATCAGCGAATAGTACGGCGAATATAGCTGGCAGGGTCGATGTGGCGACCGTTTTTGTGAAGCTCGAAGTGAACATGAGGACCGGTGGAGCGGCCGGTGCTACCCATCCGCGCAATCACCTGGCCCTTCTCAACCAGATCGCCCACCTTGACCAGGTTTTCCTTGTTATGGGCATAGCGGGCGACCATGGCGCCTCCATGATCAATTTCAATCAACTCACCATAACCGGGCTGGGTTTCCGATCGTATGACCAGACCACCAGCAACTGCAATAACCGGCGAACCTTCCTTGCCCGCGATATCAATACCCTTGTGCCAGGCCTTATTGCCGTGAAAAGGGTCGCGCCGCATGCCATAGCCGGAGGATACCCAACCTTGGGCGACCGGCATCCCGGCGGGTGTACTTTGCTGCTTGAAACGACGGTCAGCCATCATGATTTTGAGTAACTCGAGCTGGCGTTCACGATCTTCCAGCTGCGCGTCAACCTCACGATAAAACTGGCCCAGTTCGTCTGAATTAAGCGCCTCGAATCCCACTACTTCCGGGCCACCCATGGGCGGCGGTTTGGCAAAATCGAACTCGCCCTTATCCAAACCCGCGATTTCTGTAATCCGCTCACCCAGAGCATCCAGACGCACAAGACGCGCCTTCATCTCCGCCAGGCGCGAGCCATAGGCCGATATATGGGCGCCCATATCACTCTGCTTGCGAGCCAGCACCGCCTCCTGTCGCTCAAGTTCCCGTTCCAGAGAATCAATCGCGGCGGCAAGCTTCTCCGTGCTCGGATCCTTACCCAGCTCAAACCCACCGAATGCGGCACCCAGACCAAGGACGGAACCAAGCACCATTACCGATAGGGCGGCCCAGGTCCTGTTGAGGTTCAACGTCAAGGTCCTGCCACGCCAGGCATCTAGGACAATAATTTTCATGCTTTATTCGTCACCGTTCACCCGCACAATTGAAGCGGCAACTGGCTTCACGCTCCGGCGCCATTGGCCAGCAGAGGTTTAACATAGGAAATGGGCGCGTTCAGATCGTCCTGCTCGAAGGTCACAATCTCCCACGCATCCTCCCGCGACAGCAATTCTCGCAACAGGGCATTATTGAGGGCATGCCCTGACTTATAGGCTTCGAAAGCGCCGATGAGGCTATAACCGAGCAGATAGAGATCACCAATGGCATCGAGCACTTTGTGTTTAACGAATTCATCCTCGTAACGCAGACCATCTTCATTGAGCACACTGTCTTCGTCGACAACAATCGCATTTTCCATACTGCCACCGCGAGCTAAACCCTTGGAGCGCAGGTATTCAATCTCATGCATAAACCCAAAGGTTCGAGCGCGACTCACTTCCTTGACAAAAGAAGTGCTGGAAAAGTCCACCGAAGCACAGAGGCTACGATCCCGAAAAACGGGATAGTCAAAATCTATGGTAAAGCTCACCTTGAAACCATCATACGGCTCAAAGCGGGCCCTCTTATCGTCATCGCGGACCTCTACCGCTTGTTTGATACGAATAAACTTTTTTGGCGCCTCCTGCTCAACAATGCCCGCCGACTGAATTAAAAACACGAAGGGTCCGGCACTACCGTCCATAATCGGGAGTTCTCCGGCATTGACTTCAATAATAGCGTTATCGATACCGAGGCCAGCCATCGCGGAAAGCAGATGCTCGACCGTGGACACGCGGACGTCATCTTGGACCAGAGAGGTCGAGAGGGTGGTGTCTCCAACATTGATTGCCTGGGCGGGAATTTCCACCACCGGGTCGAGATCGACCCTTCGGAACACTATCCCGGCATCAATGGGAGCAGGTTTTAGCGTGAGATATACTTTGTCGCCGGTATGCAGACCGACGCCAGTGGCGCGAATGGTATTGTTGAGCGTACGCTGCTTTATCACGGGCTAGGGTTCGGCTAGAGTTGAGCGAAGCCGGCATAGTAACAAAAGCCACCGCCACCCTCTACCCGGTGACTGGCGCCCTGTGGAGGGGTTCACACAGGGCGCCACCCTTACCCGGAATCAGTCCGCCTGACGACGCAGAAAAGCAGGAATATCCAGATAATCCAGATCAACATCCGGTTTCACGTTGGACCGGGAAGCTGGCTCTCTTACCGGCTCCATGGCCAGCTCCGCCTGCTGGACTTCCGCGCTTTGCTTAACGGCGGCATTGGACCGGGCTGCGGGCCGACGTGTAACAGTCGGTCGGTCGAGGACAGTAAAATCGATCTCCCCTCCCGGCTTAACCGTGTTGTCCACCACCTTGGTCGGGGCAGCCGGGCGAATCGCTGACTCAGGCTGCCCCAGGCCAGTTGCCACAACAGTCACACGTAGTTGGTCATCCAGATCCGGGTCGATAACCGTACCCACCACAACCGTGGCGTTTTCAGAAGCAAACTGTTCGACCGTATCACCGACATCGGCAAATTCACCCAGGGAAAGATCCGGCCCGGCGGTAATATTGACCAGAATACCCTTGGCCCCGCGCAGGTCGATATCTTCCAGTAAGGGGCTATGAACCGCGGCTTCGGCAGCCTCACAGGCACGGCTCTCACCGCGTGCCTCGCCACTACCCATCATGGCCATACCCATTTCCGACATCACGGTGCGCACGTCGGCAAAGTCGACATTGATCATACCGGGACGGATGATCAAATCGGCAATACCCTGAACCGCACCCAGAAGCACGTCATTGGCTGCCTTGAATGCTTCAAGCAGGGAAGTGGATTTACCCAGCACAGAAAGCAATCGCTCATTGGGTACAGTGATCAGTGAATCCACCCTTTCCTTAAGCAGGTTAATACCTTCGGAAGCAACCGCCATGCGCTTGCGCCCCTCGAACTGAAAAGGTCGAGTGACAACGGCTACCGTGAGTATACCGAGCTCACGGGCCACATCGGCCACCACCGGCGCCGCGCCCGTGCCGGTGCCTCCGCCCATGCCAGCGGTGACGAAGACCATATCCGCGCCCTCGAGAACGTCAGCAATACGGTCCCGGTCATCCATGGCCGCCTGCCGCCCGATCTCCGGGTTGGCGCCCGCGCCCAGGCCCTTGGTCATGCCGTTGCCCAGTTGCAACAGGGTTGCACCACTGATGTCCTTGAGCGCCTGGGAGTCGGTGTTGGCGCAGATGAAATCCACCCCCTGCACCGCACTGGCAATCATATTGGCCACGGCATTACCGCCGCCGCCACCAACACCAATCACCTTGATTTCCGCACCTTCCGGAATGTTGTCGACAATTTCAAACATAGCAATTACCCCTCGGTTAATACCGGTTGATCCATCAAGTTAACGTTTATAAATGGTCCTGAAACCAGCGCTTGATTCTTGCAAACCAGGCGCCACCAGGTGCTCCCTTACCCGTACTGGCTCCCTCGCGGTGCTGCCGCATGCCATACAGCAGCAAACCCACACCCGTCGAATAAATCGGGTTGTTTACGATATCCGTGAGGCCACGGATATTTTGCGGACAACCCAACCGCACTGGCATATGAAAAATCTCTTCGGCCAACTCCACCACACCTTCCATTTTCCCGGTGCCGCCGGTCAGCACGATGCCAGCGGCGATCAGGTCCTCGAAACCACTGCGACGCAGTTCCGCCTGCACCAGTGTCAGCAGCTCGTCATAGCGGGGCTCAACCACCTCGGCCAGGGCCTGACGAGACAGATCCCGTGGTGGCCGGTCTCCGACACTGGGCACCTTGATGGTTTCCTCGGGCCCAGCCAGCTTGGCCAGGGCGCAGGCGTATTTAATTTTCAGTTCTTCGGCATGGGCGGTCGGTGTCCGCAGAGCCATGGCGATATCATTGGTGACCTGGTCACCTGCGATGGGAATCACACCGGTGTGGCGGATGGCGCCATCGGTAAACACGGCGATGTCGGTCGTACCGCCGCCGAGATCGATCATGCATACCCCCAGCTGTTTTTCGTCATCGGTGAGTACGGCATAGCTTGAGGCCAGCTGCTCCAGGATAATGTCGTCCACTTCCAGGCCGCAGCGGCGAATACATTTTTTGATATTCTGCGCGGCGTTGGCAGCGCAGGTGACCAGGTGAACCTTGGCCTCGAGACGCACCCCGGACATCCCCAGGGGCTCACGCACACCTTCCTGGTTATCGATAATGAATTCCTGAGGCAGGACGTGAAGAATCTCCTGGTCGGCGGGAATGGCCACGGCCCGCGCGGCGTCAATGACCCGATCCACATCCATAGGCAGGACTTCCCGGTCCCTTATTGCAACAATACCGTGGGAATTCATGCTGCGAATATGGCTGCCGGCAATGCCTGCATAAACTGAGCGGATATGACAGCCGGCCATCAGCTCCGCCTCTTCCACGGCCCGCTGGATGGCGGAGACCGTGGATTCGATATTCACCACCACACCCTTTTTCATACCCGTGGCGCGGTGCATGCCAGTGCCAACAATTTCGATCTGCCCATCCGGGCTGATCGCCCCGACAATGGCCACCACCTTGGAGGTGCCGATATCCAGGCCGACGATCATTTCCGATTCGTTACCGCTAACCATAGTCAGAACCTCACCCTTGTTACCCACCCGCACCGATACTCAGCGCCGTTTCCGATTATCGCCATAAGACCGCTACACCGTTTTCATAGCGGGCATCAACGGCCTCGACATCTTCCCGTCGCACCTGCAACTCCCCTTCCCAAACCCGCATAAAGCGACGCACCCTGCCCAGTAACTCTTCGCTGCCAAGACGCACAGCGATCCCGCTATGCAAACGCAGACGCCAACGCTGGTATTCATCAACACCAAATTCACTGACCCGCAAACCCTGGGTTGACAATAGCTCGCTAATGTCGCGGTATTCACGCATAACATCCTCGACACGCTCCTCGGGGCCGGAAAGCAGGGGCAGGGCGTCGAGACTGGACACATTTTGCCGGGGCAATATCCGGCCCCGCTGATTGACATAGCTATCAGCGCCCCAGCGAGCAATAGCCACCTCTTCCACAATCGAAACTTCAACGCGACCCGGCCAGTAGCGACGCACGGTCGCCTGTGCAATCCAGGGGTGAACTTCAAGCGCGGCGCGAACACCATCGATATCCAGACCCAGAAAGCCACCATTAATCGCCGTGGTGATCATCGATTCCACCTCATCCCGGCCCAGGCGTTGCAGTGGACTGGTAATGACTACCGACTGAACAGGCGCATCCACCCAGCGATAGAGCAATACACCGGCCCCGGCAAGAGCCATCAGACCGCCAAGCACAAGCGAGCTGACCAGTAAACGCCGCAAACCATTCAGCCACTGGGACGCCTCCCTCCGCAAAGGCGCTTTTCTCTGCGCTCCCCGGGGATAATGGGCGTAACGCCTCATCACGCGCGCACCCCGCATTCATCAGCCAGCAGGATTTCAACCACCAACTGCTCAAAGGACATACCCGCCACCGCTGCCGCCATGGGCACCAGACTGTGGTCGGTCATACCCGGCACGGTATTGACTTCCAGCACACAAAACGGGGATTGGGAAGACGTGTCCCCCGTGGCCATCAAATCGACCCGTCCCCAACCGCTGCAGCCGAGACTTTGGTACGCGTCAAGGGCAAGGTCCTGGATTTGCGCCTCTTCCTCCGCGGATAAACCACAGGGACAGAGATAGCGAGTGTCGTCGTCCTCGTACTTGGCCTGGTAGTCGTAGAACTGCCGCTGCGTTTCCAAGCGGATAGTAGGCAAGGTTCGTCCATTAACCACCGCCACGGTGTACTCGGCGCCGCTTAACCAGCGCTCGGCCAGTACACAATCATCATATTCACTGGCCAATCGCCAGGCGGCTTCAAGCTGGTCGGCGCTATCGGCCTTGCTCATGCCCAGGCTGGAACCTTCACTGGCCGGTTTCACCATGACGCTGCCGCCCAGCTCTTTAACCACCGCATCCCAGTCACTGTCTTGGTTCAGAATATGAAAAGCCGGTGTCGGCAATCCGATACCCCGCCAGAGTTGTTTACACCGCAACTTATCCATGGCCAGGGCCGATGCCAGCACACCACTACCGGTATAGGGCAGACCCAGGCTTTCCAGAGCCCCCTGCGCCTGCCCGTCCTCGCCGCCGCGACCGTGCAACATGATGAAAACCCTGTCCGGCGCCATGACCTGTATTTGCCCGAGCCAGTCCCGACCGGCATCCAGCCCCACGGCGTCTATACCGGCCTGTCGCAAGGCTCCCAATACCGCCTCGCCACCTTTGAGGGACACATCCCGCTCTCCCGACCAGCCGCCGTAAAGCACTACCACGCGGCCCAGGTCGGCTGGTAATTGACTGGCCAATGTCGAGATTTGCTCTGTCATTGCAGCTCACTCTCCGCCAACAGCCTGACCAGCGTACTAACACTGCCCGCTCCCTGGGTAATGACAATGTCCCCAGGGCGCACCAGCTCCGCCACCAGCGGGGGTACGGCCTCTATGGCATCAGCCAATATAATTTCCCGGGGCAACTGCCGAGGCGCACTACTTTTACATTCCGCTTCGGAGGCCACCTGCCGCTTGATGGCCGCGCACAGTTGCTCACTGTCCGCGCCAACTATCGGTTGTTCGCCGGCGGCATAGACGGGCACCAGAATAAGTGCATCGGTAGCGGATAAAACCTCGACAAAATCGCTGAATAAATCCCTGGTGCGGGTATACCGATGGGGCTGAAAAATGAGCAGGAGGCGCCGATCCGGCCAGCCATCGCGAACCGCTTTTATGGTCGCCGCCACTTCACGGGGATGATGACCGTAGTCATCCACCAACATAGCGCTGCCCCCACCGACGGGGTATTCACCGTAGATCTCAAAGCGGCGACCGACGCCTTCAAAGGCATTAAGGGCGGACAGGATGTGCTCATCGGCAATGCCCTCATCAACGGCAATGGCGATGGCCGCCGTGGCGTTAAGCACGTTGTGCACGCCGGGGATATTCAGCTTGACGCGCAGCGGTTCCAGACCGTCCGGGCGACGAATGGTAAATTCGCTGGCACGCTCGAAACTACTGACATCACTGATACAAAAATCCGCCTGGTCATGAAAACCGTAAGTAATTAAGGGCCGGCCTATGCGGGGCAGGATGTCCCGCACGGTGGGATCATCGACACAGACCACGGCCAGACCGTAAAACGGCAGGTTGTGCAAAAACTCGACAAACGTGGTTTTCAGACGTTCGAAATCAAAGCCATAGGTCTCCATATGGTCAGCATCGATATTGGTAACCACGGCAATCATGGGCTGGAGATGCAAAAAGGATGCATCACTCTCATCCGCTTCAGCCACCAGATAGCGACTCTCGCCCAACTGGGCATTAGTACCAGCACTGTTAACACGGCCACCCACCACAAAGGTCGGGGCCTT
>DLXZ01000032.1:0-393 GCA_003448675.1 Porticoccaceae bacterium
AGGCGGGTGTTCATTTCCATGAAATAAAAGGAGTCATCCTTGTCGAGCAGAAACTCGACGGTGCCGGCGCCTTCATAATGAATGGCGGCAGCGGCTCGCAGGGCGGCATCGCCCATGGCCGCGCGCACGGTATCGTTCATGCCGGGGGCGGGGGCTTCCTCGATGACTTTCTGGTGGCGGCGCTGCACCGAGCAGTCCCGTTCAAACAGGTAAACGCCGTTGCCGTGCTGGTCGCAAAAGACCTGGATTTCCACATGGCGGGGCTGGGTCAGGTATTTCTCCACCAGCATGCGCTCATCGCCAAAGCTGGACTGGGCTTCCCGTTTGGCCGCCGCCAGGGCTTCGTCAAATTCATCGCTGCTCCAGACCTGGCGCATGCCCTTGCCGCCGCCG
>DLXZ01000032.1:470-2192 GCA_003448675.1 Porticoccaceae bacterium
CCAGCACCTGGATTTCGATGTGCCGCGGTTCGAGGATGAATTTCTCGATGAAGACGCGGTCGTCGCCGAAAGAGGATTTGGCTTCGGCTTTCACCGCCGGGAAGCCTTCTTCGACGTCCTTGTCATTATAGGCGACGCGGATGCCCTTGCCGCCGCCGCCAGCGGTGGCTTTGAGCAATACCGGATAGCCCATGGCGTCGGCCTCTTGCTTGAGCAACTCCGCGCTTTGGTCATCGCCGTGATAACCGGGAACAAGGGGTACACCGGCTTTTTCCATAATTTGCTTGGCGGCGGATTTCGAGCCCATGGCTTCTATGGCACCCACCGGCGGGCCGATAAAGACGATGTTATTGGCCTGGCAGGCTTCGGCAAAGCCGGCATTTTCCGACAGGAAACCGTAGCCGGGATGGATGGCCTGAGCGCCAGTCTTTTTCGCCGCTTCAATGACCCGCTCGGCCACCAGATAGGATTCCCTGGAGGGGGCGCCACCGATGTGGACGGCCTCGTCGGCCATGCTGACGTGCAGGGCCTGGCGGTCGGCGTCGGAATATACCGCGACGGTGCGAATACCCAGTTTGCGCGCGGTGCGGATGACCCGGCAGGCTATTTCGCCGCGGTTGGCAATCAGAATTTTATCGAACATAGAAACAAGTCCTAAAGCTGTGGTCGCTGGCCGATACGGCGTGATTACATTCTGAAGACACCAAACTTGGTGTCTTCGATTTCTTTATTGAGGCTTGCCGATATTGATAAGCCCAGCACTGTACGGGTGTCGGCGGGATCGATAATGCCGTCGTCCCACAGCCGCGCCGAGGCGTAGTAGGGGTGGCCCTGTTTGTCGTAGAGGTCGATGGTGGGTTGTTTGAACGCCGCCTCTTCCTCGGCGCTCCAGGTTTCGCCCTGAGCTTCCATCTGCTCGCGCTTGACCGTGGCCAGTACGCCGGCGGCCTGCTCGCCGCCCATGACCGAGATGCGGGCGTTAGGCCACATAAACAGAAAGCGCGGATCGTAGGAACGACCGCACATGCCGTAGTTACCGGCACCGAAAGAGCCGCCGATAATGACCGTGAATTTAGGCACTTTGGCGCAGGCCACGGCGGTAACCATTTTGGCGCCGTGCTTGGCGATACCACCGGCTTCGTACTGTTTGCCGACCATAAAGCCGGTGATGTTTTGCAGAAATACCAGCGGGATTTTCCGCTGGGCGCAAATCTCGATGAAGTGGGCGCCTTTCTGGGCTGACTCGCCGAACAGAATCCCGTTATTGCCGAGTATGCCCACGGGGTAACCGTGGATGCGGGCAAAACCGCAGATCAGGGTGGTGCCGAACAGGGCCTTGAACTCATCGAACTCGGAGCCGTCGACAATGCGAGCGATCACCTCGCGGACATCGTAGGGTTGCTTGCTGTCTTTCGGCACCACGCCGTAAATCTCTTCGGCGGCGTAGAGAGGCTCCACCGGCTCGCGGATATCCAGTTGCATGGGCTTGACCCGGTTCAGCCGGGCCACCGATTGCCGGGCCAGTTGCAGGGCGTGGTGATCGTTCTGTGCGTAGTGATCCGTGACACCGGAAGTGCGGCAGTGAACATCGGCGCCGCCCAGCTCCTCGGCGCTGACAATTTCGCCGGTGGCGGCTTTTACCAATGGGGGGCCGCCAAGAAAGATGGTGCCCTGTTGCTTGACGATAATGGACTCATCGGCCATGGCCGGCACATAGGCGCC
>DLXZ01000032.1:2477-4533 GCA_003448675.1 Porticoccaceae bacterium
ATCTGCGGAATGCCCTTGGAGGACATTACCGCCTCATTGTAGAAACTGCGGCCAAAGTGCAGCCGGTCGGGAAAAATTTCCGCCTGCATGGGCAGAAAGGCGCCGCCCGAGTCCACCAGATAGATGCAGGGCAGATGGTTTTCCTCGGCGATGGTCTGGGCGCGAACCTGCTTGGTGGCGGTGAGGGGGTAATAGGTGCCGCCCTTAACCGTGGCGTCGTTGATGATGATCATGCATTCCTGCCCGGAGACCCGGCCAATACCGGTGATCATGCTGGCCGCGGGCACATAGTCGTCATAACACTCCCAGGCCGCGAACTGGGACAGCTCCAGAAAAGGGCTGCCCGGATCAAGCAGATATTTGAGCCGGTCACGAGGCAGCAACTTGCCCCGGGCGACGTGACGCTGGCGGGATTTTTCGTTGCCGCCGAGACTAATCTGTTCAAGCTTGGCGTTCAGGTCATCCACCTGGGCCTGCATATGCGCGACGTTATCGGCAAAATCAGCGGACCGGGTATTAACTTTAGACTTCAGTACGGGCATGGAAGGGAGTACTCCGACTATTTCTGCTGAAGGATTTTAGGAAAGGTAGCGCGATGAAAGCCGTCATAGGCTTCATTATTGCGCTGGGCGCGCTGGATTTTTCGGCCCAGGGGCGAGCTCAGGCACAGAGAGGAGCCGCCATCCACCCGCAGGGTGACGCCGTTAATGTAGCTGGCGCCCTCGCAGAGCAGGAAGCACACGGCGGAACTGACTTCGGATTCGGTGCCCACCCGATTAAGCGGCACGGACTCGGGAAAGGTGGGTATGCATTCGAGCATTTCCGGGTCCTCGTAGGTATCCAGCCCTGAGGAGGCCAGATAACCGGGAGCGACCGCGTTGACCCTGACTCCGGCATAGGCCCATTCCACGGCGGTGGTTTGGGTGAGGTTTTCCATGCCTGCTCGTGCGGCGCCTGAGTGCGCCATGCGCGGCATGCCGCCGAAATTGTCGGCGGTGATATTGACGATGTTGCCGCCGTGCTCCTTCATGGACTTGAGAAACACCGCCTTGGAGACAATGAAGCCACCCAGCAGATTGGTGCGCACCACCGCCAGAAAACCGTTGGGGCTGATGTTCTCCAGATCCGCCGGGAATTGGCCGCCGGCGTTATTAACCAGGCCGTGGATCTGGCCGTGATCGGCGACGAATTTGTCGATCACGGTCTCGACGGAATCCGCCTCGCGAATATCAGCGCAACCGTAGTCACAGACCACACCGGGGTTGTCGTTCTCGATTTCAGCTTTGACCGTCAGCAGTTTATCCTCGCTACGGCCCAGCATCAGAATGTTGGCGCCAAGGGAGGCCAGTTCGTGGGCAATGCAGCGACCAAAACCGCTGCCCGAGCCAGTGACCAGTATGGTTTTATTGTCAAACAGTCCCGGTTTAAGTACTGACTGATAGCTCATTGTGTATCCTTTTTATTCGGCAGGTTTTGTTGGTTTGGCTTGCATGTTTTTTTGTAAAACAATAGATTACCGCGTTTCGTTAAAGAGCTCTCTACCTACGAGCATGCGGCGTATTTCCGAGGTGCCGGCACCGATCTCATAGAGTTTGGCATCGCGCAGCAGGCGCCCGGTGGGGTACTCATTAATGTAGCCATTTCCGCCCAGCACCTGGATGGCCTGAAGTGCCATCTGGGTGGCTTTCTCTGCCGTGTACAGGATAACCGCAGCGGCGTCCTTGCGGGAATCCTCGCCTCGGTCGCAGGCGCCAGCCACAGCGTAGAGGTAGGCGCGGGAGGTATTCAGGTCCACATACATATCCGCCAGCTTGCCCTGCATTAACTGGAATTCGCCGATGGGCTGGTTAAATTGTTTTCGCTCATGGTAGTAGGGCAGCACAATGTCCATGCAGCTTTGCATCAGCCCCACCGGGCCGCCGGATAGTACCGTGCGTTCGTAATCCAGGCCGGACATCAGGACTTTTGCCCCTTGGTGTTCCCCGCCGAGGATGTTTTCCTCTGGTACTTCACAGTCCTCAAACACCAGTTCGCCGGTATTGGAGCCGCGCATGCC
>DLXZ01000138.1:0-809 GCA_003448675.1 Porticoccaceae bacterium
CCGGTCGAGCCGCTGCTCTCGAACCGGCGAGGACTACCCGCAACGGTTTTTCGCCGATCCGGATATCCGCCAGTTGCTGGACAGCTCAACAGAGACCCACCACATCTTGATTGTGTTAGCGACCGCCGTCGCCGAAGTGGGGCGTGATCATGACTATGACTGGGCCGTGGTGGAGCCCTCATCCATGCGCTCCATCATTCAGCTCGCGGGGCGGGTACGCCGTCACCGTGGTGGTGATTGGGAGCAGGAAAACGTAGTGCTGCTGGCGAGCAACTGGAGAAACGTTCGCGGAGACCGGGGTGCGGTTTTCCTGCGTCCCGGCTTTGAAAACAATCAGCACCGGCTCGATCACCATGCCCTGACGGAAATTCTGGAACCGACCCAGTATCAGCCCCTCAACGCCATTCCCCGCATTCTGGAACGGGAATCCCTGAAACCAAAGAAAAACCTTGCAGACCTTGAGCATCATCGGCTGCGGCTCTTAATGGGTAACAGTGAACCTCAGGACGGGCAGTTCCCGCTGCACTACTGGTGGAATACCCGTGCTCACCTGAGTGACCTGTTGCAGAAAAACCAACGGTTCCGGGCGCAGCGGCCCCAGGCCGTATTCATCTTTGAGCCGGACGACGATGGCGCAATCGTGTTCAGGCGCGTGGAAAGACGGGCCGAGCCGGTTGACTGGTCTGTCTATCTGGAGTGGCAGCGGGATGCTGTCCTGTTTGGCTCGTCTTCCATACAACCCTGGCCGCGCATTGATCTGGTCGCGGGTCTTGAAGAGCTGGCTGACGCCTTCTCGCTCGACTTAAAAA
>DLXZ01000138.1:1014-1374 GCA_003448675.1 Porticoccaceae bacterium
GAGCTTGATGACGGTGATGAAAAATGGAAATACCACCCCGACCTGGGATTTCGGCGGGGTGGATAGCACCGATTGGTGTCCGCTGCCTACTCGGCAGTTTATCCTTAAAAAACAACGGTTAATAGAATTTTCTAAGCTGCTTTTTCAGCAGTTCGGTAATTATACGTTGTTGTGCAATTAATTTTATAAAACAACCATTAATAGAATGGTTTGACAAAAGAAAAGCTAGGGCTTAGAGTGTTTCCGCGTGCAATGAGCAGTGGTGCCTGTCCGTTAACTTCCTTTGACGTGTGCCTCTGAAGGCGGCGGAGGCGATATGCGTCTTCGGGGAGGCAGGCTCTTCCTGTCGTTTGTTTGGAA
>DLXZ01000138.1:1613-4293 GCA_003448675.1 Porticoccaceae bacterium
CTTGGAAAAGGAGCTTGATATGAGCACCAAGACCAAATGCCGGCCTGTTCGTACTGGTGGCAAACCTGGACCGAAGACCGTTACTGTGAAACCGCATAAACGGTCTAAGCCTAAGGCCTTGCCTAAATGTAAGTAGGTCGAAGCTAAGGGCAGGCACCACTGCTCATTGCGCTTTGTTTGGGAGTTTGTTGCAAATTTTTGGGAGCTACCTATGGGTGAAGTTACATACTCTTCTACCGGAGTTATCCGGGGGGTGATAGAAGCTTTTCTATCGGAACGGGCGCAACCTAAGCTGGATAAGGCAAAAACAGAAGAGGAGCGTGAGCAGATTGCAGCCCGGTATCAGCGAGAAGTGTGGATTGCTGATGCAGCAAGACGGGTTAGCCAAATTCGGGCGGTTACACACAGCATTAAGTACATGCACCCGGATGCTCGCGGCACAAATGTTTTCGACGTGGGTTCTCTTACCTCGCCACACCTTGTCTCTAGCGCAGGCGAGAATTTGGAGAAGGATGTTGTCGGGAACGCCGCTGCATTGGATGTGTTCAAGTTCCTGAAACTTGAAGTAGCAGGAATATCGTTACTTCAGCGGATTCAGGATGGAGACCCTTCGGTCAGTGCGGCCATGGCGGATAATATTGCACTGGCCGAGGAGTGGACTCAATCATTCGCTGGTATTGTCGAAGACGAAGGTCGCCCAGCCAGCCACACCCTCGCCAAACAGGTTTATTTTCCATTAGAGGATGGGGATTACCATCTGTTGGCCCCGCTCTATCCCACCTCCCTGGTTCATCGGCTCTTTCAGGTCATCAATCACGATCGCTTTTCCGAAGAAGCGAAATCTGCCCGGGAGGCACGTCGCAGCCAAAAGCCAGGCACTGGTTACCGCGAACATCTGAATCTGGCGGTGCAGAGTTTCGGTGGTACAAAACCCCAGAACATCAGCCAGCTCAACAGCGAACGTGGTGGTCGGGCCTATCTGCTCGCCTCGCTTCCACCCACCTGGAAAGATCAGGGAATGAAACCCCCATCAACCCAGCGCACTATATTTGGTCGTTGGTTGTTATCTCGCCGTGATCTGGGGGCGTCGATCAATATGTTGAAGAAATTTCTGGCTGGTACCCAGCACAACAATCTTCCTATTCGGGAAGCCCGATCACGCATGGTCAACTATATCGTCGATCAGGTGCTGGGTCTTGCTTTTACTGTGCAATCGTTACCGGCGGGCTGGAGTGCCAATGCCGAATGCAGGCTCAACCGCGCCGAATGTCTGTGGCTTGACCCTGGGCGCTGCGACGATGACCCGGATTTTGCGGCCGAACGCCAATTGGGTGACTGGAAGGAAAACACAGCCGCCCATTTTGGTCGTTGGTTGAATCAACTGATTCGTAGTGATCAGGCACCGCTGGATTCCGCCGCCGCGCGTCACTGGGAAAATGATTTTGCTGATGCGATGCAGACTTTTGAAAGGGGAATGCCATGAAAACGCGTTTACCTGATGCCTGGTTACTGCTGCCCCGTTTGCAGGTGCAGAATGCCAGCGCTATTTCTGGACCATACAGTTGGGGATTTCCCCCGCCTTCGGCGTTTGCCGGTTTTGTGCACGCGCTTTCGCGTCAGGGGATGTCGTTTGAAGGGCAACCGATTTCGCTGGATGGTGTCGGCGTTATCAGCCATAAATTCGAACCTCAGGTTAGCGATGGATTTATCAAGACCTTCAGCCTTACCAGAAATCCGGTGGATAAATCGGGAGCTTCTGCGCCATTCGTGGAAGAAGGGCGGGCGCATCTGGAGGTTAGCCTGCTAGTGGGGGTTTATAGCGAGGCGCTCATTGGTGTTTCCGATGAGGATTTCGAAGAAATCGCGCAAATATTTGCGGACCAGGTTCCGACACTGCGGCTAGCGGGTGGAACGATTCAGCCGCTGCAAAACCACAATCGGCCCTTGCTGGTTGCCGGCACCATTGAACCTAACAAAATTACGCGCAGATTGCTGCCTGGTTTCGCCCTTGTGGAGCGTAACGACCGGCTGGCAGAAACCCTGGAAATGCTGAGACAGGAAGTCCCCGATGCAACACCCCTGGATGCGCTGGTAGAGGCCACCTCGCTGCACTGGGATTGCGTCTCGGCAGCTGAAGAGGACAGCGACGAAGTGGAATGGAAAATCCGCGCCCGGGACGGTTGGGTCGTGCCGTTGCCGGTGGGATACCGTGCGCTGTCACCACTTTATTCCCCGGGCGAAGTTCTGAATGCGCGCGACGCCGAAACGCCCTTTCGATTTGTTGAAGCACTCTATGGCCTGGGTGAGTGGATTAGTCCGCACCGGGTTGAGAGCCTGGAGCAACTGCTTTGGTATCACCAATCCCAACCGGACCAGGGCATTTATCGTTTTACCAATTCTTATCTTGTACAGGAGGAAAGTCATGTCTGACAGTAATACGTTAAAAACCGCATCGGTACTCGCTTTCGAGCGCAAGCTGGACCCTTCCGACGCCCTGTTCAGTAGCGGGAACTGGAATGACCGGAACAACGCGACGAGTTGGCAACCCATTCCAGTTCGCGAGAAATCGGTGCGGGGCACTATATCTAACCGTCTGAAAGCGAAAGAACAGGATCCGGGCAAGGTCGATGCGGCCATCGAAAACCCGAATCTGCAGACCGTCGATGTCGCCACCCTGCCG
>DLXZ01000138.1:4503-6036 GCA_003448675.1 Porticoccaceae bacterium
CAGACCGTCGATGTCGCTACCCTGCCGCCTGATGCGGATACCTTGCGGGTGCGGTTCACGCTGCGGGTGTTGGGCGGTACTGGCACCCCCTCCGCCTGCAACAACAACGATTACCGGGCCAAACTATTGCAAACCGTTGAAGGATACGTGTCACAACATGGCTTTAGCGAACTCGCCAAGCGGTATGCCACCAACATCGCCAATGGCCGGTTTCTCTGGCGCAATCGTCTGTGTGGTGAAGAAATAACCGTAAAGGTGGCGCAGGTATCCAATGGAGAAACTGTTAAGGAATGGCAGTTCGATGCTCTCAATCAAGCCTGGAACAGTTTCGACGTGGAGGCTAACAGCGACATATTGAGCCTTGCGGCAGAGATTGAATCGGGATTGCAAACAGCGGGGTTTCGGTTATTCGATATCATCGCTGACGTTCGTATGGGAGCTTCCCAGGAAGTATTCCCATCCCAGGAACTTATTCTGGATAAAGGTGGCGCCGGTAAAAAGAGCAAAACGCTTTATACCGTCAGTCAGGTGGCAGCCATGCACTCCCAGAAAATCGGCAACGCCCTGCGTACCATCGATACCTGGTATCCGGATTGTCAGGACACAGGTATCGGCGTGGGGCCAATCTCCGTTGAACCTTATGGTTCAGTAACCTCTTTAGGTAAAGCCTTCCGTCAACCAAAAGAGAAGAAGGATTTTTACAACCTCCTGGATCGCTGGGTGCTGAAAGACCAGCCTCCGGAAGAGGGTGATCAACACTTCGTCATCGCCAATCTCGTACGGGGCGGGGTATTCGGCGAAAGCGAAAAGGCATAGCCGATGGACAACTATGTCGATCTGATTATCCGGGCTGATCCGGATATCACAACGCCCACACTGCTCGGCAACTTGTATGGTCGGGTACATCTGGCGCTGGTCAGTCAGGGATGCGGTGAAGTCGGCGTGAGCTTTCCCAATCACGAAAATCATGTTGGGCTGGGTAACGTTTTACGCCTGCACGGTAGCCAATCCAGATTGTCCACGATGCTGGATGCAATTCAGCTCGGTGGGCTAAGGGTGCATCTCGATATACAAGGCCCTCTGCCAATACCGGCGCAGGTCAACCAATACAGGGTGGTGAAACGCGTCCAGGCGAAAAGTAATCCGGAGCGGTTAAGAAGACGCCTGGTAAAGCGACAAGGCATCAGCCCCGAAGAAGCCCGGAACAGAATCCCGGACACTGCGAAACGGACGCTTGACTTGCCGTACGTTAACCTCGTTAGCGCAAGTACTGGTCAGCACTTCCCGCTGTTCGTGAAGCATGAGGATTGCCGATCCCTACCGCAACAAGGAGCATTCAATACGTATGGGTTCAGCTCGAGAGCCACTATCCCCTGGTTTTGACCCAAAAAATTTAGGGTGAGAAAATTGCTTTAAAAATCAGCTTGATAAGCGCCTACCCTTAAAAAAGGGGTAGGCGCTTTTTTTTAATTTGATTTATTAGAAAACAGCTACTTATCCGCTTATTATTCTAGTTCACTGCCGAACAGGCAG
>DLXZ01000063.1:0-521 GCA_003448675.1 Porticoccaceae bacterium
AAACCCCGCTGGCCGTGGCTGTTTTTATATCCACCACATCAAGACCGGCACCAAACTGCTGCACCAGCTTCAGATTCGGCAACGATAACTCCGCATCCGAAAGTGGAATAATGGTGGGAATCAGCACCTCGGCATCCGTGGCCTTGGCGATATCATCGGGCAGGCATTCCAGGATCTCATCATCCGGCAGCATCTGCTGTAGTAAGTCTGTGATAAAGCGATAGCCTTTCTGGCACAGGTACACTTTCATATCGGGTCCTTTTTATTTTCTAATAATCTTGGTTACCAAGCCCTGCTTCTTCGCCACAACCTAAGCGCGATAAGAGCGGACCTTATTTTCATATTACCTACTTGGTTTTATTTAAGCCTGCATTTATAGGTGAAACTTGTTATAAAACTTTCGTCGATAATTTTAACTTTGACAGGGAAAAAATCATTATGTCACCCCGACGCCCATCCGCTCCAACACCTTCCGCACAACTCTTGCTGATCATAATAGCGGCTTTTTACTTGCTCACCAG
>DLXZ01000063.1:692-1060 GCA_003448675.1 Porticoccaceae bacterium
ACTACCGCCTACGCTGAAAGCGGTCCCACGAAAAAAACCTGCAACAAACAATCACTGAGCATCCTGCTCACCAATGACGACGGCTACGACAAACCCGGCATCCGCGCCTTGCACCGGGTATTCAAGGGCGCCGGCCATCGGGTAGTTCTGGCAGCGCCGGCGGGCAACGCCAGTGGCAGCAGTACTTCGGTCACTTTCGCGCCGATCAAGGTCTCCGAGGCGGAGCCCAACATTTACGCCATTGAGGCCAGCCCAGCGAGCACCGTCCTACTGGGAGTCGGGAATTATTTCCCGGATGGCCCACCTGATCTGGTGATTTCCGGCATCAATAAAGGCGCGAACCTGGGCCCTGCCACGCCCGTATCCGG
>DLXZ01000063.1:1320-2953 GCA_003448675.1 Porticoccaceae bacterium
ACCGTTGGCGCCACCATCGCCGCGCTGCTTTTAAGCGAACCAGCGATTCCCGCCATCGCTATCAGCACCGACTCCTTTCAACCCACATCCGGCACTGATGTGGATGAACAACAGGCCAATCTGGAACATCTGGACCGGATAGCGCATTTTGTCCTGACGATGGTCACCCGTTTGCAGGGCCGGAGCTGCAATGGCGGGGCGTTGCTACCCCCGAGGCTAGCCCTTAACGTCAACTATCCGCCTATTCCAGACCGGGACATTAAAGGCGTGAAACTGACTCAACAGAGCAGGACACCGACTTTTCGCCTGTCCTACGCACCCTCTGAAAATAACCCGCGTCTGTATGCGCCACGCTTTGAAAAGCAGCTGCCCGCTTTGACTGGCGACGAAGGCGATACCAGCGCCTTCCACCAGGGCTATATCACCATCGTTCCCATTGACGGCAACTACACAGCCGATGCCAAATCCCGCGCTAGCATCGCCCGCTGGCTGGAAGGTCTTGAGCACACCAACCGATAATCCCACTCGACCCACTCAGGCACAGTCCGGGTCCTGCTGGAACTCGACGGTATTGCCGGTAGGGTCGGATGCAAAGATAAAGCCTTCCATGCGAAAGTACTTAACCTCCTTGTCCAGAAGGTGCTTTTCAGTCGCCTCGATATCCTCCACGTAAAAAGCCGTGTGTGGCCCCATGGGATCGCCATCCTTACCAGCCAGTTCTTTCATTACGTGGCGTTCCACGTCCGGCCCACAGGCAATAACATGCACCTGGCCGTTGGGAAATTGCATCCAAAAGCCGGGAAGTAGCTTATCGAGCTTCTCGGGTATATCCCTCGGCACGGTGGTTACGCCCAGTATGTCTTCATAAAAATGCTTCATCGCGTCAACACTGGCGTTACTGGCGATGGCGCTGTGATTCAAACGTGTGATGTTAATCATCCGATACCCCGTTAGCGGTTTTTTATCAATGGACTGACTATTTGCTGTTCATCTTAGAAAGCACCTTGGTTTTGTGCAATATAATGGCATGATCTCTCCAGGCCAGTAGGACTTATGAGCACAGTCGGTATTATCGCCAACCCCATGTCCGGTCGTGACTGCCGGCGCCTGATCGCCCGGGCCGATTCAGTCAGCCATGAAAGCAAACGCAACCAGATCAGTCGCATTGTCGTTGGCGCCGTGGCCGCCGGTTGCGAACGCCTTCTAGCACCCTGGGATCCACGCCGACTGGTGCTCGGGGCGGTGGAAAATATGAACCTGGATGTCACTATTGAGGAATTCCGCACCCCCCTGCATCACTCCGCCGAGGACACGGTTCAGAATGTACAGGAGATGCGCGACCGGGGCTGCGATGTCATTGTTGTACTCGGTGGCGACGGCACCAGCCGTATTCTCAGCAAGGCCTGGCGCGACGCCACCATTGTGCCCCTGTCCACGGGCACCAATAACGTTTTCCCTCTGCTGATTGAACCCACGGTGGCGGGTATGGCAGCCGGCTTGGTGGCCAGCGGTAAAGTCAGCCGGGACGAAGTGGCGCAAAGGGCCAAGGTCATCGATGTCGCGATGGACGGCGAAAACGTTGACCTGGCCCTGGTCGATGCCCTGTTTTTGCAGGGAGACCGCATCGGTAACC
>DLXZ01000063.1:3075-6460 GCA_003448675.1 Porticoccaceae bacterium
GGGAGACCGCATCGGTAACCTGGGGCCTTTTGAACCCCAACATATGAAAACCCTCCTGCTCACCCGCGCCGAGCCGGCGGCGGTGGGCATGTCGCCACTGGGGGGGCTGCTGTGCCCATCGGGCATGGGCGATGATTTCGGTGTGCGGGTGGATTTCTGTCAACACAGCGAGGGGGGGCGGCTGCTACGCGCGCCGGTATCACCGGGGCTATTCCGTTCAGCCCATATTCGCGACGCTGATAAACTCCCCCTCGGCCAGACTATCGATATTGAAGGGCCGGGCATCCTGGCCTTCGATGGCGACCGGGAGATCAACCTGTTTGAACACCAGACCGCGCAGTTGACGGTGACCCGCTCAGGTCCCTGGGTGATCGACCCCGGCAAGGCCCTGGCGCTGGCTGCCAAAGGTCAGGTGATGGCTGATCTGCCCCACTGGAAAGACGCCTATGACGGCGCCGATATAGGCGGCTGCTGCTAGACAGGCCCAGGAGAAACCAGCTCAGGCTTTATTAGTGCGGAAATGCCCGATCAGCTCCTCGGTAGAGTTGGTTTGCGGGAATGGCTCATCCGGTACCGGCTTGTCGAGAAAATCACAGAGTGGTTGCCAGCCCTCCCTCACGTCAAATACCAGCAACCGCTCGGACGGCACGGCAGCTTTTACCGCCGCATTGTGCTTCTCAAAAACATTGATGGCGTAATCCTCTTCGCCAAGACGGCCATCGAAAGTCAGGTCCATGACGATGCGCCGCGCCATATTGACCTGATCTGTAGGCATGTCGCTGGTCTTGGCGGTGAGCAGGCGATAAATGGTATTGCGGATACTTTTGTACCAGCCTCTGGGCTCGCGGTGGGTAAGGATGACTTTTGCCTGGGGGTACAGATCCATTAATTCCCGGTAGAAATAACAGGTGGGCCAGTCAACAGCGGATCGATAACCGGCCAGCACTTCGCGCAGTACCCGGCTATCCTCCAGCGCATCCAGCCAGCGGCTGCTTTGTTCCGGTGCTTTCACCACCTCGAACATATGGTGCACCGGCCCCAGCCCCAGCTTGCCCAGGGCCGCCCGCATCGACAGCGTGCCGGTGCGACCAAATCCGGCGCCGATTACCTCTAAATTGCTTTCATCGGTCGTTTCCATTCTGGCTCTCCCTTATCATTACTACCTAGCTAGTATCCGTCGCGGCCATCATAGGCTGTATTCAAGTCCGACAACCAAATTAACAATCAATGACAACCCGAACAATGGTGACAACAGACTGCCATGAACAGCAATGCAAATCCTGAACACACCATTCGACGCCCCATGGCAAATCTTCGCTGGTACGGATTGATCGGCGGTCCGGTGCTGGCTGTGCTGGTGGCGCTGGCGGTGCCGGCACAGGTCATCGGCATTAGCGGCGACACGCTGATACTCGGGACACCGGCAAAAGTCACTGCCGGCCTGGCCTGCTGGATGGCGGTGTGGTGGTTGACCGAGGCCATTTCAATTTACGCCACTGCCCTGTTACCACTGGCGGTATTACCCCTGACCGGCGCCCAGTCCATTAACGATGCCGCCAACGCCTACGCCCACCCTTTGATTTTTTTGTTTCTGGGCGGCTTTATTCTGGCCCTGGCCCTGGAGCACTGGCACCTGCATGAACGCTTTGCGCTGTTTATCCTGCGCATCGTCGGCACCCAGCCACGCCGCCTGGTAGCCGGTTTTATGATCGCCTCGGCTTCCATGAGCATGTGGATCACCAACACCGCCACCACCATCGTGATGTTGCCCATTGCCCTGAGTGTCCTCGCCCTGCAGCCGGATAGCCCCTGGAAGCCGCGCTTCGCCATGTGTCTGTTGCTTGGTGTTGCCTACTCTGCGTCCATCGGCGGCATCGGCACCATTGTTGGCACCACACCCAATATGTTCGCTGTTTCCTTTATCGAAAACGAATTGGGCACCGCCATCAGCTTCGCACAATGGATGGTGATCGGCGTGCCGCTGGTGATTTTATTTGTACCGATCGTGTGGTGGCTAATGACCCACCTCCTGCTGCCCTTGCCGAGCACGAGTGATCAACTATCGCCGACACCCGAAGACCACCCCGGCTCTGAGCTGGATACCGCACCGGAACCCTGGAGCCGAGGCGCGGCACTGACCCTGATAATTTTTGCCGCCACCGCCCTGGCCTGGATGGGTCGTCCCCTACTGGCGAAACTGCCGCTATTCACCTATCTGACAGACGCCGGCATCGCCATTATCAGCGCCCTGTTGCTGTTTGTGATCCCTGAAAACATCAGGGAAAAGCGCTTTCTCATGGATTGGGAAACCGCCATCAAAGTGCCCTGGGGTGTACTGATTATTCTGGGTGGCGGTCTATGCCTGGCGGGCGCCATACGGGCCAACGGCATCGCCGAACTGCTGGCGTTGCAACTTACGGCCATCGGCGAGGTGCCGCCACTGGTCATGACGTTGTTTGTAGTTTCCCTGATTATTTTCCTTACCGAACTCACCAGCAACGTCGCCACCACCACGGCGTTGATCCCCATTGTTGCCGCCATTGCCACGGCACTGGGCATGGAACCGTTAAAGCTGGTTATCCCGGCCACCATGGCCGCCAGTTGCGCCTTTATGCTGCCAGTAGCTACCCCCCCCAATGCCATCGTCTTCGGCTCCGGCCTGATCACCATCCCGGCCATGGCCAAGGTGGGTTTCTGGCTTAACCTTACGGGCATTCTGATTGTCTCGATGCTATGTTATTTCGCCCTCGATCTGGCTCTACCCATGCTAGGTCAAGCTGCTTAGCCGAGGGCCGTGAAAACCAATCTTTAATTGAGGATTTAAAGTATGACGATCAAAAACCGGCTGCCCATCAGCTTGTTCTGTTTAAGACTCAGCGTTTTTTTGGTGATGTTTATGTGGGCGCTGGATAAATTTGTCCGGCCCGGCCATGCCGTTAATGTCTACGACAATTTTTACGGCCTGGGCGGCATCAGTCATGTAGCAATGTATATACTCGGCGCGCTCGAACTTCTGCTGCTATTGGCTTTTTTACTCGGCATTAAGCGGCGGTTTAGTTATGGCCTGGTCTTGCTCCTGCATGGTGTATCGACCTTTTCCTCCTGGTACCAGTACACACATCCCTTTACCGGCCCCAACCTGCTGTTTTTCGCTGCCTGGCCCATGCTCGCCGCCTGCCTTACACTCTACTTGATGCGCGATCAGGATTACTTGCTCACCTTGCGGAGGTTAACGTAAACAAATGAAAATTTGGGTCGACGCCGACGCCTGCCCGAAGGTGATTAAGGAAATTCTTTACCGCGCTGCTCAGCGAGCGGAAATCATAACCACTCTGGTCGCCAACCAGCCTCTCACCATACCGAGATCACCCTGGATTAAAAGCAC
>DLXZ01000127.1:0-1483 GCA_003448675.1 Porticoccaceae bacterium
CATCGGCTTTGAATGGGTGCTCCTGCCGGCGGTTTTTAGCCCGGCTGACCAGCAAGGCTTTTCCTGCTCGGTAAAAATGAATTCTCTTGAGCCTTCCGATCAGCCGGCCAGTGTAAATCAGTGGCTAATGGCGCTGGAACTGCTGACTGAGCACCTTGTAGACATTGAGTCCACTTGTAGCGAGCCTATATATTGCCGCAAAAAAGGAGAATAATATTGTATATTGCCTGTCATCCTCGCCTTCGATGCCGCTTTATAGCGCTTACCGAGGCGACGACACAGGCGGCAGATTGACGCAAACCCTGCGTTAATTCTAAAAATACAATAAAGCCATCACTGCCCAAACCACCCGCCCCCGCTTTTCTCCCTGGCGGGATCAGTGCGGGCCTGAAACTCTGAATAAACTGGCGACCATGAAACGTTTTCTAATCACCCGGACTTTTTCTCGGATTTTTACTCAGGCCATTACCCGGCTTCTGGTACTGTCCCTACCCTGCTCGGTTGCAACAGCGGCTTTCGCGGAATCCGGCAAGACGCCAGCACTAACCTTTTTTGGCGCCGAGGCCGGTGGCAACGAAAGTGGCACTATTCCACCGTGGACTGGCGGCATCACCAGGCCACCGGCCAATTACCAGCCGGGCGACTGGCACCCGGATCCTTTTGCCGAGGACAAGGTTTTATTCACCATCGACCACAATAACGTCGAGCAGTATCGGGATACATTGTCCGCAGCCCACATCGCCCTGATAAAGAAATATCCCGATACCTACCGGATGCATATTTATCCCAGTCGGCGCAGCGTTTCCTACCCGGCGCTGGTAAAGGAAAAAACACGTCAATACCAGGGCAAGGCTCGCGTGGTTGATGATGGCGCTGGTGTCGAGGGCATTGTCATGGGCATCCCCTTTCCTCAGCCGGAAAATGGCGAACAGGCAATATGGAATATGCGCCTCAGCTACAAGGGCGGCGGCTATAGTGGTTATTACAATACCGCGGTGACCGCCAGTGACGGCAGCTATGAGCGAGGCGTGTCAAAACACGAAATCGAATACCTGTACAGCGACCCGCGCAGTACGCTGGAAAACCTGAACAACATCAAAACCCGGGCAGTAATGTATACCCTGCGTCCCGCCAAATCCGCGGGCACCATCTACCTCTACCATTTCCTGCTAAATGCCAGGGACGAAGAACGACGCAACTGGACCTACAACCCCGGCAAGCGGCGCACCAAACGCTCCAGCATGATCAGTCACGACCAACCCATGAGTGGCTCCCACGGCATTCACATCTGGGATCAAGGGGACATGTGGTTGGGGCCAATCACCGACTTTAACTGGACCCTTGTCGGCAAGCAGGAGATGTATGTGCCCTACAACGCCTACACACTGCACAGTGGTGACACCGCCGTTGATGACATTATCCAGCCGCGACATATCAACCAGGATCTGGCCCGCTACGAGCTGCACCGGGTCTGGGTGGTGGA
>DLXZ01000127.1:1665-2100 GCA_003448675.1 Porticoccaceae bacterium
TGCACCGGGTCTGGGTGGTGGAGGCCACGCGCCGGGAGGGCGTCAGCCACTATTACCAACGACGGCGCTATTTTATCGATGAAGATTCCTGGCGGGTGATGGTGGCTGAACACTACGACGAAAACGGCGAGGTGCACCGCTTCTCCGAGGCCCATCATATTAATTACTATGACGCCAAAGTGTTCTACACCACTCTCGACACCTATTACAAAATCGACACGGACCGCTACTACCTGCGCCATGTCGATAACGATTACACGCCCTTTGATTTTACTTTCGACCAGACCGCCAGCTATTACATTCCCAGTCGGCTGAAGATGAAAGCGACACGTTAGCGTCAAACAGAATTCGTGGATAAATCACTTTGGAACACACGTGCAAACAGCTAATAACAAATCTGGCCGGCCAAGTGCCCGGCCCAACGGGTTTTCATCC
>DLXZ01000127.1:2199-6642 GCA_003448675.1 Porticoccaceae bacterium
AAAATTTTCAGACACCGCAGACGGCTAACTCGCTTTCTCTGGTTTTATGCGATAAGTGCGAGCTTTTTGCTAGGCCTGAGTATTTCACCCGCCCAGGCCCTGCAACTGCGCTTCAAAGATCGTAATCTGCTGGTTTTTGTTGATTCCACTTTTACCGCCAGTGGCGCCATGCGCGTACAGAGCGCCGACCAGGGTTCAGCGTCCGGTAACCGTTCGATATTCCCCGACGGCGGCGATGTTTTCAGCGCACCCCTGTCATTGGTCACGGATATCAGCGCCAGTAAAGGCAGCATGGGCCTGTTTGCGCGCACTTCCTATATTTACGACCCGGTGATTCTGGATCGGGATTGCCGCAACTGCGCTCGACCCACCGGGCCCGCCATGGCTGATGGTATCGCCAGCAGCGCCCAGTATCTGGCTGGCAATAAATTCCGCCTGCTCGATTTATTTGTCTTCAATACCTGGCACTTTGGCGATCATCCTCTCAGTGTACGCGTCGGCAAACAGGTGATCTCGTGGGGTGAAAGCAATATTATCAGCGGCGGCATCAGCCAGATGCAAAACCCGGTGGACCTGGCCAAGGCCACCACCCCTGGCACCGAGATCAAGGAAACCCTGATGCCTCAGGAGTCGGTATACCTGCAATTTGGCCTGACCGAAAACCTCGGTCTGGAGGCTTACTATGTGTGGAACTGGCGCGAGTCCGTGTTTATCCCCACCGGCACATTTTTCAGCCCCTTTGATCTGCTGGGCGCGGGATACAACCCGGATATGAGCCCCGGCATTCCATATAAGGGCAGCGACGCCACCGACGAGCCCGAGGGCGGCCAGTGGGGTCTGTCGCTATCCCGCTATATGGAGTCCTGGAACGGCACCGACCTGAGCTTTTACTGGGTTCGCTCCCACGCCTTCGTGCCGTTTTTGGCCATCGACGACAGCTACACAGTACCGGACCCGGTGCTCGGCGGCCTCACGGCGGGCGGCTACGATAAAGTATTCGCGCAGGACCAGGACACCTACGGAATTTCCGTGGGCGGCCTGTTGCCGGGCCGGCTGGGCATTTCCTTCCAGGGGGAACTCAACTACAAGCCCGATTTCTACGACACCCGCGATTGCGCCACCTGCGCCATCGAAAGCAGTGATGTAGTGACCCTGCTCGGCAGCGTCTCCCACTCGGCCAACTACGACTTTCTGGGCTCCGACCGGGTCAGCGTGATACTGGACGTTCAGGCTCAGAAAATCAGCAATCTCGCCAGGGATGGTCGCTCCGCCTTCGGCAGTGAAATTACCGACTTTTCCTGGGGCTATATCACCGTCGTAACGCTCGACTACCAGAACGCCATCGCCAATATCAAGGTGTCACCATCCCTGGTGTGGGTGCACGACGTCAAGGGTTTCGAGCCGGGCGCAGCGGGCGGCTTGTCGGAAGACGAGCAAGCCGTCAGCGCCAGTGTTAATTTCGCCTACTTTAACCGTAGCTCCCTGAAGTTCACCTACACCAGCTGGTTGGGCGACAATGGCGGCAACTATGACCGGGACAATGTCTCGGTCTCGTTTAAATACAACTTTTAACCCGAACCCGAACCCGAACCCGAACCAAGCGAGACCAGCTCAATGGACCTGTTACCCTGCATCGAAGTGGAACCCCGTGATTACTCAGCCGCCGGTTTATCCGAACGAGAAGCCGATGCCGCGGTCATCTGGCTCCACGGCCTGGGCGCTTCCGGTCATGATTTCGAGCCCATCGTGCCCCAGCTACACCTGCCCGAAAAGATGGCGGTACGATTTGTTTTCCCCCATGCACCCAATATCCCCGTTACTATTAACGGTGGCTTTGTCATGCCCGCCTGGTACGACATTCTGGCCCTCGATGTGGAGCGCAAAATCAACGAACAGCAGTTCCACGACTCGGTAAAGGCCACCGTGGCCTTAATCGAAAGGGAGCTTGAACGGGGTATCGCCAGTGAGCGAATCGTCCTGGCCGGTTTTTCCCAGGGCGGCGCTATCGCCTACCATGCCGCGCTCGGCTACGACAAACCCCTGGCGGGCCTGATGACTCTCTCCACCTATTTTCCGAGCCGCCACGATTTCGAGCCCCACCCCGCCAATCGCCAACTGCCCATCCATATCTATCACGGCCAGTACGACCCCATGGTGGAGGAAAGCCGGGGTAGGGAAGCAAAAGCAGCGCTGGAAAGCATGGGTTATCAGCCCGAGTACAAAAGTTACCCCATGGCCCACGAAGTATGCCTGGAGCAAATCAACGACATTTCCGCCTGGCTGCAGGCGCGCCTAAGCTGAGTCAGTTAGCACAGGAAATTCATCATCAATAAACCGAACCATAAAAAAGGAAACAAAAAATAAAATCATGACTGAGACCAATCCCAGCGCCTGCCTGGTCAGCACCGGCGAGGAAGTGCTGCGCGGCGAAATTTTCGACACCAACAATCACTATCTGGCCAATGTCCTCGGTGAACACGGCTTTGAGGTGCAGATGATGATGACCGCGGGTGATCGGGAGAAGGATCTGCGCTTCGCCATGGAAAGCGCCCTGAAGCAAGCCGACTTTTTATTTATGAGCGGCGGCCTGGGGCCAACGGAAGACGACCTCACCACCGCCGTTGCCGCCGAGTTGGCCGGCCAGGCGCTGGTCTTCGATGAGCCCAGCTGGCGGGCCATCGTCGCGCTGTTTCATAAATACAAGCTGGAACCGGGTGACAATAATCGCAAGCAGGCCATGTTGCCCGAGAATGCGGATATTCTGGCCAATAACCACGGCACCGCCCCTGGCTTTTCGCTCAGCTTTGAACGGGATGGCCGGCAAAAAACCATCGTCGCCCTGCCCGGCCCGCCGAGGGAATTAAAGCCGATGATCGGCGACTGGCTAAAGGATCGGGGCTACACCGCCATTCCGCCGGAGGAGCACCTGTTTTTGCATTTTCTCGGCATCGGCGAATCACCCCTGGCGGAAATACTCGAACCCTGGTGCCGGCAATGGGGCGAGGTCAGTTTTCGCCAGGATTTCCCTGAAATGGAAGTCAAACTCTACCAACCATCTTTGGTAAAACGCCTGTCCCTCTGCCGCTTTGCCGAGGAAAATCTGGGCGCTTACTTGACCACCTACTCCCGCCAGACGGTGCCCGAGCTGTTTACCGAGTTCATGCAGGCCAACGGGCTCACCCTGGCTTTGGCGGAATCCTGCACCGGTGGCCTGGCCGCCAAGATCGTCTCGGACACACCCCACAGCTCGGATTATTTACTTGGCGGTGTGGTCAGCTATGTCAATGCGGTCAAAACCTCGGCCCTGGGCGTGTCAGCGGATTGGCTAGCGAGCGAAGGCCCCTTTAACGGCCAGACTGCTGAGCAAATGGCCCTGGGCGTCAAACAGCGCTTTCAGGCGGATCTGGCCCTGAGCTGGACCGGCATCGCCGGGCCCGACGGCGGCACCAAGGAGAAGCCCGTAGGCAGCGTCTGGCTGGGTAAAGCCGACAACCAGGGTTGCCAGTCCACCCAGATCAAACTGCTTCAGGAGCGGGACCGGGTGCGTACGGCGGCGGTTTCCCACGGCCTGCGCTGGTTGATGGAAGACTGGTTAAAAGCACGTTACCGGCAGCAATTGGAAAACTGGGCTGCCGCTTAGAGCAGATTTGCGGGCTGGCTAGTCCAGTTTTTCCCGCAGTACCCGCATGCCCTCCACGGCAAAGGGAAAGCCGGCATAGGCCGAGACCATCAACATCAGCTCTTCCAGCTCTTCGCGGGTGACTCCGTGATTGATGGCGCCGGGAATATGAATATCCAGCTCATCGGTGCGGCCCAGCGTGGTCAGGGCGGTCACCACAACCAGGCTGCGATCCCGCCGCGACAGTTCTTCCCTTGACCATACTTCGGCAAACAGGAATTCCAGGGCGTGGGCGCCCACATCACCAAGCTGGTCGGTAAGTACACTCAGCGCACTATCGGGATCAACGGGAAAAGCACCGCCACTGACCCGCGAAAGCCCCTCGGCGCCAAGCCGGCGGCGCTCATCGGCATCAATTTTTCTGGCCGGCTCCAGGGTTTCATTTTCCGGCGCTACACCCATATCGGCGAACACCGAATTAGCTACCGTCATGGCTTCAATGGCTTTGGGAAAACCAGCATACCCGCACAGATGGGTAATAATTTCGCGAATTTCCGTCGGCGTCAGCCCATGGTTTATTGCACCGCGAATATTGGTGCGCAGGGGTGGATCAAATAAACCCAGCGTGGTCAGGGCCGCCACCGCAATTAGACTGCGGTCTCTTTTGTTCATGGCGGACCGGCTCCAGAGATCACCAAAAAAGCCATCGATGACAAAACTGGCCAGTGCGCCGTTAGCATTCTCGAGCGCCTGTGCGGCTGCTTCCGGATCTGGCGCTCCAGTCAGGCTTTTTAACACTTCAAGGCCGAGCGCTCGTCTTTCTT
>DLXZ01000127.1:6758-12484 GCA_003448675.1 Porticoccaceae bacterium
CCATCGATGACAAAACTGGCCAGTGCGCCGTTAGCCTGCTCAAGCGTCTGTGCGGCTGCTTCGGGGTCTGGCGCTCCAGTCAGGTTTTTTAACACTTCGAGGCCGAGCGCTCGTCTTTCTTTGGGCTGTAATTTCGACATATCTGTCCCCTTTTAATTATTTAATTCGGGTTGATTTGATCTCGTTTCTATTTCATCGACCACACCAAGGATTTCAAAGCAATGCTGGAAAATCTCGCGAAACTAAAAATAGATCGCGCTCAGCACCCAGGTGAGTGTCAGCCACATCAACACCGTCAGCGGCACCCCCACCCGCATAAAATCGGAAAAAGTATAGTTACCCGCGCTCATCACCAACAAGTTGGTTTTATAGGCCATGGGCGTGGCGTAGCTCATGTTGGCGCCAAACAGCACCGCCAGCACAAATGGCTCGGCGGGCAGGGTCAGGCTTACGGCGATACCCACCCCGATAGGTGTACCAATCACCGCGGCGGCATTGTTGGAAATAATATTGGTCATAATGGCCAGCAGCGCCATCAAGGCCGAAAGCACGAATACCGGACTGGCGCCGGCGGTAAGCGCCAGAAACAGGTCAGTGACATAGGCCGTGGCGCCGGTTTCCAGCAAGGCCATGCCCAGGGCGAGACTCGCGACCACCACGAAATAAACCGAGGGGCTGATAGCCCGAATAGCGCCGCCCAAACTCAGGCAGCGAAACAGCAACATAAAACACACCCCGGCCAACGCCGAGATGGCGATGGGCATCAGGCCCAGCGCCGCCGACGCCACCACGGCCACCAGAATCACCAAAGCGGTGTAGGCCTTGTCCGTGCGCGGCAAATCAATACTGGCGTCCAGCACCACAAACTCGGTGGACTGCTTCAGCTCCGCCACCTGGGCCTTGGCACCCTGAACCAGCAAGATATCCCCAGCCTGGAGCACCACGTCGGCGATTTCCTCATGGGGTTTGAGGATGTCCTTCCCGGCCCGGTGCAAAGCCAGCGCCGCCAACTGATGGCGATCAATAAAGCGGCTGTATGCAAGGTTGGAACGGTCCAGAATGGAGCCCTGCACCACGGCAATTTCCGCCAACACCTGATTGCCCGCCGTCAGGGGGTTATCCTCGTCGACACGCTGGTCACCGCTATACAAAACAGCGCCAAGGGTTTCTTCAAATTCCTTGAGTTTTTGTGGCGTGTCTTTTACCCGCAACTGATCGCCGGCTTTTAACGTCACATCCGGCAGGGGCGTGACGAAGGCATCGCCACGACGGATTCGTATCACCCGCATCCTGCCACCACCGAGGGCGATAGCCTCGGCCAGACTTTTGCCGCAGGCGGGTGACTGTTCGGGCAGCAGCAGCCGGGCTTCAAACAAACGGGGCGAACTATCCACCAGCGCCATCTCACGCTCGGGCAGCAGTCGCGGTGCTATCAACCATAAATAAATCGTCGCCACCGCCCCGGCAATCACCGCCGGCAGGGCAAAGTCGAACATGCCGAACTTTTCCAGACCGAGATCGGCGGCCACACTCACCACCAGCAGGTTGGTGGAGGTGCCGATGGTAGTGGCCATGCCGCCGACCAGGGTCGCAAAGCCCATGGGCATCAACACCCCCGAAGCCGGGCTGCCACTGCGCATGCAAACACTGACCAGTATGGGTAACAGCAAGACCACAATGGGTGTGTTATTGACGAAGGCCGACAACACTGCCCCAACCACCAGTACCGCCAAAAAGCTCAGTAGCGGGGTCTTGTCCCACAACTTGCCCAGCATCCGGCCCACAGGCTCCAGCGCACCGGTATGCACGAGTCCCTGGCCCAGCACCATCAGGGCGCACACGGCAATCAAGGCCTCATGGGCGAAACCCGCGAACAGATGCAACGGGTCAAATGATTGAAAGGGAAACAGGGCAAAGCCCACCGCCATCAGAGCCAGCAGGCCCAGGGAGGTAAGTTCCAGGGGCCAGCGGTCACGGGTGAACAGATACAAGGCCACCACGGTCAGGCCCATCGTTACCAAAGCATGGGTATTGGGTAAGGCAGGCAATGTGTCGATCAGATCCCTCCCGATCCTGGTGGGTGATTCATCAGGCACTGGCCATCATAAGCAAATGATGGCCAGTATGGCGGCTAGGGCGTCAGGCCCAGTAGCTCTGCGGTATTGCTGCGCATCACCTTGCGCACTTCCTCATAGCTCAAGCCACCCAGGCCATCGGCAAATTCAATGGGATCGGCCAGGGCCTCGGGGTGGGGCCAGTCGGAGCCAAAAATCGCCACCTCCGGGCCCACCGCTTCGATCAGGCGAGGGATATTGTCCTCCGGGAAGGGGCACACGCGGATACGATCGAGAAAGATGCGGCTGGGCTTGTCATGAATCGGGCCGAAGGTGAAATTCTTGCCCGCCACCTTGGCGGCCTTGTCCAATCTACCGAGCAGGGGTTTCACCCATTCGGAGCCGTTCTCGATGGACAGCACCCGCAGATTGGGAAAGCGACCAAAAAGGTTGTGCATGATAAGGGCGGACAGGGTGTCGGTGACCGGGCGCTCCATCATGCCGATCATATGCTGAAAAGCGGTAACACGATGATGCTGGGGCCGGGGATTCTCACCCCAGGCAGCGGAGACCAGCTCCTCGAAACCGGCGTTGCCCAGATGAAAGGCTACCGGCACGCCAGCTTCCTCGCAGCGAGCCCAGAAAGGATCAAAATGCGGGTCCGCGGGCGAGCGGCCCATCACCGGCCCGGGGATCAGGTTAACCAGCTTCGCGCCTTCTTTGAGCACCCGTTCCAGCTCCGCGACAGCGAGGTCAATATCCACCAATGACAACTGGGCAACGCTGAAAATACGGTTCTGGTAGGACCAACCCCAGTCATCCTGAATCCAGCGGTTAAAGGCCCGGTGATTAGCCATCACCACTTCCGGGCCGGCATCCCGCAAAGCCATTTCGACACCGACGCCGAGGGACGGCAAAAACAATCCCGCCTCGACGTTGTGCGCATCCAGCCATTTCAGGCGCACATCCCGCTCCATGGATTCCGGCAGCTCGAAACAAGAGATCGGGTCGGCGGCGAGAATATGCTCACCCTTGCCGGCCTTGCCTTCGTAGAAGGCCTTGTAGGAACCGGGCCGGCCGGCAAACTCTCCGGGGGGCGCGGCGAAGAAACCAATGCGTTCACCGCGAAAATGCACCTGGGCGTGCTTGCTCAAGCCACGCACCACCATGATGGCGTCATCGGCGTACTTCGTTTCCATGTGGCGGGGATAGCAGTCGTCCGGCTCATAGTAATGGCAGTCCGCATCGACCATGGGATAGTCGACCATCTCTCTGGGACTCTGTTGTAGGGCGGCTTCAGTCATGATTCCTCCGTCAATCCGGGTGAGGTTATGTCAGCAGATTGTCAAACAACCCGAATTCTACAACGCCCTGCTCTGAAAAGAACTACTGAGCATCTGGCTTGCCAAAGCGCGTGGCTTATAATCCTGGCACCAAATAACTGACAAGTGAGACAAACCAATGAAAGATGTAGCAGGAAAAGTCGCCTTTATCACCGGCGCGGCCAGCGGCATGGGTCTGGGCATGGCGCGGGCCTTTGCCGATGCCGGCATGAAAATCATGATGGCCGATATCGACGCGGGCAAGCTGGATGAGGCCGCGGCAGGCTTAAAGGCCAAAGGCGCCGACGTCGCCACCCTGGTCTGTGATGTCACCAAGCGGGAGTCGGTTTACGATGCGGCCGATGCCACCGTGGCACATTTCGGCAAAGTCAATGTACTGTGTAATAACGCTGGCATTAATGTTGGCGGCACCTATGAAGAGCTCTCCCAGCAGGATTGGGACTGGGTGATCGCGGTCAACCAATTAGGGGTGCAGTACGGCATCTCTGCTTTTCTTCCCAAGATTAAAGCCAACGGCGAGGAAGGCCATATCATGACCACCTCCTCCATGGCGGGCCTGGTCAATGCCGGTCCCGGCTGGGCGCCCTACAACGCCAGCAAATTCGCCGTGGTGGTAATGAGCGAAGTATTGAAAAGCGAATTGAAGGAAACCCCAATCGGTGTCTCGGTACTGTGCCCCGGCGCCGTGGCCACCAATATCGTTGAGGCTGCCAAACACCGGCCTTCCGACTACGGCAGTTCCGGCGACAAGCCGGTTATTCCCGGCGACGCCAACATTCTTCTTGAACAGGGATTGGACCCCGACGTAGTCGGCAAGCTGGTACTGGAAGGCATACTCGCCGATCAGTTTTTCCTGTTTACCGACCCACGCATGGTCAAGCAGGTGGAGCGCCGCTTTGACCGTATCCGTCAGGGCTTCGACTGGTCGGCAAACTCCCACGCACTGGTGGATGCTGGCGCCCCCGGTTCGGCTGGAAGCTAAGGCAGTTGGGAATGACATTCCCGGCAACTAAATCGACCTTCCGGTCTGTTTAGTTGCCGCCGCAAACACAAGTTTAAGGACACTTAGCTGCTCACTAGCGCCTAGGCGCAAACTATAAAAACCTAAAGGATTAATATGTCGGAACAAACAGCACTACCCAAAGTCACGCGGGTCTACCAAAACCACCATATCGACAGCAGCCGCTGGCAGGTATTCAAACCGCGTCCGGACGACATCATCGTCGCCACCACGCAAAAATCCGGTACCACCTGGACACAGCAAATTATCTCCCTGCTGATATTTCAGGACCAGCCGCCACCCGCGCCATTTCACGATCTCTCGGTGTTTGTGGACATGCGCTTTTCGCCACTCGATGAGCTGGAAAAAGAACTGCAAGCCCAAACCCACCGGCGCTTTTTGAAAACACACACGGCACTGGACGGCTTTCCCTATCACCCCGAGGTGAAGCATGTGTTCGTCACTCGCGATGGCCGCGACCTGTTTATGTCTCTGTGGAATCATTATTCCAACTATTCACAGGACTTCCTCAAAATGCTGGACGAATTACCCGGCCGAGTCGGGGATCCCTTTCCACCTGCCGGCGATGACATTCACCAGTTTTGGCGCGACTGGATTGGCCGTGGCTGGTTTGACTGGGAGAGCGACGGCTATCCGTTCTGGTCCCAGCTCCATGTGGTAAAAACCTGGTGGGAATACCGCCACCTGCCCAACATCCTGTTTGTTAATTATGCCGATATGCTGAAAGATCTTTCGGGGCAAATTCAGCGGATCGCCGACTACCTGGATATCGAGATAACGCCAGAATATCTCCAGAAAGTGACCGACCTGTGCCAGTTTGAATCCATGAAAAAACGCGCTGACGAAGTCATCCCCATGGCCGAAATGCTCTTCGACGGCGGCGCACAAACCTTTATTAACAAAGGTTCCAACGGGCGCTGGCGCGATGTACTGACTACCGAAGAGCTCGCCACCTACGACAAACATATCAAGGAGGTTCTGACGCCGGAATGCGCCCATTGGCTGGAACATGGCGGACCTTGTTAAGCTAGCAGTCCCGTTCTGTCAGTTAAAACATTGTTTAACTCAGAATGAGGTTTTCCGGGGCCCAGGCTGTTAGCCTTTAATAGATGGCTATACTAAAACTTCGCCTGTTGTTGCAGGCACCGGATCTGTGCTGCTTCCACTAGCACACGGCAATTTGCGCTAGTATCAGGCATAGCACAAGCTGATGCACACGAACCGACTCAATGTGATTATGTTTAATCGCAGGGTTTAATAGCACTATGGAATTGATGGAATGAAGCGATCAGGCTATGGATAACAATA
>DLXZ01000127.1:12674-13245 GCA_003448675.1 Porticoccaceae bacterium
GATAACAATAAATAACAATCGGGCATTCGAAGAATGCTCTCCAGGAGAAAACCATGTTTGATTTACAAAATTTTATAGCGGATTGTAAAGAGGCTGTTAAGAGCAAAGACCCTCAGGGCCAGGTCGGCAAACTGATGGAAGGTGCCTTCCGCGATCCTGAAGCCGTGCGTCAAGCACTCGATGACGCCGCGCCAAAAACCGATGTAAGCCCGCTCTACGCCGATGAAAACCTGACCGTGCTGCGGGTCTTCACCCCCGCCAATTTTGTGAGCCCCATTCACAACCATTTGATGTGGGTACAGATTGGCATCCTCCAGGGTGAGGAGAAGAATTATCTATATCGGCGCACAACTGACGGCGGGCTCGAAGTGGAACAAGAGGTGGTATTAACACCCGAGACGGGTATTTTTTCCCTGCGCGCTGATGCTATTCATGCCATTGAAATTTCGCCGGATCAACCCCTGTGCGGTCTGCACGTATATGGCGGGAATATTCTTGAACGCTCCAGCCGAAGCGCCCGGGGTCCCGATACCATGGAGGGACTACCTTACGGCCTTCCTTTTCTCGTAAA
>DLXZ01000169.1:0-3521 GCA_003448675.1 Porticoccaceae bacterium
TGGCTGCCGTACACGCCGGTAATCGGGCCTTCCAACGGTTTGATAAAGCCGCGATAAAAATCATCGCGCTCGGCGCTTTCCGCCCTGGCCTGTTTAACCAGGGCGGTCTCTTTGCGAATCCGCTCCAGCACTTCCGGGGGAGGGGTAACTGTTTCCTGGGGTACCCCTTCAATTCGCTGAATAGCGTACTCCCGTTTGGCAACGGAATAGCGGTAGGTATGCTTGCCGCTGCCATTTTCCAGTGTCAAGCTAACGCTACCACTGGCATCCCGCCCCAGGCCGACGACAAAGCGCCCTTGCCCATCCACCTTCACTTCACGGGATTCAAAATGGACACGGGTGCCCGGGTCTGTTCTGCCCACCACCATGGCGCCCGGCTGCCACTCGCCGGTCAGCTCCAGCATTTCGCTCGCGGGAACGACAGCCAGCGCCGCCGCAGGCATTGTGGTTAGTATCAGGAATAAACCAGCAATAAAATTACGCACACGCTTTCCTATAGAATCCTTGAGTTTAGGAATTTGTTTCCAACAAACGACGCATCCATGGCCTTCACGCCCCCCCTATCCCTGCAAAACGGCCACCTGCAAACCATGCTGGTGGGCTCGCGCCTGCGCCATTACCATGCGCGGCATAGCATACAACGGGCCAGCCAGCACGGGGAACTGCATCTGATCGATTGTGGCGACGGTGTGCGCCTGATCGGCGCCCTTAACCGGGCCTGGCCCCGGTGTAAAAACAACAACCAAACACCCGTCGACGGCGCGTCGGGAGGGTCGGGAGGTAAAGACCGCCTGGTGATACTACTCCACGGCTGGGAGGGTTGTTACGAATCCATCTATATGGGCACCACCACCGATGCCCTGGTCAACGCCGGTTTTGATGTCTTTCGCCTCAATCTCCGGGACCACGGCCCCAGCCTGCACCTGAACCGGGCCTTGTTTAACGCCACCCTGACCGATGAAGTCAGCCGGGCCATTGCCGTCATCATCAAACAGCAGCAACCAGCGCACTGCTTTCTGGCCGGGTATTCCCTGGGCGGCAACTTCGCACTGCGCATCGCCTCAGATCACGGGAAGCAACTGGGCCTGAAAGCTGCCATGGCCGTCTGCCCACCACTGGACCCGGCCAGAACCATGGCCATTCTCGAAAACCCCCTGTCGCCCTACCAGTTTTATTTTTACCGCAAGTGGCGTAGCTCTTTGGCAAGTAAACTGCACTATTTCCCGGAGCTGGGTTATCAGAAACAACTAAACAGCAGCCGCAACCTGGCCGACATCAACCGCTTCTTTATCCCCGGACACACTCCTTATAACCGGGCAGAGGATTATTTCGGCGCCTACACCCTGACCGGCCAACGTCTGGCGCGACTGGACATACCCGCGCTGCTGCTAACGGCGGAGGATGACCCGATTATTCCAGTTGCCGATCTGCCCGCCGTACAGGGCTCGGAACACTTACAAATAGAAGTCACAGCCTACGGTGGCCATTGTGGGTACATCAGCAATCATCGTATGGAGAGTTGGGCGGATAAGCGTTTGGTGGAGTATTTCACCAACAAGTTGAGCAATTAGATTTTGCACATTTTCGTTATGGACTGTAGCCTCAAAGGGATCAAGGCAAAAGCCAAAAATAAAGGCCTCATCAACGACCCCTTGCTACAACGCTTCTAGTAGCCCCGCTTCACGTTATCATCCTTGGATAGAACCACCTCAATCTGACCATCAGGCACTCTCAATGGCTTGACCAATCTGGTCTGCTTGAAATCCCCGATACTGCAAAAACCGCATGCGCCTGGCCCTGTCACGCATATCTTTCGGCGGTTCCTCGCCGTATTTTTTTATTGCCACCAAACGGGCCTGCTCGTACCAATCTATCTCACTGTTCGAAAGTACTTCGCTTACCAAGGCCGACTCCACCCCACAACGACCAAGCTCCTGGATGATGCGGCGCGGCCCCTGGCCCTTGTTACAACGACTCCGAAGAAAGGCCTCGGTAAAACGACGGTCACATTGCAGGCCATCCTCGCTCAATCTATCCAGCACCTCGTTTAGCAGCTCCGCATAATCACCCTGGCCGGAGAGTTTGCGGCCCAGCTTTTCGGCGAGTTCGGCCCGGCTGTGTTCACGACGGGCCAGCAGGTTCATGGCCGCGATGCGCAGGCTGGCATGGGTGGGTGAGCGATCGGAATCCGACTTCGCCCCGGCAACGGCATCACGGCTCAAGCGGCTCTCATTCATATTATTCTTATCTGGCTATGCACCAGGGTTTGGTTGGCCTCGGAGTAGAAAAGCCATTTATCTCAGCACGAACCCGCTCAGGACTGACCTTGCGGGTTTTGCTCCGCATCCACCACCCGGCCCACCTGGGCCAGCGCGGGTTCTTCCTTAACCAGCCCCAGCCAGCGCCCAATGCGATTGAACACGGTTCGCAGTAATCGCCAGATTTTGGGCAGCAACCAGATAACCAGCACGATAAACACAATCATGGCGCCGACGAACAACCAGGGATGGTTAAGCATGGCCCACAGGCCACCGAACACCAGCAGGTCTTCACCGATGGAAGCACCCCAATTGGAAAAGGGTTCGGGGCTGGTATTGATCAACACCCGAGACGAGGCTTTGGTGAAATGGCTGCCAGTAGCCATGGCGCCGCCGACAAAACCAGCTGCGATCTGCAGGGCCGGAGTAACATCACCGACGGCACCAGCAGCAAGCATGGCGCCAGCCGGAATGCGAATAAAGGTATGGATGGTATCCCAGCCGGTATCGACGCCCGGGGTTTTATCGGCGAAGAATTCGACTACGTACATCAGGCACGCAGCGCCGATAACCAGGGGGTTTTCCAAGGTTTGCAGTTCCGGCGGCAATTCCATGTTGCCACTGACCCCGGCAAAACCCAGCACCGCAACCGCGGCGTAGAGGTTGATGCCGCTGGCCCAGCCAACACCCATAACCAACGCCAACGTCGTAACCAATTCCTGGTATGCATCCATCGTTAGTCCTCCGGCGCGTTGCTTAGGTCACGGGGGCGACATCCCCTGCCAGGTTGAGGTGCGCTTTATGCCTGACCGTCCACAAGACCGACTTCTTCCGGGCCAGCGTCTTCATCCTTGTTCGCCGGCCTGGCCAGATCACCCATAAATTCCTGGCGGATCTGACCTTCGATTTGCTCGGCGAACTCGGGATTCTCGCTCAGGTACTGACAGGCATTGGCCTTTCCCTGACCGATCTTATCGCCCTGATAGGAATACCAGGCCCCCGCCTTATCGATAAAACCGCATTTGACGCCCAGGTCAATAATCTCGCCATAGCGATTGATGCCTTCACCGTAAAGAATCTGGAACTCGGTTTGCTTGAAGGGTGGCGCCACCTTGTTTTTCACTACTTTAACGCGGGTTTCATTGCCCACGACTTCCTCGCCTTCCTTGACCGCGCCAGTGCGCCGGATGTCAAGACGCACGGAGGAGTAGAATTTAAGCGCGTTACCGCCGGTGGTGGTTTCGGGGCTGCCGAACATGACGC
>DLXZ01000169.1:3767-9692 GCA_003448675.1 Porticoccaceae bacterium
CGAACATGACGCCGATCTTCATACGGATCTGGTTAATGAAAATCACCAGACAGTTGGAATTCTTGATATTGCCGGTGAGCTTGCGCAGGGCCTGAGACATCAACCGCGCCTGCAAGCCCACGTGGGTATCGCCCATATCACCTTCAATCTCGGCCCTGGGTGTCAGCGCCGCCACGGAATCAATCACCAGCACGTCGATGGCGCCGGAACGCACCAACATGTCGGTGACTTCCAGGGCCTGCTCGCCGGTGTCGGGCTGGGACAGGATCAGATCGTCGATATTGACCCCGAGTTTCTCTGCGTAGATGGGGTCCAGTGCATGCTCGGCATCAACAAAGGCGCAGGTGCCACCCTTTTTTTGAGACTCGGCAATCACCGACAGGGTCAGGGTGGTTTTACCGGAAGATTCTGGACCATAGATCTCGACAATCCGACCCTTGGGCAGTCCGCCGATGCCAAGGGCGATGTCCAGACCCAACGAGCCAGTGGAGATACTGGGGATGGCAACATGTTCCCGGTCACCCATGCGCATCACCGTACCCTTGCCAAACTGCCTGTCGATTTGGCCAAGCGCCGCCTGCAATGCTTTTTCCTTGTTTGGATCCATTGAAACCACCTCTAAACTTAGTTAAACGACCTTAGAACTTTTACCCTGGCAATTAGCCCCACAACGACTGTTGCCAATTGTACCTGTCCAGGCCAGGGCCACCAATGCTTGCGGGCCAGTCTTGAGCAAGACTCGACAACCGCCAAAACACTGTACAATTATACAGCTGCTTTTGGAACCACTCCAGTCTGAATATCATGCTGCCGCCAGGCCGGACGATGCTCCGAACAAACACGCAGACGCTATGTTACTGCTCCCGCCCATGACGTAGAATTCAGCCCTTTACCCGAAGCTCCAAACACCTCGCATGACCGCTGGTTCAAAAGCAGACAACAAGCATACACCCATGATGCAGCAGTATCTGGGTATTAAGGCTGATTATCCCGATACCCTGCTGTTCTACCGCATGGGGGATTTTTACGAGCTGTTTTTTGATGATGCCAAAAAGGCCGCGCAACTGCTCGACGTCACTCTGACCTCCCGTGGCAAAACCGCCGGTCAGCCCATTCCCATGGCCGGGGTGCCCTACCACGCGGCGGAATCCTACCTGGCGCGCCTGGTGCGCATGGGTGAATCGGTGGCTATCTGCGAGCAAGTTGGTGATCCCGCCACCAGCAAGGGACCTGTCAAGCGGGAAGTCGTCAGAGTACTGACCCCGGGCACGGTCAGCGATGAGGCGCTGCTGGACGACCGGCAGGACAACCTACTGGTGGCGGCCACCGCCGGTCAGAAGAAAACCCGAACAAGGGCAAACGGTAACAATAGTTCAACGGAGTCACCCGCCGAGTCAGACCGCGAGCAGGTCTATGGCCTGGCCTCCCTTGATATCAGTAGCGGTGCTTTTAACGTGCTGGAAGTGGTCGGCCTCGAAGCGCTACTTGGGGAATTACAGCGCCTGCGCCCAGCGGAGTTGCTCAGCGATGAGCACCTGGAAGGCAGCGGTGTACTGAGTCAGTTCCAGTGCCTGCGCAGCCAACCGGACTGGCATTTTGACCTGGATGCCGCCCGGCGCAAACTGTGTGAGCAACTGGCAGTCAATGACCTGGCCGGTTTCGGCTGTGATCACCTGACCCTGGGCCTACAGGCTGCCGGCTGTCTGCTTGCCTACGCCACCGAAACTCAGCGGGGTGCCCTGCCCCATGTGCGCGCTATTCGTCACGACGCCAGCGACGAGAGCGTGGTTCTGGACGCCGCCACCCGGCGCAATCTGGAAATCGATATCAGCAGTACCGGCAGCCAGGAGCACAGTCTGCTGGCGGTGATGGACAACACGTCCACCGCCATGGGCAGCCGTCTGCTGCGCCGCTGGCTGACCCGCCCCCTGCGCGATCTGCAAACACTGCTGGAACGTCAGCAGAGTATCGCCGAACTCCAGGCCGACTACCGCTTTGAGGCGGTGCGGGAACAGCTCGCGCATATCGGCGATATGGAGCGCATCCTTAGTCGCCTGGCGCTGGGTTCGGCCCGCCCCCGGGATTTACTGCGCCTACGTGATTCCCTGGCGGCATTACCCACCCTGCAAATCCTGCTCGGGCAGTTGGGCGAGGCACTTAATCTCCACCTGGCTAAACAGGTTTCCGAATTCCCCCAGCAGCTGGATTTGCTGCAACGGGCGATTGTCGATAACCCACCGGTGGTCATTCGCGATGGTGGAGTGATTGCCAGCGCCTACGATGAAGAACTGGATAAACTCCGTGCCATCAGCACCAATGCTTCGGACTTTCTTCTGAAGCTGGAAGCCGATGAAAAAGCCGCCACCGGCATCAGCACCCTCAAGGTGGGCTACAACCGGGTCCATGGCTATTACATCGAGATGAGCAAGGCCCAGGCGAAAGATGCGCCGGAACGTTACATCCGCCGGCAAACCCTGAAAAACGCCGAGCGCTATATCACCCCCGAGCTGAAAAGTTTTGAAGATCAGGCCCTGAGCGCGAAAAGCCGGGCCCTGGCCAGGGAAAAGGAGCTGTACGACGCCCTGATAGTAGACCTTAACCGCGACCTCCTGCCGCTACAGCACTGCGCCGCCGGTCTGGCCCAGCTTGATGTATTGAGCAACCTGGCCGAGCGGGCCATAAAGCTGAATTTTTGCCGCCCCGATCTGAACAGTGAACCCGGCATCAACATCAGGGGCGGACGCCACCCAGTGGTCGAACAGGTGCAGGCCACGCCATTTGTGCCCAACGACCTGGAACTCGGGGACAGGCGGCGCATGCTGGTAATTACCGGGCCAAACATGGGCGGCAAATCCACTTACATGCGACAGAATGCGCTGATAGTGCTGCTCGCCCATACCGGCAGCAGTGTACCCGCAGAGGCAGCCACGATTGGCATGGTGGACCGTATTTTTACCCGCATTGGGTCCTCCGACGACCTGGCCGGCGGTCGCTCCACTTTTATGGTGGAAATGACCGAAACCGCCAACATCCTTAATAATGCCACCGAGCACAGTCTGGTGTTATTGGATGAAATCGGACGGGGCACCTCTACTTTCGATGGCCTGTCCCTGGCGCTGGCCTGCGGTGTGCACCTTGCCGAGCGCCTGCAAGCGTTCACCCTGTTCGCCACCCACTACTTCGAACTCACTGCGCTGGCCACACAACTACCCAATGTCGCCAACGTTCATTTGAGCGCCGGGGAGTATCAGGACAGAATCATCTTCCTGCACGGTGTCGAGGAAGGGCCGGCAAATCAGAGTTATGGTATCCAGGTGGCGAAGCTGGCGGGCATACCTGAAGTCGTCATCAACCGCGCCCAACAGGAATTATGGGCCCTGGAAAACCAGGCCAGTCAGGGCTCTGGCGCACCCACCGAACCCTGTCAGAATGACCTGTTTACGGCGCCCTCCGAAGACCATCCCGTACTGAGCTTGCTGGAACAGTTGGATCCAGATGAGCTCTCGCCCAAAGCCGCACTGGAAGCCTTGTACCAAATCAAAGCGGCACTGGATAAACATTAAACGCCAGCTCTGAAGCCATGGCAGCCGCTGTCCACTTCGACCCAGCATCATGACGGCTGGTAATAACCTTAGTGAAAAGCGCACCAAGCAGGAACCGCCCTTTTACTCATGTTCGGCTATAATGCGCGCCACTTTTTCACATAACACTGACTTGAACGTCAGACACTGACATCAGACACGGTAAGGACCAGGAACATGACTTTTATCGTCGGCGAAAATTGTATTAGGTGTAAATACACTGATTGCGTGGAAGTGTGTCCGGTCGACTGTTTTTACGAAGGTCCCAATTTTCTGGTGATTCACCCCGATGAGTGCATCGACTGCGCACTGTGCGAACCTGAGTGTCCCATCGAAGCAATCTATGCCGAGGACGAGATACCGGAAGGGCAGGAAGTGTTTCTGGAACTGAACGCGGAACTGGCGGAGGTCTGGCCCAACATCACCATTAAAAAAGATCCGCCCGATGATGCAAAAGCGTGGGAAGGAAAACCGGACAAATTGGCCCTGCTGGAACGCTAGAACCTGCCGCGCGCATTAAATGACAGCCTCATTCACCGAACAGTAACTCGCCGTCAATACCCCTTTTCGTCAGGGAATCCCGTAACTGAGCCAGCGCTTCCAGCTGGATCTGTCTGACCCGTTCGCGGGTCAGACCAACGGCTTTACCCACCTCTTCGAGGGTCGCTGTTTCGTGACCACGCAAACCAAAACGCCGAGCCAGGACATCCTGCTGTTTAGCGGTAAGTTTGTTTAGCAGCTGTTCCAGCGCACTACTCATATCGTCTCCCTCCGCCACCGCCTCCGGCGTTTCGCCTTCGAGGTCGACAAGAGAATCGACCAAAGCGCGACCGTCCTCACCCATCGCGTGGTCTATCGACCCCACCCGCTCACTGAGCCGAATCATTTTGCGTACTTCCGCCGGATCTTTTTCCATGTATCCCGCAACTTCCACCGGCGTTGGCTGATGATCCAGTTGCTGAGAGAGCGTACGCGTTGCCCGCTGATATTTGTTTAGCTCTTTTACCACATGAACCGGCAAGCGAATCGTACGTGCCTGGTTCATCAAATAGCGCTCGATATTCTGACGAATCCACCAGGTAGCGTAGGTTGAAAAGCGAAAACCCAGATCCGGATTAAACTTTTCGACGGCCCGCATCAGGCCCAGATTGCCCTCCTCAATCAGGTCAAGCAGAGCAATACCACGATTGACATAGCGGCGTGCAATTTTGACCACCAGACGCAAATTGCTCTCAATCATGCGCTGGCGTGACGCCTGGTCACCCTCGCGGGCACGGCTGGCGTAGTGAACCTCTTCCTGAGCCGACAACAGGGGCGTATAGCCGATTTCCTTCAAATACAGGCTGGCGGCATCGAAATCTCGGTCCATCCCGCCCTTCCCGGCGGTCTCCCGTCCGGATTTATACGTCCCTCTGGCGCCTATATCCCGTGACATAGTGCCTCCTGTTACTGCGATTTTTATCTGTCTGATCACGCAGCGGACAATCAAATTGCCACCATATTCCCACTTCCGCAAGCGTTATTTTCGCTGACAAAAACAGAAAATATATGAAAAGTGGTTTTTATCCCCCTGTTTTTATTGATTTTTTAAAATTACGATGCTGGAAATAATTTTCTAAAGTCTGGGCAAAAGGCGGGTGGGGTCGATCGGCCTGCCGTTTTTCCTCAATTCAAAATAGAGTCGACCTCGATTATCGGGATCGCCACCGATACTACCAATCTTGTCGCCAGCTCTTATCCGCTGCCCTTCTTTAACGACAATCGTTTTGTTATGCGCATAAGCGCTGAGGTAGATGCCACTGTGCTTGATAATAATCAGCTTGCCATAGCCCCGGAGACCGCTACCTGCGTAAGCGACAACGCCATCAGCGGCGGCCTGGACATCCCGGCCTGGCAAAGCCTGGATATTAATACCCTTGAATACCCTGCCCCTGTCGTAATGACGGGAAACAGCGCCCTTGGCAGGCCATTGCCAACGCAGCTTTCCACCTGCTGGTTTTATCGCGGTGGAAGCAGTGGCAGTCTTACTTACGGTCCCTGTCTCCGGCGCGCTTCGCTTCGGAGCGGACCGGCTTTCGTTGATCACCGAAGCCCGTGCCGGTTCCACAGGCTTGTTCACCGAGGTACTTGGGGCGCTACGCGGTTTGACCACCACTGAGGTATCCAGCGTCAGCCGCTGACCAGGAAACAGACGGTAGGGCTGCGTCAGTCCGTTGCTTCGGGCCAGTGCATCCATATCCTTCTCGTAGCGCCAGGCAATGGAAAACAGTGTATCGCCAGGCGCTACCACATGATGGTTAAGCTTTTCACTGGGCGGTTGAGCACACTCTGGTTCTGATGCTTG
>DLXZ01000224.1:0-2024 GCA_003448675.1 Porticoccaceae bacterium
CTGCTTCCCATGATTGAACCCTGCTGTAGAGGTAAGCGCCGAGGGCGCTGAAGAAGCGGGATAGATCACTGAAAGGGAAACCGCCAAAACGGGCAAACTGGATGTGGCAGTGGAAGAGACACCATTTGCCATTAGTGTTGTAAATCAAGAGTTTATTCGTGATACCGGGGCCAAGAATATTCAGGATGCCCTACTTTACAGTTCGGGCGTCTATGCCGGTGCATTCGGGTTTGATACCCGTGGTGATTGGGCAAAGATACGCGGAATGGATGCGTCCTTTTATCTGGATGGGCTGCGCTCGATTTATGGCAGCTATAACAGTGTGCGCACCAATGTCTATGCTCTGGAACAGCTGGAGGTCCTGAAGGGGCCGTCTTCTGTGCTGTATGGCCAGTCTGAATTGGGCGGCATCATTAATTCCGTCTCGAAGCTCCCCAAGCCAGAGCAGCAGGGAGAAATCTGGGCGCAGGTGGGTTCCTATGACCGCAAACAGTTGGCGGCAGACGTTACCGGGCCTCTCTCAGAGGACGGGAAGTTACTCTATCGTCTGGTGGCGCTGAAGCGCGAAAGCGGTACCCAGGTGGACCATGTGGATGATGACGGTTTCCTTTTTGCGCCGTCTATTACCTGGCTGCCTACGGATAACACCAGTATTAGCCTGCTGTTTAATGCCCAGGAAAACTCAGGCGGCGTTTCGGCCCAGTTTCTTCCGGCCCAAGGGACTATCGAGCCTGGGGTGAGAGGTGATCTTCCTACGGAGACTTTTGTTGGGGAGCCTAGCTGGGATCGTTATGACCGCGAAAAAAATGAAGTCACCTTGTTTGTGGATCATCGTCTGAACGAGCAATGGAACATCGCTGCCACCGGCCGTTACACCTCCTCTGAAGCGGAAACCCGTGAGCACTGGGCATCGATTGGTTTTGGTGTTGCGCCCAATGGTGACACTGCGCGTACCATCTATATGGCGGATACCGGCACAGAGGTAACGAATTTTGATATTCGCCTTCAGGGTGATCTGAATCTCGGCATGACCCGCCACCGTCTGGCGGTTGGTGTTGATCGGCAGGACGCGCTCTGGGAGCAAAGCAACTATTACTACGGTTATGCCCAGGGTGGCACCATTAACCTTTATAACCCGGTATACGGCAATGTGAACTATGCGGCCCTGAACCCCGCTGACCGTCCGGATAACGAAATCAAGCAGACCGGGGTCTACTTCATTGACCACATGGATATTGGCAACTTCGCCATTTCCGGGGCGCTGCGTCACGATGATTCAACCAATACCACTCTGGCGGTTACAGGGCCGGATACCAAAAGTGATGATGAAGAAACCACAGGCCGCCTGGGTTTGATGTATCACTTTGATTTTGGGTTGTCCCCCTACCTGAGCTATGCGCAGTCATTTACTCCGAATCTGGGAACGGATGGATTTGGGGAAAGCCTCGATGCGTCGACAGGTGAGCAGGAAGAGGCCGGTGTCAAATACGTGAGTGAGAGTGGAGATCTCTCCGTGACTGCCGCTTACTTCTACATCGAAGAAACCAATCGCGTGATCCAGGGGTCGCAGCCGCAGTCAGTTGACCAAGTTGGCGCCAAGTCTGAAGGTTGGGAGCTGGAAGTGAAGAAAATGCTGGGAAATCTGGAACTTCAGGCCAGTATGACCGACCTCCGGGCCATCGATGACGATAGCGGTGTTCGGTTGCCTTACGTGGCGGACCGGCTTGTTTCTGGCTGGGGTAAATATGAGCTGGAAAATGGTCTGCGCTTTGGTGCCGGGGTACGTTATATCGGTGACAATGTGGGCTTCGGCGGCGCGCCGAAGGTACCGTCCCAGACATTGTATGATGCGATGCTGGGCTATGGGATCCAGAACTGGGATTTCAGCATGAACGTCCAGAATTTGACGGATGAAGAGTACGTTTCCTGGTGCCGAAGTGCCGGTACGGATTGTGGTTTCGGTGAGCGCCGTACCATTACGGCAAATGCCCGTTACCGTTTCTAGGGATCGGGCCACAAAAAAA
>DLXZ01000224.1:2276-2820 GCA_003448675.1 Porticoccaceae bacterium
CGGCGCATGCGCCGGTTTTTTTGTGGGTGACCAGGGTCGGTTACCCCTGAAAAATCCATGAAGGCTGCACGATCTCTAGCTGTTGCATCTCTTCTTCCGTCGGCGCGCGGGCGTCAGCGGTCGCGATGGCGGAAATGGCAAGTCCCAGTACCAGTATCAGGGTACGCATAACATGACTCCTCGGGTCAGTGACCCAATCTCAGAAAAGTATCAGCGCGAATAAAAGCGGCGAAATCATAACCACTTTGTGCCGATAGCCATTGGCTGCAGCACGGCCGGGCGGGGCGTTGCGGTGTATCCCGCCCGACGAGCGACTTGATTTATATCGTATAGTGTAAATACACTAAAATAAAGCGTCATGCTTGCCGCCCTCCCTGCAGGGTGGCAGCGCTTTCGCATTTTTAGTGTATATACATCAAGGAGAAGACGATGAAGGCGTTCCTGATTTTGATGGCGTTGTTCAGCCGGATTGCCCCTGCCAGAGCCAGCCGCATGGCGTTAAACATGATGACCACACCGCGGGTGGCGGCGGTCCGTCGTGACA
>DLXZ01000102.1:0-2138 GCA_003448675.1 Porticoccaceae bacterium
CCGTGAGGCTTGACCATATAATAGAAACGATTGTGTTCGCCCTATTCTTGCTGGATAGTGTAGCCGACGCACTGCTTAATAATTATTTACGCTTTGGCTAGGTATTTTAACTATTTGACCCGATGATGGTGCCAACCATTATCCGATACCGTTGCCAGCTGATTTGTGGCAACCAGGCATCGCCAGCACATGATGGCCAGAACGGCTGTCGCTGGAGTCAAACCGCTTTGCCTGGCGACCATAGAGACGTGGAACCACCTGACCCCATCCCGAACTCAGAAGTGAAACGCGTTATCGCCGATGGTAGTATGGGGGTTCCCCATGCGAGAGTAGGTCATTGCCAGGCGCTTAATCTAAAAACCCCCAGCGGTTTGCCGTTGGGGGTTTTTTGTTATGCCAAAACATACTTCATTTCTGTTTGTAGGGAGTCCGCATGGCGGCGGGTCGTATAATCCCAGGTCTCAACACTCGCGGCCACTGCGTTAAATAGCAAAAGGGGGTTTATGGAGACTGTGGTTGTATATCTGCTGGCCGGAGTTGTTGCGGGTTTGGTGGGGGGGCTGTTCGGTCTTGGCGGCGGCGCTATCGTCGTGCCAGTACTGATTTACAGTTTTTCTCTCAGCGGCTTTGAGGAAAGCGTATTAACCCATATGGCCATCGGTACCTCGCTCGCTACTATCGTTATCACTTCGCTAAGTTCGGTATATGTGCATCACCGCAACGCCGCTGTCTTATGGCAAATTACCGGTTGGATGGCGCCGGGGATTGGTCTGGGTGTGATCGGTGGAGGGCTACTGGCCACGGCGCTGTCAGGTGCTGCTTTGCAAGCCTTATTTGGCGCCTTCCTGATTGCCGTCGCCATTCAGATCGTGCGTCTCGATCATCTGTTTGCCGTCACCATGCTGTCCGGCGTGTTCAGCCTGCTGACGGCGGCACTGTTCATCACCATGGATGCCCCGGACGTGGCCTTTACCGAAGCCGCCGTGGGCGCGGGCATCTCGACGGTGCTGATGCTCGGCACGTTGGCGCTGGTGCCGGGCACCCAGAAGGCCGTGAGGAAGGCACAGACCATTCCGCTTGTCGTGGTCATCGCAACGGGATTGGCCCTCATCTACTCGACACTCGACATGCCGGCTTTCGGTGACCCGGAAGCTCCGGCCCAGCAGCACGTCGCGCCCTACTACATCAATGAAACACCCGGCGACATCGATGTCCCCAATATCGTGACGGCCGTGCTCGCCAGCTATCGCGGCTTCGATACGCTGGGCGNNTGATTGCCGTCGCCATTCAGATGGCTTTTGGAGGTAATCCAAAGCCCCACAGAGACTTGCCCGGCTCCCTTGGGGTTACTAGCAGCGCGGCTGGCATTGGTTTTGTATCAGGGATCTTTGGCATTGGTGGTGGCTCCCTGAGTGTTCCCTATCTGGCCTATTGCAATGTGGGCATAGCCAAAGCAATTGGTACTTCTGCTGCCCTGGGTTTTCCCATCGCGGTTTTGGGTGCGTTGACCTATGCGGCAAGAGGTTGGGGAGCGTCGGACTTGCCCGCTGGTGCGCTTGGTTATGTGTTTTTACCTGCGTTTTTGGGTATAACATTGACTAGTATCCCGGCAGCCCGCCTGGGGGCCCTGTTGGCTCATCGCTTGCCGGCCATATTGCTCAAGAGGTTGTTTGCCCTGGTGGCATTTTTGCTGGGTGTGGGTTTTGTTATTCCCTGAGAACACAGCGCCGAGATTTGGATCGGATTTCGGCTGATTCTCTCGTAAATGGATCGGGTTTGAAATGAGTGATACCTGGAAAGCGGTGTTGGGCCTCCTGGCCAGTGGTGAGCGATTGTCGGGATCCGCCATTGGTGAGCAATTGGGTATCAGTCGATCAGCGGTCTGGAAGCACATGCAGCAACTTCAGCAGTGGGGTGTGCCTGTCCGGAAACATCGGGGCCAGGGCTACCAGATTGAAGGCGGTATTGAGCTGTTGTCCCACTCCGGGATTAGCTCGCAGCTGTCGCCTGTTGCCGGAGATTTATTGCGGGAACTGCATCTATTGGATCATATTGACTCGACCAATATCTACGCGAAGAACCTCCTGGAAAATGGTCGCGGCGCTGGGCAGGTGTGCCTGGCCGAGCGACAAACCCAG
>DLXZ01000102.1:2345-2814 GCA_003448675.1 Porticoccaceae bacterium
ACCCAGGGCCGGGGTCGGCTGGGGCGAACCTGGGTCAGCCCTTTCGGGCGTAACATATATTTGTCCGCCACCTGGGAATTCGATCAAGGGGTGGCGGTAATGGAAGGCCTTAGTCTGGCCGTGGGCGTAGCGGTGTGTCGGACTATTCGGGAGCTGGGTATTACTGAGGCCGGTCTCAAATGGCCCAACGATATTCTCCTGGAGGGCCGCAAAGTGGGTGGTATTTTACTTGAAATGCTGGGTGATCCCATCGGTCCCTGTCAGGTGGTGGTAGGCATCGGTATCAACTTTGCGATGCCCGTGAACGCCGAAATCGACCAGCCATGGGCGGATCTTGGTGGACGCCAGAGTCTGAGCCGCAACGGCCTCGCCGCGGCGCTTATTTCGAAACTGCTCCCTCTGCTGTCGACTTATGCGGAACAGGGATTTTCCCCTTATCGCGAACCATGGGAGGACTTCGATAGCCATC
>DLXZ01000102.1:3063-5083 GCA_003448675.1 Porticoccaceae bacterium
GTGTCCGACACGGGGGAGATTTGTCTGGAGGTAAATGGTGAGGAGCAATATTTCAGCGGCGGTGAAATTAGCCTCAGGCGGGTACAGTGATTCTAGAAATAGACGCGGGCAATACCGCCATAAAATGGCGGGTCGTCAACGGTGGCGCTAGCCTGGAGCGTGGATCGGCAACTCACGAGCGCGAAACGTGGACGCCAATGTTGGCTCGGGGTGGCGCCTTATCCAGAGTGCGCGTTTCTAACGTCTGTGGTGTGGATCTGGAGCAGGAGCTGCGCCGGTGGGTACGGCAGCAGGCAGGGTTAAGCATCGAAGTGGCGCGTTCCGAGCCGAGTGCTGCGGGCGTTACCAATGGTTACAGAGAGCCTGAAAAGCTCGGGGTGGATCGCTGGCTGGCGGTGGTGGCCGCGTGGAATACCGTAGGCAGCCCCTGTGTGGTGGTCGATGCCGGAACCACTGTCACCGTGGATTTCATCGGTTGCGGCGGGAGGCATTTGGGCGGCTACATCGTGCCCGGCGAACAAATGATGTACCGGGCGCTTTTTAGTGGCACAAAAGGTGTGCGTTTCGATCCAGGCCAAAACCATTCCTTGCTTCCCGGGCGGGACACTGGGGAGGCTGTTGAAAATGGTTGTAGGGTCTTGATCGAGTCTTTTGTTGTTAGAAGCCTTGCCTGGTTCAGAGAAAATGAGAAAGAGGCCACGTTGGTTTTAACGGGCGGTGGGGTTGGTCAGTTTGACGCCGCGATCCGGGAAAACGCTCGCCATATTCCGGACTTGGTGTTTGACGGCCTGGGTTATGCCTTACCTTGATCAATCAAGGAGCAACCATGAGGTGGTTTGCGGCAGTATTATTGTTAATCAATCTGCTGGCCTACTACTGGTTTGGCCGACAATATTCCGCAGTTGATTCCGTGGCGGTAAGTTCGGGGGTTGATGATGAGGCGCCATCACTGGTGCTGGTATCCGAACTGCCAGTAGCAGCCGCAGATGCCAGCGTAATCGCTTTTCCGGCGTACACTGGTAATGGTACTTCATGCTGGATGTTGGGGCCGCTGGATGAGCCGAGTATTGAGCGTTTGTCCTCGGAGATGGATGCCGCCGGCCTATCAATGTCGGCGCGCAATAATATCGATACAGAAATCGAGGGCTATTGGGTTTATCTGCCAGCCCAGAAGTCTGAGCTGGAAAGGGCGGCCATGTTAAAAGCGTTACAGGCGGATGATATCGATTTTTTTGTCTTTGGTAACGGCAAACTTGAAAACAGTGTCTCCCTCGGTTTTTTCAAGGACCGGGATAACGCTGACCAGAAATATGGAGAGCTGCGGGCTGCGGGTTACTCCCCGGTGGTGGCGTCAACTTCGAGCCTTGCCGGGAGTTTTTGGGTGTCGATGCCGGATCTGACTTTTGACCTGCTGTCAAAGGCGTTTTGGCGGGATATGGGCAGGCTTAACCCGACAATGATGGTGGAAACTACCGGATGCGGCAAGATGAAGGGGTGATGCTGGGTGTGCTAAGCATGAGGCTCGGCGCTTACCGGGCAGGCGTTTTCTTTTACATATATAGATAGCGCTGAGTTTGGCTCCATATTTCCATGCTAAGCGTTTGAATTTGTTGCGTGATCAGTGCAATTTCAATAGAATCGCGCTTCTTTTTTGGGTAGATATTGCTGGCGTAGCTCAGTTGGTAGAGCAGCTGACTTGTAATCAGCCGGTCGGGGGTTCGACTCCTCTCGCCAGCTCCATTATCAACCAGGCGGCAGGCCTGGTTTTTTTTGCAGGGAATGAAGTTGACAAAGGGGGGGTGAGTGCGGACAATGCTCGCCCTTTTCCGGGAGGGGTTCCCGAGTGGCCAAAGGGATCAGACTGTAAATCTGACGCGAAAGCTTCGGTGGTTCGAATCCACCCCCCTCCACCAATGTTAGGTAAAAGTTGGCCAATTGTTAGGCAAAAAGCTGCTGGCCATTATAAATGTTCGGGGCTTTAAACAGCGGGTTGTTGCTGCGGGTATAGTTCAATGGTAGA
>DLXZ01000068.1:0-1201 GCA_003448675.1 Porticoccaceae bacterium
GACCATCAGCACCTGCTGGGCCAGTCTTGCCCTGAGGACCCTGCTCACCTTGCTCGCCCTGCTTACCCTGGGGACCTTGCTCGCCTTGCTCACCCTGCTTACCCTGGGGACCTTGCTCACCCTGCTTACCCTGCGGACCTTCCGGACCCACCGCACCAAGCGTCAGGTCATACAGGTCATGCTGCATACGAGCGGTCAAATCAGCACCAGTCATCTCAGTGAGAACCAAACTACCAAAAGCGTCACCAATAACCAGGGGCTGCGAGCAGGAAGTATGCAAACTAATATATTGAGTGTCTTCACTGCCCAGCGTTAAAGCGAGATTATTTGGCCACTTACTGCCGTCTGCCTCAAACGTGACGGAATTTCCAATAATTTCCCAGGCCCAATCCGCTTTATTGTGGCCGTCGACATTTGAAATCGCCAAACCATCGGCAGCCTCGCCTATACACACATCCCCTTCCTGGGCATTAGCGGTCGGGCAATCAGCCTGAACAAAATCGAAAGTCAGCGATGTGGGCTTCGATGTGCACTCCTCGGCACCTTCCACCCAGATAGACAGCAGATAGTCACCGGCGGGTACGTTTGGCTCGCCATTATTTGCTTCGGGCAAATTGACAACCACGCAATCCATGCCGTCATTAGTCAAAGGTGGCGCCACACTGCCAAGTGGGGTCGGGCATAAACCCTGATCGGCAGCGACATCAAGCCCGTCAGTTGAAGTACCGAAATGGAACATCGGCGTATCCGCATCGGAATCTATCGTCCCAAAATCGGTACCCCAGATAATCAGTTGCGTTGGCTCGTCAATTGGCCATGGCTGCACCTCATGGATTTTTGGCACCGCCAAAGCCGAACCGGCAAACATTGTGGAACCAATTAAAACAGCCCCCACATTAGCCGTTAGCTTCTTAACGTTTTTTGCAATTGAGTTCATTGCTAACTCCTGTTTTTGCTGAGGCAGGTACCGAAAGGCCGACTGTTCACCGGTTAACATTGATAGACGCATAATCCTCAACGCTGCACCAGATTTCAGTTCTGCATTTCTGCTTGCCCTGCTGTATAAACGCGCGAAAATCCGCGCGCCCTCTTTTTTATGTCGCATGGGCGCCGATCACTAGGGTCACTAGGAAGGACTGGTGTAGCAGACGGCAATATCGCTTGGAACTTGCTCAAGTTACCAAAGCACCAAAGCACCAAA
>DLXZ01000068.1:1441-16771 GCA_003448675.1 Porticoccaceae bacterium
CAAAGCACCAAAGCACCAAAGCGATTTAGCATTACGGTTCGGATTCGCCGCGTTGGCAACGCGTCTAAAACCGTTCCTGCCTACACTTCCATGTAACATTTCGCTTTAGGTAACCAGGCTGCAGGACGCTAAAAGACAACGCCTACCCTTGGCTTTGCGCGGTGACTCCTTCCAATTTCACTTTTTGCGGAAGATCGCCGCCTTGCCTTTTCTCAGCAGTTTTGAGTGTGGCAAAGCGTTATTATTTTGGCAATTCGCCTGCCACACTTCTAATCAAGGGGTTTTGTGCGCCATCAGGGGTCCGCCCTGTAGTATTTAACCTACAACGTCTAAGCAAGCACTTTAACAAGCAACACTAAACGACGAATTCTTTTGAAATGACAAAATATGTCAATAACCGACTTTTCTCATAAATGCTGACAATATATTAATCAATTGACCCATCACTTTCCGACGAACGGTATATGGAAGCACCCAAAAGGACGACCCAGATCAATTGTCGTGAACCCTTTCACACCAAAGAAAATGACCTTATGGTAGGCCCAGTGGGCTATCCGAGCATTGGCTGAAGCGCAGATTAGGGTAGTCGCCAGGAAACTCTTTCATATGCAACCCATTGCAGGCAGCCTGTTGAACAAGCCCACAGACAGACGTAATAGCTAAGTATCGATTTTCATTCGCATGCGGGATCAAAAAGATGGCCGCGGCAAAAGGTGATGCTATTTGCCGCCATGCAAGTCCAGATCAACACCCTCCAACTTGCTCTTATACTCCTGAGTGACAATTCTGGCCTCTTCTGGGTTAGCGATTGCACTGGGAGTAATCATGACGACCAGTTCAGTTTTATTATTGGCTGTACGCTCGCTGCGAAACAGGGAACCCAAACCCGGAATATCCTTGAGAAACGGCACACCACCGTCTGCAACCTCCGTATCTTCTCTTATCAGACCACCCAAAACGATCGTTTCACCACTCTGAACCGCAACAGAGGTGGTGATCTCTCTTTGTAAAATAGTCGGCGAATCGATTCCCGAAGTGGTTGTCTCGTCGACATCATCAACCCTTTGGGTCACTTCCATAATCACCATGCCACCGGAGTTTACTCGTGGCGTGACCTCCAGGGTGACCCCGGTATCACGGTACTGGATGCGGCTGGTCACGTTGTTACCGATTCGCCCTTCGTCATCAATGGTTGAGCTAGAAGTATTAGTGCTTTCTTCTGTTCTTATTGGCACCTGATCACCAACGCGGATCACCGCGGTTTTGTTATCGAGCACCATCAAGCTGGGCGATGAAAGGACATCGACACGGGAATCGCCGGCAATTGCGTTGAGCACAGCCTTGGTACGTGCGGCATCGAATATGCGATAGGTAAAATTAACGGGATCATCCAACACCCCAGCCAGGCTTGATATGTCCCCGGTAGAGGGTATGTTAAGTCCACCTTGACCGTCATATTTACCCGGACCGCCACTGAAGAACCACTGCAAACCGTATTCCAGTTCGTCCGAAAGTGTCACTTCAATAATCGAGGCTTCCACCAACACCTGCATTGGCGGCACATCGAGTTTTAATACGGCTTTTTCGATTTCCTCGTAATCCGTGGCCGTAGCCAATATCAGTAATGCGTTATTCTCAACATCCGGGATGATTGCCGCGTCTCCAATATCAGTACTGGACACACTCTTATCGCGTTTCTCCGCGGTTGCTGGCTTCGGTTCCGCTCCATCGCCAGCAGCGTTAGTGTGGGCCCCCTGCTTTTGGGCATTGACCATCTGTGTACGACGCTTTCCCTCGAAGAGCTGTGTTAGCAGGTCGGCGAGCTGCTCGGCGTCCCCGTTCTGCACATAGTAAACATACATATTCGTGCCATGGGGATTTTCACTCTGGTCGAGCCGACGAATCCATGTTTCAGCCTCTTCCAGGTATTTTTCCTGGGGGCTAATCACCATCAGGGCATTCAGGCGTTCAATTTCGGTAAAACGCACCAACCCTGCCAATGGGCCCTCATTGCTATCACCGAAAATGGTTTCAAGCTCGATCAACAAGGTCGCTGCTTCGACATTTTGAACTCTGAATAACCCAACCGACATACCCTTTAGTTGATTGACGTCGAATACCGATATGGTATCGCGCAGACTGAATAACTCCCCCTGCGTACCAGCTAGGGTCAAGATATTGCGAAACTCATCGACCATTATGGTGGCCTTACCGGACTTCACGGGCTCGAGTATTTTGGCCATCGCTTTTGCGCCGATGTACCGGAGCGGTACAATTTGAATCTGGTAGCCGCGGTCTGCACTAAGTTTCAGGCTGGGGCTGAGGCCAGACACCCCTGAATCCTGAATTGACATTATTTCGTAATAGTTGTCATTGCGTATCAGTGCCGCGCCATTCATTCGCAACAAATTATCCAGCACGGAAACTAAGGCACTTCTGGGGATCGACTGCGTCGTGCGCATGGAAACGACACCACTAACACCGTCACTGATTGCGTAATTTTCGCCGAGAATATCGCCCAATATAGTCTTTACCACTTCGGCGATAGGTGAACTCTGGAAGTTTAGCGTGACATCCCCTTCCTTGGACGCCACACCCTCTGCACGTCTGCCGGAACTCACAAATCCCCCGGAGCCCCGGTAAATCTCTTTTAGTGGAATCTCGCTTTGGCCGTCTGCGTTAGCGCTTGCGCTGATCATTCCAGAGCGCTCATGGGGAGTACTTTGTGCAGCGCGAGATGACTCACCGATGCCGATCGGATCATCCTTAACGGTGCTTAAGCCTTTATGAGGGGCAGAACCAGAACAGGCACCCACGACAAGCACCACGGGGGCTATCCACAATCGCAGCGAAACTTTATTAACAACCATCATACTTAACTTATCGATAACCATCCTTCGTACTCCAATATGATGCGCCTTTAATCCCGGCTTAAATCGCACTGCCTGTCCCTGACGCCTTGTCAAGCCCAATGACGGGTTAATTAATTATATCAACCAACCAGGGTTGCGTTACTTTCATGAGAACGCCGAGCCACATTTCTCTAGCGTTGTCACTTTTTCTATAGGTCTTCGTCCATGGAACCACTTTTTTTGCCTCAAATAATCAGATCACGAAAAAATTCGTCTTTATTTCTACGCGGCCACCTCACAAACCCCTGGGTTAACAACTACCTACTATTCGCGGCACCCTCAACATCATTCTCCGTCGCACTATTTAGCGCTTGCTTAGCAGTTCTTCGGCTCACTGCTTTACTATTTAGTTTGTTCCCACGCGACGCCGACTTTGCTTTTTTTGAAGCCTCGGAAATCTCTTTTAAGCGGAAAACTTTTCTCTCATCCTCCCCCTCCCCTTGCTCATCGGTATCACTCGCCGCGAGAGTTACAGACTCTCCACTGATTGCCTCCACCTGCCACTCTTCCAGAAACATTCCTTCTTCGAGGCGCAAACTCAGACTACCATCCACTTCATTAAAATAAGCGTATACCTCCGCCCCACTGGTAATTACCGCACTCAACTCCCATCGGGACTCAATGGATCCAGTCTCCGGCTGGATGACACCGGAATCATCTTTCACCGGGATCGGTCGTCTATTCCATACAAACAGCGGGCGATCAGCAATCTCGTCGAAAGCCTCGAGATCACCCAATGATCTAACATTTGTCGACTGTGCGCCCTCTAACTGCAGAGGTTGTCGACCAGGTGACGCCCACTCGCCAAAGTCGAAAGCAAGAATCACTACTTCGAGCACAAACACCAATGCCAAAGCTGCTATACCATATACCAGGGAAACGGACAGTACGTGATCTTTACGGGCATTCATTTTCAGTGACACTCCGATCACCCAGTCACAATGTAACCGTAGACGTTAATTTTAACCGTCAAACTGCCACTTGAAGCCCTCCGTGATAAGCGCCGTCTCGACACGCTTCGCTTGCGAGCCGCAGAACTAGTAACGGTCATTTTTTCCACGAACAGCAGGGGACGGCTACTTTCCAGACTGTGCAAAAGATCCACCAAATGTTCAGTCTCTCCTTTAAATTGCACGCGAAGGCCTATGGCTTCCGCTGCGTTTAGCGGTTCGGCCTTATATTCTTGGGTGCTTACCAGCACGCCACCACTTTTTTTTACAAATTCGTTGACAAGATCGCGCAGATTGGCGGACGCAATGGCGGCCCTGTTCCCGTTAAGAAAAAAATCCCCTTGCGAATAAAGGCCCTCGAGTTCCGCCAATTTTTCATCGATATTGGACTCGTTTTCTAACATGGTCTGCATCACATGCAAGCGTTTTTCTAACGACGCTATTTCTTCTCTATTGCTACCATAGGCCAAAATCAAAGGAACGATTCCATAAAATATCAAAGCCAGTACAAGCACCAGCAAAAGGCCCACCGCTGCAAAACGGCTAACGCGCGGAGACATTTGATTCACGCGCTCCCCCCATCTAGTTGAACCTGTATTTCAAATCTTTCTTTCTGGGAGCGGGGATTACGCACGACCGGAGAAATAAACTTGGCTTCGCTGAACAAGGCGTCTTTTTCCAGGATTTCGATTAATTTGGAGGCATTATCCGACTCCCCTTTCAAGGAGGCCACTTTACTATTGACGGTCAAGTTTGATATCCAGGTATCTTCAGGAACGAGTACTGTCAATGTCCGTAACACCTCTATTTTTGCTGCATCTTCATTTTTTTTCCTCGTTAGCAGCTCATGGCCCTCCATTCTAGAAACCAATAATCTTTGCTTTTTTCCGACTCGTTCAGCTTCGCCCACAATAGCGGATATACTACCTTCCAAGTTCTCTTTAATTGCAGCAAACCTGGGTAATGGGTAGATGACCACCAGCACTAACATGGCCAAAAAAATACCTAGCAATCGCTTATTTTTACGACTCAGCCTGGATTCAGATTCTGGCCTCATATCAACAGGCAATATATTCAAATCTGCTGTTTGACCTTCCAACATAATATTTTCGGCATTTTTATGAACATAAACGGCGTCTGCCGCCAGACCCAACCGACTAATACTGGAGACTATTTCCTCCAGATAGTCTCTCCGAACAAGCACCAACTCAATTTTTAGCCTGTCGCGCTCGGGAAACCTCTCTACTATACGATAAGCATATCCGACCTGATCGGCGGCAAAAGGCGTTAACCGGTCCATTTCATAAACCAGCACGTCTGACAAGTTATTCTCAGTGGCCAGTGGCAGATACACTTCACAAACAAGCACGGAGTGCTCGGAAAGCTCGACCTGAACGCTGGCATCCCGATCAAACTGTTCAGAGAAAAATTCGCGCAGTTTTTCAAAATCACCAGATTTATCCGAACCATCAAGTTTGAACCGAGAAAATGGATCTTCAGCATTTCTTTTCCCAAGAAGAATATCCGCCGCGTCATCCTGGATACGAATCAATACGTTGAGTTTCTCGCCACTCCAGCGCGCCTCTACCGATTTTGGCACCGTCGCCCGCAACTCGCTCAGCCACCAACTCAAGCCACGACTTGCATGCTCGGCTATCTTCAAGTTATTGATTTTGTTTACTACGCGATTCATAAGGATTTGACAGGGGTAATGAGCCTCACAGTTCGCCAGAGGCTTGTGGACTTCCGGTGGCGGCGTCGAGTTTATAGGGAATCCAGTCGAGAGTCTCTACAGCGGCATTGCTTCCCCCACGCTTCACGCGCACCGTTGTCGTTATAGAGGCATGGTAGCCGGTTGATGTCCACCCAGTGGCAATAATGGTAAAGACTGTACCTCTCGCTCTCGCCGTGAACTTTCTATCTACTGCTGGGGGTGCTGGTAGGGGTAGACCCAAAATACGGTTTTCTCGTCGGCCCTTTATATAAGCCTCTAGATTGTAAACACTATCATCTGAGGCGCTGATTAATACCGGCAAGGGAGCTACTTCCGGATTAATACCCCTGTCGATGTTATGAATGGTAACGTAGGGCAAGATATTTTCGTATAACCACGCAGGCATGCCATAGACCCGTTGGAGTTCTTCGATTCGGGTGAAATCGCTGTCTTTTGCTTCCCAGGGTAGACCTGCGGCAAGATACTGGTCATCCTCGGCACCATTGAGGCTAACCAAATCATCCGGATCACGGTAATCCACCACCGCGTCAGCCAAAGCGTCTGCCAACCTTTCTTCCATGTCAAAAGCTTCGAACAACCGGCTCAGCAACTCGGGGGACGCTGTGTTTATACCGACTTTGCCGCTTTCATCGAACACCGCAATGTTCACGGAGCCATTTGGCAGTTGCACCGCTAGCTGCTCCCCGTCCCCAAGTAACCTATGCTCAGGCCTTTCACCAAGCAAGTTCATTAACGCGAGTTGCACGCCACCGTGGGCGAGATACCTTGCCTGCGTCGCCCCCACGAGCGCTCCAACCCCACGCACGGACTGCCTGGTGTTATAAGACAGTCCAAGCGCAATAATGGTTAACAATGCAATAAGCCACAACACCATAACCAGAACGAAACCCCTACCTTTATAAGGGCTGCTCATGTCCACTTTCCAATGCCTGCAAATGTAGCTTTTGATCAGCAAAACGCGGCTGAATCACTATTTCAGGCAGCGCTAAGCCAGACCGGTTGTCCGTCGAACCGGGTTCTTTTGCTCCGCTATACAACACCACCTTTATTTGAATCACGAGCGGCGTCAGGGAGCCGACCTCCCATTCCTTAACCCACTTCTGTATTCCCTCCTCATCGCGATAAAAATACGCCAACTCAAATTTCTCTATACCTTCTGCCACAGCTATCTGCTTTCGTTCGACCTCTTCAAGGTATATGGCCCCGTTCTTGTCAAACTTTAACGCTTCTGTATTAGATTCAGCGAGAATCCGGCTGTCGGAAGAAAAACTTGCTAAAGCTCCAGTGGTATAAGGAAAGTAGCTCGCCACAAGATTATTTTGGCGGGTTTCCTCGTCTTCCTCCATGCCTATACTCCACCAAAACAATTCTCCATCATTGTGAAAAGCCGGCCAGGGCGCAACGAAGTTGACGGTTTCTTCGTTACCAAAAAAACTGGTCACCGACCCATGATCCTCCGTCGTCACCCGCATAAAACGGGCATTGCTCAGGTGGCGACGGAGGTACTGGGCAAGAAAATAGCGGTGCTCAACCCCGTCCTGCTGATTGTTGACCGTGGTCCAGGTTTTCGAAGACAGGCGCAGGGCGCCAGCCATCAGCGCAGCCATCACCGCGACGATCAGCAGGGCAATCTGCAACTCCACCAGCGTAAAGCCACGCGCCGGGTTGCTCGGTCGCGTTTTCATTCTTTCAGGCCAATCCGCACGGTGGACAGCTCCAGGTGATAGGAGCGAGGCTCACCCCACTCCACCTCGACATGATAGTGATAGGGAATAAACCGTCGCTCGGTGTCGACGAAGGCATCCTGGACAAACAGGGGGTTTTCGTTGTCAGGCACGTATTCCCGTACGGTAGTCCGCCAACGGTAACCTTCATCGCTTTCGCCTGAATCCAGGCCCACCGGGTTGCGCTCGGCAGTGGCGGCGGCAAGCCGGGATTCGGCCACTTCAAGGGCTGCGTAATAACCGGTGCTAGTGCGAGTCACCACCACGGAACCACTGAAGATGCGCATCAATACGCTGACGCAGATGGTCAGGATGGACAGCGCCACAATCACTTCCAGCAGGGAAAAACCGCCTGTCGCCGGCACCGGAGATACACGAACCCTCCCCTTTTGTCGCAAGCGCACACGCTCCGCTGTGGTATTACTGAATATCATCCTTGCCACTTTTCAAGCACGTTGCAATTCGGCCTAGCCGGAGAAGGCATCGAACCGGACCTCACCGGTCAGCCAGTCCACTTCAATAGTCAGACGATCGGAGCCGGCCTGTACTTCCAGACGGCCACCGGTGGAGCTGCCATCGGGGTAAAACATCAGGCTGCCGGGCGGAACCAGTGCCCCGCGAGCGCCACCGCCATTGGACAGGGACAAACTCATGCCACCCGGCAGATCAATCCATTGTCCAGCGGGCAAAACGGTATAGCTGCGTTGCTCTCCCGATGCCTCATGCAAAGTACCGGCAAGGTCTCCGTAATCAAGGTTGGATTCCCCTGTATCTCGGTCACGACGCCCCAATACGATGCCCGCTTCAACACCGCTACTCAGGGCCTCGGTGCGGGCGCTACGCAAGACGGTAGCCAGTTGGCGAGCCGATGTTTTAACCCGGGAGCTGTCGAGGCCGCTGACAACATTGACACTGACCACGGAGATCACCGCCACCATCAGTACTATCACCACCAGCAGTTCCAGCAGGGTAAAGCCCCGGTCGGTATTTTTTATGGGCGACATGCTGTTAATCGCGCGGTTACTGTAAGAAGGGTACGCAATATTCGCGAATCGTCCTTAATACGTGATTTATTCCCAGCTCACCACATCGGCGTTTTCGCCGTCCCCACCTTCGTTATTGTCCGCCCCCAGGGAAATAAGATCATAGGCACCGTGATCCCCTGGCGATCGGTACACATACTCATTACCCCAGGGGTCGAGGCGCACCACTTTTTTCTTGAGGTAAGGACCATTCCAGAAACGGGCGCCCGAGGGTTTTTCGATCAGGGCCTCCAGGCCTTCGCTGGTGGACGGATACCGACCCACCTCCAGATGAAACAGATCCAGCGCGGTGCCAAATTCCTCAATCTGCAGGGCTGCGGTTTTGGCTTTTGAGCCGCCGATCTGCTTGATCACCTGGGGCCCGACCAGGCTGGCGAGCAGGCCCAGTATCACTAGCACGACTAGCAACTCGAGCAGGGTAAAGCCGCGATTTTTGCTGTTTATCTTTATCATTTCTATTTCCTTGCAGTTCATTTGACGCCTGTGGGCAGCTTACATAGGAAGATCGTTAATCCCCAGGATGGCCACCAAAATAGACATAATAATGCCACCGATAACCACCCCCAGGCCGATAATCATCACCGGCTCCAGCACCGACAGGGCACGTTCGGTAGCGGTGGAAACCTCGTGATCGTAGATATCCGCCACCCGAATCAGCATTTCATCGAGCTGGCCGGTCTCTTCACCCACCTGAATCATTTGCAGGGCGAATTCAGGAAAGACTTCGGTTTCGATCAGCGGCCCGGCCAGGCCACTACCATCTCTAAGGCTAGACGTCACACCCTCCAGCTTCTCCTTAAGCACCCGGTTGCGCAAACTCTCCTTGGCAATGCCCAGGGCCGATAGCAGGGGCACGCCACCGTTGAGCAGAGTGCCCAGGGTGCGGCTGAAATAGGCCATGTTGATTTTCTTAACCAGATCGCTGGTAAAGACGCCATCGAGCAGACGCTGATCCCGTTTGTACAGCCATTCGGGGTCCTTGCTCCGGCGTTGAAAATAGACGGCGATCAGACCAATCAGCGCGACAATCACCAACCAGTACCCACGCACAAAGTCCGTCACACCCAGCACGAAAGCCGTGGACGCCGGCAGTGGCGCATTCATATCGGCAAACAGTTCGGAAAACTCCGGCAGCACAAAGACCATGATCACCGCCAGGGAAATCAAAGTCACAATAACCAAAATTGCCGGATAGACCATGGCCGAGACCAGTTTTTCCCGCAGCGCCTGGGATTTTTCAATAAATTGCGAGATCTCTTCCAAGCTGCGAGCCAGGTTACCGGACATCTCCGCCGCCCTGATCAAATTAATGTAAAAGTCAGGAAACAGTTCGGGGTGTTGCACAAGCGCAACCGACAGGGGTGCGCCACCGCGCACCGCACTTTGCAGGTTTTCCACCAGCTCCCGCAGCAGTGGCTCGGATGACACCTTCACGATCACCGCCAGCGCCCGGTCAAGGGGCAGACCAGCGCCCACAAGTATGGATAACTGCCGGGTAAAATCAGCGATATCCCCCCGACTCAGTCGTCGCTTACTGAGTTTAAAACGGGCGTTCGTTGCGCCTGCGCGGGTTGCCTTGCCCGCTTCCACCGACATGGGGATCAGACCGATCTTCTGCAGGCTGGTGGCAACGTCCTTCTTGCTGGCGCCGGACATCTGCCCGGTTTTCACTTCGCCCTGGGGAGTAACCGCCCGGTAATCAAAGGCCGGCATCAGACCCTCCCAGGTAGGGGGAACGCCCGAACATTTTCGTCCAACAGGCATTCAGCATTGCCAGAGACATCACTTCAGCCAACTCAGCTCTCCTGACTGACGCGGACCACTTCTTCCAGGGTGGTCAGGCCCTGCAGGGCCTTGACGCAGCCATCCTCGAACATCGTTTTCATGCCCTCGGACCGCGCGGCCCGCTCAATGTCCACGGCGGCGGCATGTTTCAATATCAACTCCCGGATTTTATCGCTCACCCGTAGCAGCTCCATAATGCTCAAACGGCCCCGGTAGCCCGTGCCGCCGCAGTTGGCGCAGCCTTTGGCGCGATAGAGTTGAGGGGCATCATCGGCGCCCAACTCGCGCAGACGAAATTCAAGCATCTGACCTTCATTGGCGGTGTAGGGTTCCCGACAGTCAACACACAGGCGGCGCACCAGTCGCTGGGCGATGACCAGATTTAAGGTCGAATTGAGGAGGTAATCCTCAATGCCCATTTCCATCAACCGCGTAACACTGCCGGCGGCTTCGTTGGTATGTAATGTGGACAGAACCAGGTGCCCGGTCAGCGCCGACTGCACACAGATTTTCGCGGTCTCCAGGTCGCGCATCTCACCAACCATTATGACGTCCGGGTCCTGGCGCACTATGGAGCGCAGCGCACCGGCAAAATTAAGGCCGATGGCCGCGTTAACCTGAATCTGGTTGATGCCCTCAAGGTTGTATTCCACCGGGTCTTCAACGGTGATGACCTTGCGCTGCTCGGTATTGAGGCTGTTCAACGCGGTGTACAGGGTGGTGGTTTTACCGCTACCGGTAGGCCCCGTGACGATAATCATGCCGTAGGGCAGAGCCAGCGCGTGTTCGAGGGTTTTTTGTGCATCGCCGTCAACGCCGAGACTATCGAAATCCAGGGTCACGCTTTCCCGCTGCAAGAGCCGCATGACCAGGCTTTCGCCATACATGGTGGGCACCGTCGAGACACGAATATCGAATTCCTGACCCTGCATACGTACATTAATGCGACCATCCTGGGGCAGACGTCGTTCGGCGATATCCAGGTCGGCCATGATTTTAATACGGGAAATTACCGCCGCCGCCATGCCCTGGGCCGGTGAAGGTTCATCGCGTAGCACGCCGTCGATGCGATAACGAATTTTAAGGATATTCTCGAAAGGCTCGACATGAATATCCGAGGCCCTGCTGTCCACTGCCCGCTGAATGATCTGGTTGACCAGACGAATCACCGGCGCTTCACTGGCCATGTCGCGCAGCTGTTCGACGTCGTAATCGGCCAGCGCTTCGTTGTCGGCTTGCTCGCCAGCACCCGCCGCCTGTTTACCATCGTAGAGTTTTTCCAGCGCCGCCAGGATTTCAGACTGGGCACCAATGCAGCAGGATACGGTTTTACCAGTGGCCAACTCGAGCGCCCGCACCGGGTAATCGAGGCTGGGGTCCACCACGGCAAGCACAATTTGATCCGCCGTTTCACCGACGGGTACGACCTTCTGATCCTTGAGAAAACGCGCCGGCAACGACTGTCCGACCAGGGGCTCCAGAGGGTAGTCTTCGGGCTTGAGTAGGCGCAGTGATTCAACCCGCGCCAGAGACTCCGCCATAATCCGGTCGGACACCATGCCCAGGCGAATGAGCAGTGACACCAGGGATTCCTCGCCGGCGGTATCGCGAGCCACACGCACCGCCCGAGCGTAATCCATTTCCTTGATACTGCTACTGGTCAGCAACTCGGCTTTCAGGCGCGCTTCAAAGCCCTGATCCGGCTGCCCCTGGGGTTGATTAGTCTGATCCACCACTTCCATTGCCGTTGCTTCCTTTGTCCTCAGGCCACAAACAAACTGATTGACCATTGCTCCCGGATTATACGCCCGCGACCGGGTCACACAAATGACCCCGCGGCTTTTGCTAATATGCGCCAAACAAGCCACAGCTCATTCAGGTTCGATGAAATTTTCCATCGTCATTCTCGGCGCACCCTATACCGACCAGGCCGCTGAAACCGCCTATCGCTTTGCCGCCGCAACGCTGGCCAGGGGTCACTCTATCTATCGATTATTTTTTTACCATGACGGCGTCCACAACGCCTCTGAATTACTGACCCTGCCCCAGGATGAGCTACAACCGGCGCGACGCTGGCGGGATCTTATCCAGGAGCACCAGTTGGATGCCGTGGTTTGCATTGCCGCCGCCCTGCGCCGCGGAGTAATTAACGACACCGAAGCCCGGCGCTTCGACAAGCCCGCGCACAACCTGGGCGAGGGAATAAAACTGGCCGGCCTGGGGGAGCTACTCGATGCAGCCCACATGTCGGACCGGCTTATCACTTTTGGCGCCACTTCATGACCAATACAACCCACAGCGGTGGACCGGAGCCCACGGATACCAGCCCGGAGAAAAATATTTTGTTGCTGTGCCGCAGCGCGCCCTATGGCGGGGCCCTGGCCAGGGAAACGCTGGAAACCGCCCTCGCCGCCGGCGCCATGGGATACTCGGTGAGTCTGCTGTTTTTGGATGAAGGCGTCTGGCAACTACTGGACAATCAGAAACCGATAGCCATCCATACGAAGAACCACCAGGCGATGCTCGGCGCCCTGCCCCTCTATGAAGTGGACAAACTGTTCGTGGAGCGATCTTCCCTGACACAGCGCCAATTAAACAAGCGCGACATTAATCCCGGTGTCACGGTGCTAGATACGACTGAAATCAAAGGCCTTTTCCAGTCCAGTGACTGTATCCTGAGTTTCTAATGATTCTGCACACCGTCAATAAGTCACCCTACCGAAGCCGGCAGTTACTCAATTGTTTGGCGCGGGCCAAGGCCGGCGACCGGATTCTGCTGATCGAAGACGGGGTTTACGGCCTCAACTGGAGTGATAACGCCGATGATATTGCATCCGCGCTGGCCCTGCCTCTGCAGTTTTACGCCCTTTTACCTGATATTCAGGCTCGGGGACTAATGCGCCTGCTGGAAGATTCCGCGGCCATGACGCTGCCCTGCCAGGCGATTAGCGACGAGCAGTTTGTCGATCTGGTGGTCGAGGCAGACAACGTCATCAGCTGGTATTGAGGCAACTGTGTCCAGTCCTCCGCGCAAACCCCAGACCGATGAAGATGGCCACCTGCTTTATCTCGATGAGTGGAGCGAGGCGGTGGCAGAGACGCTGGCGGCGGAAGAAAACATCGTCCTGGACCAGCGGCACTGGGAGATTATTGCGCTGCTGAGGGAGTTTCACCGCACCTTTGAACTGTCGCCAGCCATGCGCCCGCTGGTTAACTACGTCAAAAGCCGGCTGGGCAAGGAAAAAGGCCGCAGCATTTATCTGATGCAACTATTTCCACCCAGCCCCGCCCGGGTAGCCAGCAAAATCGCCGGTTTGCCCAAGCCCGAAAACTGTCTTTAATCGCCTTTCACTAGAGCCGCTCTCATGAACAGCAAACATTCAATACCAACGCTGGATCTGGCTGACAAACAGCTGGCGGCACTATCGAGTGCGCCTTTAAACAAAGGTGAACAAACCGAGAGGCTACGTTCCCTGCCCGACTGGCAGATCAACAAACTCGAGAACGCATACCATCTGCGCTGCGACTTCTCCTTTCAGCGTTATGCCGACGCCCTGGGTTTTACCGCCAATATCGGCGAGCTGGCCGAGGCCTGTGGTCATTATCCGACCATCATAACGGCCTATCTGCGGGTCACGGTGATCTGGCAGGCGGTGGACAATTCAAATCTAAGCGAGCGGGAATTTGCGCTGGCCGCACACACCACCGAGCTGGCACAACGGCGGTAACCCGCCCGGAAGTACCGCGCAATAATCCAGCAGAAAAGACCCGCGAAAATCAGGCGGCGCTGACCGGCCTCACCCGCTCTAGCTCATCATCGCCATAAAGGCGCGAGCTAGTCATAAAACGCAGGCCCAGCGGGATTTCCAGGGAAAAACTGGCGCCCCGGCCAGGGGTCACATCAACAATAGTTTCGCAGTTTTTATAGTATTCAAACTGATCAGCGCTCATATAGAACTTACAGCCATGAATTTCGCCAAGGCAGACATCGCGGGCGCCGACCCGGAAATCACCCACGGCAAAGCACATGGGCGCGGAGCCATCACAACAACCGCCACTCTGGTGAAACAGCAAATCGCCGTGTTCCGCCCGTAGCTGGTCAATAACGTCGGCGGCCGCCGGGGTGACAGTGACGCGCTCGACGTAGTCCGTGTCTTCGTTGGTGTCGGTCATCATTAAACCCCGCAGCCGCCCGTTTTATGCCTTACCTAGCGGATCAGAAAAAGCCCAGCTTGTTTTTGTTATATGACATCAGCACGTTTTTGGTATTGCGATAATGATCAAGCATCATGTGGTGATTCTCGCGGCCAATACCGGAGTTTTTGTAACCGCCGAACGAGGCGCCAGCGGGATAAACATGGTAGCAGTTAACCCAGACCCGGCCCGCTTCAATGCCTTCTATAAACTGCTGAGCCTGATGCAGGTCCCGCGTCCACACCCCCGAACCCAGGCCATAGAGGGTGTCGTTGGCGATCTCCAGGGCCTCGGCCTCATCCTTAAAGGTTGTGACACTGAGAACCGGGCCAAAAATCTCCTCCTGGAAGATACGCATCTTGTTGTGGCCCTTGAACACAGTCGGCTCAATGTAAAAACCATCGGGATACTTTTCGTTCTGGTAGACATTACCGCCACACAGCACTTCGGCTCCCTCCTGCTTGCCCACATCCAGATAACTCATGATCTTCTGGTGCTGGTCATTGGAAGCCTGGGCGCCCATCATGGTGGTCAGTTCATAGGGGTCACCCATCTGGATGGCAGCCACCCGGGGCAGGCATTTCTCCATGAACTTCTCGTAGATGCTTTCCTGAATCAGGGCCCGGGACGGACAGGTGCAGACCTGGCCCTGGTTGAGGGCGAACATTACCAGCCCTTCGATGGCTTTATCGAGGAACTCATCGTCTTCGGCCATAACGCTTTCCAGGAAAATGTTTGGCGACTTACCGCCCAGTTCCAGGGAAACCGGAATAATGTTATCGGCGGCGTACTGACTGATCAGGCGGCCCGTGGTGGTCTCGCCAGTAAAGGCGATTTTCTTGATGTCCGGGTGGCTAGCCAGTGGCTTACCCGCCTCGGCGCCAAACCCATTGACCACATTAAGCACACCCGGTGGCAGCAGGTCGCCGATGACTTCCAGCAAAATCAGAATGGATACGGGGGTCTGCTCGGCGGGCTTGAGCACCA
>DLXZ01000256.1:0-785 GCA_003448675.1 Porticoccaceae bacterium
CGGTGCCGGCGATGCCGGTGGGTAGCCCGGGTATGGAGGTGGACGATCGCTTTATGCCCTATGAGGTGCTGTTATTGAAGGATGATGGCAGCACGGAGGTGTACGTCAGGGTGACGACACCGGCTCAGCAGTATCGGTAGGGCTTTGGCTTCGTCCGATGTACGCGGGTGGGGCTGTTGCGGGTGCGTTTTCGCGGGGTAGGGCGGCAGCTAAGTTTGCAAAATCCTGTGAATGACTTATGCTCATGGGGTTATTTCTGATTTTTTTCCAGACTCAGATGTCTTTCGAGTCGTCCTCTTTGGATGGCTGAGGAAGGGCGTTTGTCATGTTTGCAATCCACATTTAGGAGAGAGACAGCACTATGGCAGCTATTTCAGTAGACCCGGAAACCGGGTTAAAAATCTTTAACACCCGTGCGGAAAAGGCCAATGACAAGATCACCGGCAAGGGCTATTCCGTGGTCAAGGATGAGGCGCTGAAGGCGCTGCCGGAAGCAAAAGCCGGCGCCGTGTTTAACGCTGAGGAGCAGGCGAAATATCGCGCGCTTAAAGAATCCCGGTTTGGCGTTGCGGAGTATGTGAACCTGGAAGGGGAGTTCAGCAAGTATATGGATGATGTTCACTCCCAGCCGCCGATCCCCCGGGAGTCGCTGGATGATGAGTGTGAAATCCTGGTGATCGGCGCGGGCTTTGCCGGGTTGATGCTGTGGTACAAGTTGAGCCAGGCGGGCTTCAAGGACGTGCGCTTTTGTGAGAAGGGCGGTGACGTGGGCGGCACCTGGTACT
>DLXZ01000256.1:990-2588 GCA_003448675.1 Porticoccaceae bacterium
TGGAACCGCTACCCCGGTATCGCCTGTGATGTGGAGGCCTACAGCTACCTGCCTTTATTGGAAGAAACCGGCTATATCCCTTCCATGAAGTTCGCCAGTGGCTTCGAGATCATGGAGCACTGCCAGAATATCGCCACCAAATTCGGTTTTTATGACAAGGCGCTGTTCCACACCACGGTCGAGGAAACCCAGTGGGATGAGTCCATTGGCCGCTGGATAGTCAACACTGATCGCGGCGATAACATGAAGGCCCGTTATCTGGTGGTGGCCAACGGTATTCTGACCACGCCGAAGCTGGCCAAGATCAAAGGCATGGAAACCTTCAAGGGCGATGCCTTTCATACCTCCCGCTGGGATTACAACGTCGATATTACCGACAAGCGCGTTGGCATTATTGGCACTGGCGCCACGGCGGTGCAGATCATCCCCGAAATCGCCAAGACCGTAAAAGAGCTGTATGTGTTCCAGCGCACGCCGTCTTCGGTGGATGTCCGTGATCAGCGGGAAACCACAGAGGAAGAATACTGCACCTGGCCAAAAGAAGAAAATTGGGCGAAAAAGCGCCGGGCGCGCTTTGCCAAGATTTCTTCTGGCCGTACCGCGCTGTCAGCCAATGACGATTACTTGTCTGGTAAGGTCGAAACCGCAGCGCCGAAGAAAAAGCACAAGACACAGTTGTCGCCGGAAGAGCGTATGCAAAAGATGCTGGATACCAACTTCCGCATCATGGAGCAGATTCGCGAACGGGTTGATGCCATTGTCGAGGATCCGAAAACCGCCGAGGCGCTTAAGCCTTACTACGCCTACGGCTGTAAGCGGCCCACCTTCCACGATGAGTACCTGCCCACCTTCAACAAGCCCCATGTACATCTGATTGATACCGCCCCCCGCGGTGTGCAGGAAATCAACGAGCGCGGCGTGGTGCACGATGGCGTCGAGTACCCGGTGGATGTGTTGATTTACGCCACCGGCTTCCAGTGGATGGCCACGTCAACCTTCGACATGATCAAGGGCCGCGATGGTCGCTCCCTGAAGCAAACCTGGGCCGAGGACGGCACCAAAACCTGGCTGGGCCTGCAAACCAAAGGCTTCCCCAATATGTTCGTGGTGACTGGCCCCCAGGGCGGTGGTGGCAGTTTTAACTTTACCGACACCATTGAAGACCACGGCGAGTACATCAAATGGATGCTGCAAACCATGGCCGAGAAAGGCGCTACAGTGGTTGACGTCAAGGAAGAATCCCAGGCCGAGTACGCCGAGCACTGCGCCAAGGCAGATACCGCCACGGCGGCCCTGCGGGATTGTATTTCCTACTATGATCACGAGGGCACGGCGGCGCCGGGCTCGCTGGTGTATTACGGTGGTCGGCAGTGGCACAAGATTCGCACCCAGGGCCAGGAAACCCTCGAACCTTATGTCTTTGATGGCGCAGCTTGAGTCAGCGGTAATAAGCGAATCGAACCGGGGCCTTTGGCCCCGGTTTTTTTTTGGCTATGTATTTTCTTGTTTTCTATTCAGGCTTTGGGTCGCCGTCGTGGCTGCAGCAAGCGATAAACTAGCGACGCTTTACGATCTGCGTGGCTCAGTGTGTTGCTGAC
>DLXZ01000256.1:2844-7199 GCA_003448675.1 Porticoccaceae bacterium
TAGCGCAGGGATTCCATGCCGAACACCGGTTTGAGCAAGTCGCTGGTTAAACCTAGCAGGGTCGGCCCAAGGCCCAGGCCGATTAAATTCAGGATAAAAAACAGAATGGCGGAGGTCAGCGCCCGCATGGGTGGGCTGACAATGCCGTGGGCACTGGCGATCACCGGGCCCAGATACATGGTGCCCAGCATGAGCGGCAGGGCATAGAGGGCCAGTGACAGGTTGAGATTGTTGACGGCAAAGGCTGCGAAAGCAAAGGGTATGGCGATCAGGGTAGAGGCGGCGGGCACCCATAGATGCCAGCGTTTGTCCCGCTCACCCAGACGGTCGGCCAGATAGCCACCCGCGTAATTGCCTATCACGCCCGCGACGCCGATGATAATGCCAATGGGCAGGGTAATCTGACTGAGATTGTCGTGGGGTATGTGGTAGCTGCGCACATAAAAAGAGATCAGAAAAGCGCCGATACCGTAGCCGGTAAAGGCGTGCAGGGCTGAACCCATGGACAGGTGTAAAAAGGATTTTCTGCTGGCCAGGTAGTGGACTACGTCCATGACGGGCGGTGGCTTGTTGGCGGTGGCGCCGCCGTCATAGGCGCCCCGTTTGGGTTCGATAAAGGTGAAGCGGACCACAAAGGCGATAATCACCCCGGGTACGCCGAGCACGATAAACACGGTGCGCCAGCCAAAGTTGTCGCTGACCCAGCCACCGAACACATAAGCCAGAAAAATCCCGAAAGTAATGCCCATGGAATAGATGGCCAGGGCGCGCGCCCGTTCGCTGGGCTGAAACAGGTCGGAAATCATCGAATGGGATGGCGGACTGCCGCCGGATTCACCAACGCCGACCCCGATTCTTACCAGCAGCAGTTGCAGGTAGTTCTGCACAAAGCCCGTGAGTGAAGTCATCAGACTCCAGGTGCCCACCGCCAGGGCGACGATATTGCGGCGATTGCCCACATCGGCCCAGCGGGCGATGGGAATGCCAACGGTCACATAAAACAGGGCGAAGGTAATGCCCTGTAACAGCCCCAGTTGGGTGTCGCTGAGATTGAATTCAGCGCGGATGGGCTCCTGCAATACCGAGAGAATTTGCCGGTCGACAAAGTTCATCGTGTAGACGAAGGTCAGAATGCCCAGCATGTAGTATTTGTGGGCTTTGGAGGGGCTGGCGTCTGAAGCGGGCTGTGCTGCTGGATTATTGGCGGTTTCCGGGGTGCTCAAAATTTTTGTCCTTGTTGTTATTTTTAGTGTCAGCGGAGCGCTAAAAGGCCGGCGCGAACCGGCGTCAGGCAAAAATGGGTTCGGGTTTGAGAGCGGTGTTTACTTGCCTTCCCCAGCCTCGATTTTATCCTGCGTGCGCAGTTCAAAGTCGCTGGCATCGTGGCGTTCGTGAAGCTGGGTTTCCGGCGGCCCCCAGGTTTTATTGACCATTTCTCCGCGCTTGACCGCCGGTCTGCCTTGAATTTCATGTGCCCAGCGGTTGACGTGGGTGTAGGAGGCGGTGTCGAGAAATTCCGCCGCCTGGTAGAGGTTGTTCAGCACCAGGCAGCCGTACCAGGGCCAGATCATCATATCGGCGATGGTGTAGTCGTCGCCGCACATAAACGGTTTGTCCGCCAAGTGTTGATCCAGCACATCGAGCTGGCGCTTGACCTCCATGGTATAGCGGTTAATGGGGTACTCGTATTTTTCCGGGGCATAGGCGTAAAAATGCCCGAAGCCGCCGCCCAGGTAGGGGGTGGCGCCCATCTGCCAGAATACCCAGGACAGGCATTCGGCGCGCTCGGTGGGGTCTTGTGGAATAAAGGCGCCAAACTTCTCGGCCAGGTAGAGCATGATGGCGCCGGATTCAAAAATCCGCGTTGGTTCGGGCATGCTGTGATCGGCCATCGCCGGTATTTTCGAGTTGGGGTTAATGGCCACGAAGCCGCTACCGAACTGCTCGCCGTCGATGCTGATCAGGTGGGCATCGTATTCGGCGCCACTTTGTCCTGCTGCTAACAGTTCTTCCAGCATGATCGTGACTTTGACACCGTTGGGCGTTGCCAGCGAGTAAAGCTGCAAAGGGTGCTTGCCGACTGGCAGATCCTGCTTGTGGGTTGCGCCCGCAACGGGCCGGTTGATGTTGGCAAAGCGACCGCCGCTTTCGCTGTCCCAGGTCCAGACTCTGGGGGGGGTGTACTTTGAATTGTCACTCATGGCTTATGTCTCACAGTTTGGGTTGTTTTTGTCTTAATGTATATTAATATTTGCTTTAACTGCTTTTTTTGCTTTTAACGTAAAATAATGTAATCTTTATTGGGTTTAGTCCCAGAGTAAAATGGAGCAACTTAATGCTAAGATATGTATTCATTAACGTTATTTTTATCTTTAATGATTAGAAATTAAATCATTATGAGTTTTGATACCATGACAGACCAGGCGATTGCCGCCGAAATTGGCCGGCGTATCGATCAGCTGCGGCTCGAACGCAATATGACCCAACAGGAGCTGGCCGATGCCGTGGGCCTGTCCCGGGTCAGTTACGCCAGACTGGTATCAGGGCAGGCCAAGTTTAGCAATGTTATCGCAGTGCTGCGCGCGCTCGATCAGTTGCATCTGCTGGAGACTTTTGTGCCGGAAGAGGTTTTTAGCCCCATTGAGCAACTGAAAATGAAGGGCCGTCAGCGCCAGCGGGCCACCGGCAGTCGTGGTCATTCAGCCAGCTCTGGGGCTAAAGCCGAAGCGAATGCAGAAGATGGGCTCGATTGGTAAGGCGTTCGATGGTTAAACCCGGGGCGAGCTGAAATGGAGAATCTCGCCGAAGTCAGATTATGGGGCGAGCAGGTCGGCGCCCTGGCCTACGAGCCGGCTAGCGGTATCAGCACTTTTGAGTTTGCGCCTGCCTGGCGCGAGAGCGGCGTCGAGATCGCACCCCTGCACATGCCACTGGCGGCGACCAAATACCAGTTTCCCGGTCTCAGTGATTCTACTTATCGAGGCCTGCCGGCGGTATTTGCCGACACCCTGCCCGATGATTTCGGCAACGCGGTGATCGACGCCTGGTTGGCGCGTACGGGCAGAGACCCGGCATCCTTTACGCCGGTGGAACGCCTGCTCTATACCGGCACCCGGGGTATGGGCGCGCTGGAGTACTTGCCGGCGATTGACCGGGACGTCGCGGAGGGCGGCCAGTTGGCGCTGGATTCCCTGGTGGCGATGGCCCAGCAGGTGCTGGATGAAAGGATGCGCCTGCAAAAACCCATCGAGTCTTCCCCAAAAGGTAAAAATAACGATGCCGCCATGCGGGCGATTTTGCAGGTGGGTACCTCGGCTGGCGGCGCGCGCCAAGGCGCTGGTGGCGGTTGACTCGACGCGCACGGAATTGCGATCCGGCCAGGTAGATGCGCCAGCGGGGTTCGAGCATTACCTACTGAAATTTGATGGCGTGGAAGAGCACAAAACCGACAGCGAAACCTTTGGCGACCCCCAGGGCTTTGGCCGTATGGAATACGCCTATTACCTGATGGCGAAGGATGCGGGCATTAATATTTCATCCTCGGAATTGCTGATAGAAGGGCAGCGGGCACACTTTATGACCCGGCGTTTCGACCGGGACGGCAATCGCAAACTCCATTATGTATCGCTGTGCGCCATGGATCATGCGGACTACAAAAAGCCGGGCGCCTACAGCTATGAACAGCTTCTGACCGTGGCCCGGCAGTTGCGCTTGCCCCGGCAGGACGCTATCGAGATATATCGCCGCATGGTGTTTAACGTGGTGGCGCGAAACCACGATGACCACGCTAAGAACTTCGGCTTTTTGCTGGATCATCCTGGCGCTACCTGGCGCTTGTCGCCGGCTTTCGATGTGGCTTACAGCTATAAAAGAGGGTCGCCCTGGGTGGCTAGCCACCAGCTTTCGATCAACGGCAAGCGGGACGGTTTTGTCCGGGATGACCTGCTGGCGGTGGCCGGGTTGATAGGCAATTTTTCCCGGGAGGCGAAAACAATTATCGAGCGGGTCTTGGCCGTGGTGGAACAGTGGCCGGATTATGCTCGCCGCGCGAGGGTGCTTGAGCCCCTGCGCGACGAGGTGCGGCTCAACCTACGCCTGGGTAAGGAGTTGCGCGCGCCGCTTACGCCGCTTACCCCGCTTCGGTATCGGCCCGGACTATTTGCGCGTCACCCGCACCGGTAAGTGTGAGTAGCCGCGCACAAAATTGGAGGGCGTACGCAGTGGCTCGCCCACCACTTCCACGTTGTCAAAGCGTTTGAGGATTTCCTCCCACACCACCCGCAGCTGCATTTCCGCCAGGCGGTTGCCCATGCAGCGATGAATGCCGAAGCCAAATGAGACATGCTTGCGCGCAT
>DLXZ01000104.1 GCA_003448675.1 Porticoccaceae bacterium
GGTGTGAACCGCTCGGGCAATCAACCGGCCGCGGCTTTCAGCTTGCCAAATACCGCGCGAATCACATCGTCGGCGCCGGGGTAGGGCTGGGCGCCCTCCATATTGCTGATCTCGCCCCAGTGGTCGCGAATGTCCTCCGGTGAAGGCACGTCATCGCCCTGGAAAATGTAGCCTGGCGCTTCGACGATCTGGACCTTGCTGTAGTAGCCCATGCCGGCTTCAATAATTTCGCCGGCCAGGGTGGACTCCTCCGAGCACAGCCAGGCGATCACCGCCGTGACGTATTCCGGTTTCATTTTCGGCGCCAGCTTCGGCGACATCACCTCCTCGGTCATGCGCGTCAAGGCCATGGGTGCAACGGCGTTGACCAGCACATTTTTGTGGGTGCCTTCCTGCTTTAAGGCATTCATAAAACCGATCAGGGAGATTTTGGCGCTGGAATAGTTGGTGTGGCCGTGGGTGCCGTAAAGGCCCGCCGCCGATGAGGTCATAACGATGCGGCCATATTTGTTTTCCAGCATCATCGGCCAGGCGGCCCTGGTGCAGTACACCGCGCCCATCAAGTGCACGTCCATCAGGGAAGTGAAATCCTTGAGATCCATCTTGGCGAAGCTTTTGTCGCGCACGTTACCGGCGTTATTGATCAGGATGTCTACCCCGCCAAAGTTATCAACAGCGGCTTTGATGATATTGGCGCCGCCCTCCTCGGTCGCAACACTGTCGTAGTTGGCTACCGCCACGCCACCGGCATCGGTGATTTCCCTGACCACTTCATCCGCGGCCCTGGTGGAGCCGCCGGTGCCCGCCACCGTACCGCCAAGGTCATTGACCACAACTTTGGCGCCGTTGGCGGCGAAGTATTTGGCGTGGCTGCGACCGAGGCCGGCCCCGGCCCCGGTGACGACCGCGACTTTTCCGTCGAAAGATATGCTCATGGTGAATGCTCCTGTTTGGTATGAAAGTTAACGAATTGATAGTGAATAATTGGCCTGGCAACGCGGCGGTGCTTTACTGCAACAGGGCGCTGCACTTATTGTTGGGCCCGGATCATAACCCATGCCGTTCGGCGTGTGCTCGCCCGCTTGATTCGGGCGCTGGTGAAAGCTGGTGGCGGGTTATGGAAATGGGTGCATAGAGGATAAAAGAGTACAGCGATCGTGACGGAATTCGATAGTCAGGCCGATTGTATCTGCGGCTCCGGTAAACGTTTTGGCCGCTGTTGCGGGCGTTTTCTTAAGGGCGATGAACAGGCCAAAACCCCCGAACAGCTTATGCGTAGCCGCTATGCCGCTTATGCCCTGGGCGGTCATGGCGAGTATTTACTGGCCACCTGGTTTGCGCCCATGACCCGGGGCCTGGCAGCCGAGGCCCTGTCGGAAAAAACTGTCGATTGGGTCAAGCTGGAGGTGCTGGGGAAAAGCCAGAAAGGTGACAGTGGTACAGTCGAATTCCGAGCCTGGTTTCGGGAGCCGGAGCAGGACGCCCTTCAGGCCATGCACGAGCTATCGACGTTTCAGCGCAGCGCCGGGCGTTGGTTTTATGTGGGTGGTGAAGTGGTTGGATCAGTGTCCGAGTAAACAAAAAAAATCCCACTGTGAATAACAGCGGGATTTAAGGGGTGGGTCACCACGGGTCGCTGGTTGGCAAAAACCAGCGATAGTGGTGTTTATCCGAACTGGTTCATGGTGTTGTCTTTACCGCCAGCCTTCAGTGCGGCTTCACCGGCGAAGTATTCTTTGTGATCGTCGCCCATGTCGGAGCCAGCCATGTTCTGGTGCTTGACGCAGGCGATGCCCTGGCGAATTTCCTTGCGCTGTACGCCAGCCACGTAGCCGAGCATACCGGCGTCGCCGAAGTACTCCTTGGCCAGGTTGTCGGTGGACAGGGCCGCGGTGTGGTAGGTGGGCAGGGTGATCAGGTGGTGGAAGATGCCGGCTTCGCGGGCCGCGTCGGCCTGGAAGGTACGGATCTTGTCGTCAGCCGCCGCGGACAATTCGGAGTCGTCGTATTCGGCGCTCATCAGATTGTCGCGATCGTAGGCTGATACGTCCTTGCCTTCCTCCACCCAGGCGTCGAAAACCTGCTGGCGGAAGTTCAGGGTCCAGTTGAAGGACGGGCTGTTGTTGTACACCAGCTTGGCATTGGGGATGGCTTCGCGAATGCGGCTGACCATGCCCCAGATCTGGCCCACGTGGGGTTTCTCGGTTTCGATCCACAGCAGGTCGGCGCCGTTTTGCAGGGAGGTAATGCAGTCCAGTACACAGCGGTCCTCGCCGGTGCCTTTGCGGAACTGGAACAGGTTGGAGGGCAGGCGCTTGGGGCGCAGCAGTTTGCCATTGCGGTTGAGCACGACATCGCCATTGGCCAGATCGCCGGGGGCCACCTCCTCGCAGTCGAGGAAGCTGTTGTACTGGTCGCCCAGATCGCCCGGTTCGTGGGTGACGGCGATTTGCTTGGTCAGGCCGGCGCCCAAAGAGTCGGTGCGGGCGACGATGACACCGTCGTCAACGCCCAGTTC
>DLXZ01000020.1:0-474 GCA_003448675.1 Porticoccaceae bacterium
CACACCGGTGTGGGTAACAAATTGGGTAAAGGGGTGTTGGCATACAAGCAGTTTCTGAAATCCGTGAAGCGTCGTAACAAGCCATTCTATGTCACCGCCAAGTGGTGTGTGATTCTGGGTGTACTGGGTGCCATCGGTTATCAGATCGTCTGATAGCCGCCATTCGCCCCAGGTTGAGCAAAAATCTTCCGGCGGCAGTGCCTGACTGAGACCCCGGTCTCTTGGCACCCGCGCTTCAGTCGTGCCACCATCCGGTGAATAAAAAACAAGGGAATGGCACGAATGCGATGGAAGGTGATAGCCGGGGGGCTGGCAATCCTGATGGTCTCGACAGCCTCGGCGGGGAATGCCGTGGTAGTTGCGCCGGCAGGGGAGTTCTCTGCCAGCGGTGAGCTGGCTTTGAAAAAGGGCCATATTCCGGTCAGTTGTGATACCACGTTTAATGGCCATGTGGGCGACGGCGGGGGAATTCGC
>DLXZ01000020.1:631-14816 GCA_003448675.1 Porticoccaceae bacterium
TAATGGCCATGTGGCCGACGGCGGGGGAATTCGCGTCACTTCGGTCTCATTTGGTGGACTGAATCCTCTCTGCAAGAGTATTAAGGCGCTGGGACTGCCCTGGAGGGGGCAGGTTGATAGCCCTTATCAGCTGACAGTGGTTGATATGCAGGTGAAAGTTCGGGTGCCGCTGCTGGGGGGCATCTGCGGTCCGGGCCCGGTCAGTCTGGCATGGGAAAATGAGGGCGCTGAGGCCACTTTCGATGCAGTGAGTCTGGCGCCGGACTGCGCCATGAATGGCACCATGCAGACCTCCCCTCAAGTGGATATCCAAGCGGCAACCCCTTTGGTCATGCAGCACTGACATTGCTGACTGTGCCAGTTTCACAGCATTGACGTACGGGCTTTGTAAATCGGTCCCTGTGGCAGTTTCATGCACTGTGCGCGGCGGCTATTATGTCGTCCTCTTTGAACAGGCAAGGACTATCCCATGCAGAACGTGGTAGCGATTCCCGCTAACCCGGCGCTGGTGAACAGCACCGAAGACTTTCTCCATGCCATCGAGCACGATCACAAGGACAGTGCCGAGAAATTCATTCATATGGTGGATTTTCTCACCGATCGCGTCATCAGTTTGTTTCTGGTAGAGCCTGCCAATATGGCGAATCTTTCCGGTGGTCAGAAGAAGGTGATTGATTTCGCTGTATCGACTGCTGGCAAGGCATCCAGCATGCTGACCCGTCAGATTTTCAAGAAAGTTTCCAACAAGGAATTTGCCCCTGTTGTTGCCAATGTGAAGGATATGTACTGGCAAGCCGGTGATGACAACGGTAACCATGCGTATATCGCTTTCCCCGTTGAAGACAGCTTCGCAACCGATTTCCGCAAAGCCTGTGATCTGTGTGCTGAAGGTCGCGGCGCTGAAGATGTGGCGCTGGTCACCCGAGTCATGGGCGAGCTGGCAGACAAGATCATCGATGAAGTCTTTGTGGTGAACACCAAGCACGTGAAGATCGGTTTCGTTACCCAGAAGGCGCTCAATGTGGGCGTGGATGGCAGCCGCAAGGCGGTTCACTCCGTCAACAACAAGGTGCTGCGTGATTTGGGTAATGCCGAGCTGAAGAACTACATGGGGCACTATGCGTCGTTGCTGATGCAGCGCTGAGGATTCCCCCTAAAGCTTGATCCAGAGAAGGCGCCGTTGGCGCCTTCTCTGGTTGGGGGGAAGGGTATGACCGCTGCCAGCCTGCGGAGCGTCGGTTATTCGCTTCGCTCATCCCTTCGGGGCCGCCCTGCGGGCGTTCCTTTGCTGCGCGATAACCAGAACCGTTAAAAGCAGTGTTTATCACAGAGGTCACAGAGCTTAAGAGCGTCTTTTCTCAGTGGTCTCTGGTTTGATCCAGGCCTGGGCTATTGCGCCGCCAGCGACGCTCCCACGGATAGGTGGGAGGATCAAACCTGGCTTTTCCCGCGAATCCGCTCCCGGTGGAATCACGGCTCCCATAGTTGGGGCCTCAATGGGAGCCGCGGTCAGGGGTAGATTATGACCCGGTCCTGGCCTGTGCACGGTTGCCACTGGGGCGGCGCCGGCGACGTTGCTGACCATTTCCGCCGCCAGGCTTGTTGCCACGAGGCGGGCGATTGCCGGCAGGGCGGGCCGCTTTCTGATCGCCCTGATTCCCTGACGATGACTGACGCTGGTCTTGCGCTACCCCGGGTTTTTTGGGCTTCTTGGGCCGTTTTCGCTTGGGTGCTTGCAGTGGGCGTGCGGCAGGTAGCGGCTCGCCCGGTTCGAAACCGGCCACAATCTTGCGTTCCAGCTGTTGCTGGGTCAGCCGTTCGATATCGGTGAGCTGCTGGAATTCGTCAGCGCTGACCAGCGAGATGGCCTGACCGGTGGCGCCGGCGCGACCGGTGCGGCCAATGCGGTGCACATAGTCTTCCGGGACGTTGGGCAGATCCACGTTGACTACTTGAGGCAACTGCTCGATATCCAGGCCCCGGGCGGCAATATCCGTGGCCACCAGAGCGCGAATCTTGCCGCTCTTGAAGTCCGCCAGCGCGCGGGTGCGGGCATTCTGGCTCTTGTTGCCATGAATCGCGGCCGCTTCGATGCCACTGCCTTCCAGCTGCTTGGCCAGACGGTTGGCCCCATGCTTGGTGCGGCTGAAGACCAGTACCTGATACCAGTTGTGTTCCTGGATCAGGTGCGTCAGCAAGGCGGGCTTGCGTTTCTTGTCCACCGGAGCAATCCATTGAGTGACCAGCTCGGTGGTGGTGTTGCGCGGGCTGACATCCACTTCCACCGGATCATTCACCAGCCCCTTGGCCAGCGCACGAATGTCCGGTGAGAACGTCGCTGAAAACATCAGGTTCTGGCGACGCGTGGGCAGCAGGGCGAGAATCTTGCGAATGTCATGGATAAAACCCATGTCCAGCATGCGGTCGGCTTCGTCGATCACCAGCACCTCAACCCGGTCAAGATACACATCCTTGCTGGAACAAAAATCAATTAAGCGCCCCGGTGTCGCCACCAGGATGTCACACAGGCGCTCGTCGAGGTGTCGTCGCTGCTTGTCGTAATCCATGCCGCCCACCAAAGTGTGCACATTGAGGTCGGTGTACTTGGCCAGCCCGCGAGCGTCATCGGCAATCTGCATAACCAGTTCCCGCGTGGGGGCGATAATCAGCGCCCGGGCTTCTCCAGCGAAGCGTTCGTGTTCGATAGGGTGTTTGAGCAGGTCATCAATAATGGTGACCAGAAACGCGGCGGTCTTGCCGGTGCCGGTTTGAGCCTTGCCTACCACGTCGTTGCCACGCAACGTGTAGGGTAATGATTGGGCCTGGATCGGCGAACAGTACTGAAAGCCCAGGTCGGCGATGCCATGCATCAGGGTTTCGGGCAGATCCAGATCATGGAAACGCAGTTTCCCTGGCTGGGGTTCCACCTTGAAACTATCGAGTGTCCAGACCGTGTTATTTCTGCGACCACCACCACGGCGTCCGCGACCACCACGGCGGCCTCGCCGGTTGCCCGAAGGTTTGTTGCTGTCTTTATTTTGCTCTTGCGGTGCCGTTTGCTGCTGCGCTTCACTCATCTAGTGCGGGTTCCAGTTACCTTTGCTTTTTACTGTGCCGGATACGTAAAGGAAGTAAAACTCCGGCGACAAAAAAGGCGAGAGTATAGCACAGCCTTTTGCTTAAAATTTAACCAGCCTCCCGATCACCCTCGCGCCCAGTCAAACCACGGGTCGATCGCGCCAGAAAATCCGCGCCAGCCAGTCATCGACACTGAAATATCGCCCGGCCCCGGTAAAGAATAGGCTTAGCAACATCACGAAATAGGTGGCGGCGAATTCAATCCCGTTGTTCAAGACGACAAAATTGCCTTTTTCCGTCAGCCAGCCGTAGTTACCGTGTTCGCGCAACAGCGACCTGGCGGCGCTAAGCCGCTTACCCACTTCCACACTGTTCTCCAAACTGCGCTGGGCGGCGGGTATACCAAGGGCTGCGACGGCCTTCGCCGTACTGGTCTCGGGATCACCAGGCGCAATGGCGAACCAGCCGTGCTGCCAATGTACGGTCGCCGCCGCGACCACCATGGAAATCATCAAGGGCACGGCAAACCAGCGCACCGCGAAGCCAATCAACAGGGCCAGGCCGCCGACCAGTTCGGCGAAGGCCGCCAGAAAGACCATTACCGCCGGCATGGGTAGGCCCAGCCCCCCATCGGCATTACCAAACCAGGCGACCATATCGTCAAAATTCTGGAATTTGTGCCAGCCGGCGGCAACCATGACCGGCGCCAGGAGCAAACGTAGCAACAGTGGCGCGAGGCCATCGAGCTTTATCAATGGGGTAAATACAGCGGTGTGAATTCGGGTATACAGATTCACAAGGGTGCGCATCGGGCTGTTCTCCATTCTCCGGGGTGGTGCGGGGCCTTACCAGGTGCACCTGCAAACGGCCTGCTACGTCCCGCTGGGCCTTAGAGAGTGAAGAAAGAAAATAATTCCGCCACCGGCTTGAACTTATTTAATCCGGGCGCCGAAACACTGGATTCTGCTCGGCGGCTTTACTGTAAAACTCATCCATGGGCACCGACTGACCCAGCTCGGTAACAATACGGGCGTGCCGGCGGCTCAGTTCCCGCGCCTCACGCACACCGCAAGAATGTGCAATGACGCCAACTTCCTGCTCCATACTGAGCACATAGTTGGCTACGCGGTCAGCTTTTAAGGCTGGATCAAGCCCTTTCTGAAGGGACGGATCGTGAGTGGTGATGCCGGTGGGGCAGGTGTTTTTGTTGCACTGCATAGCCTGAATACAACCCAGGGCAAACATCGGCCCGCGCGCTGAAACCACAAAATCGGCGCCGACGCACAGTGCCCAGGCCACGTCCACTGGCGTTATTAATTTGCCACTGGCAATCACCGAGATTCGGCCCTTGAGATCATATTCCTTCAATTTGTCGATCACCAGGGGCAGGGTTTCCCGGATATTGAGACCGGCGTGATCCAGCAGACTCTGAGGCGCGGCGCCAGTCCCGCCATCACCACTGTCGAGGGAAATAAAGTCCGGTGCCGCCTCCCGCGCGCCACGGTGCACGATTGCCGCGCACATATCATCGAAAAACGAGGTGCCTCCCACCACCAGCTTAAAACCCACCGGTTTCCCGGTCAGCTCCCTGATATGCTGGATTCGGTCCAGCAACTGGTCGACGTTTCGAATATCCGGATGACCATTGGGGCTGATGGAGTCCTCCCCAACCGGTATCCCCCGGGTGGATGCAATTTCCTCGGTTACTTTCACCGCAGGCAAAATACCGCCCTTACCCGGCTTGGCTCCCTGACTGATTTTTATCTCAACCATTTTTACCTGGGCATGCTCGGCAATCGACTTTAAGCGGGCATCATCCAGATGACCCTGCCCATCACGCACCCCGTACTTGGCCGAGCCAATCTGAAAAACCAGGTCGCAGCCACCTTCGAGATGATAGGGCGATAGTCCGCCCTCCCCGGTATTCAACCAGCAGCCTGATTTAGCCGCACCGTGAGATAATGCCTGCACCGCCGGTCGGGAGATAGCACCAAAGCTCATGGCCGAAATATTAAAGAAAGCATCCGTCGTATAGGGTTCCCGACAGTAGGGACCAACCGTCACCAAAGAAGCACTGGCGCTGTCCTCCGTTAAAGTCGGAAAGGGATGAGCGACAAACAGCACCGTGCAGGGTTGATGGGTATTTACCGTGGAGCCAAAGGCCAGGGTACCGTCAACTTTTTTGGCCGCACGGTAGACCCAGGAGCGTTGGGCTCGATTGAAAGGCATCTCCTCCCGGTCCATGGCGTAAAAATACTGACGAAAAAACTGTCCCAGGTGCTCAAAGATATAGCGAAAGCGGCCAATAACCGGGTAGTTACGCTTTATGGTGTGCTGGGTCTGACGCACATCGGCAATGTACATCCATACGACAACAACCAATGCCATCATCAGTAACACCAAAATAATAATGGCGAACACATCCCACACTATTGAAAATACACTCATGCTTGTTCCCGTCGCGGGTTTTTTAGCGCTCGATTAAAAGCGCTAGAGACTGCCGCCAAAATAATCGAAAATAGCTCGCCTTGTCATTGCTTAAGCAGCACTTTCTTGCAAGTTCCCGAGTCACCTCCACCCATCCCCACGCCAGCGATACAGGTTACCGAGGGTAACACGGGCATCGTTCGGCGACTCATCCGACTGGCGGCGCCGGTCACCGTGGGGCAGCTGGCCATCGTCGGCATGAGTGTTACCGACATCATTATTGCCGGGCGCTACGGCACCAATGATCTGGCCGGCATTTCCCTGGGTAGTTCCATTTTCAACCTAGCCATCATGCTCACCATTGGCATCGTCCTGGGTAATGGCCCTATTGTGGGTCAGCTATATGGCGCGGGCAATTACTCACTGTTACGGCGACAATTCCAGAGCTGCCTGTGGCTTTGTTTGCCTCTTGGGCTAATGTGCGCCAGTTTTGTCGGACTGGGCATCCTGATTCTGCCCTGGCTCGACGCCACCGATGCCGTGGCCGGCATCGCCCATCATTATCTGCTGCCCATGATTGGTTCCGCCGCCTTGCTGCCTTTCATCATGGCTTATCGCACCACCTTCGAAAGCATGGGCTACGCCAAACCCGCCATGATCTTCAACCTGCTCGGGTTTTTAATCAATATCCCGCTGGATTATGCGCTGGTAACTGGAAAAGCGGGGCTACCGGCCCTGGGCGGCGCCGGCTGCGGCTGGGCCACGCTGATCGTTTCAGCAAGCATCGTCCTGAGCGAAAGCCTTTACACCCAATATGCCCGACCACTCCTGAGCTATCAGCTATTCGCGGGCTTCGGCTGGCCCAGTCTGGCGCGCATTCGGGAAACACTGCACGTGGGGCTGCCCATTGGCGGGGCCATCCTGGCGGAAGGGGGGTTTTTCCTGATTATCCCCCTGTTTATTGCCCATCTGGGCGCGGTCGTGGTCAGTGGTCACTCCATCGCCATTTCCTTTGACTGGGTGATGTTCATGGTGCCGATGGGAATCTCCCAGGCCATCGCCGTGCTGACCGCCCATGAACTGGGACAAAACAATCCCACGCTGGCGAGACGAATTTGCTTTGCCGGCCTCTGTCTTACCGCCGCCATCGCGCTGGTGCAGGCTAGTCTGGTGGTGCTTTTTCGCCACCCACTTGCGGGGTTATTCAGCCCGGATGTCGCGGTTCAGGAGCTGGCCTCGCTGTTACTGGTTTATGCCGCGGCATTTAGAGTTTTTGACGCCATCAATGTGGGCGGTAACGGCGCACTGCGTGGGTACAAAGACACACGTATTACCATGGTGTTGGCAGCAAGCGGCTATTGGCTGATCGGATTTCCATTATCCTATTCCCTGGCACTGACCCATTGGTGGGGACCACCCATGGGTGTCGAAGGCTTTTGGGTAGGCATGGTAATCGCCTTGATACTCACCTCGACAGCAACAACCTTGCGGGTCCGCAAAACCACAAGGCTGGAGCTCTCCAAGCCCGTCAAGCCGGACACCATTTAGTCCATGAAAACCAGGTTTGGAAATTCCCACGCAACTGACTGACAGCTTGGCATAAACATGGGCTTTCGCTATCATCATTCGAACCAATCAGGCAGGCGACCCCCTGTGCCAAATATCAAGCGCGCCCCCAGGAATACTTACCTGGCCCTGGCCAAAGTTTATGACCTGGCAAGCAATGCCGTTGTTGGTTATATAGGCAATATCTCCACCGGTGGATTTATGCTGTTTGCCAACGAACATCTACCTAATCAGGCCTTACGCATTCTCTCCATTGACCTACCCCACCCCGAGCGTGGGCATGTGTCTATTCAGGTGGGCACCCGTATCGCGTGGCGTTGCCCCGACCCACAAAAACCTGGCCAGCAAAATGCCGGCTGTGAAATCAAAGCCATCACACCAGAAGACCGGCTGGCGCTGCTGCAATCAGCAAAAGCCTATGGTGTTGCAGCGTGATAAAGGATCCCGTCGCTGGTGGCAACGATTATTAGAGTATGTGTGTTGTTGCGTGATTTAATTGTCAGGGCGAATCCGTCTACTGATCGCACACAACCGTGGATCAGCCTGACTTTCAATACTAGGTGGAAGAGCTGAAGTGCTGATTAACCAACTTGTGGGCTTTAAGCGCCCGGCGGGTCTGGCCTTGCTGGTTGGCCTTATTGTTACCCTTTCCGGCTGCGGAAACGCACTGCCCCGGGAAGAAAACAATGTCCGGTCACGCTGGGCCAGCTTCGAAGAAGCCATGGCCGACTACGAAAAAATCATCCCTTTCGAGACCACCAGAAAGGAACTGGCCGAACTGGGCTTCGATCCCTACACTCAACCCAATATCAGAATTCTGTCCTACCTTGACGTCATTCAGCGCTTTATGCCCAATCACTCTATTACGCTGGACGACCTCGATGAAGCCGTGAGTTTCTGTATCAAATCGCGCGCGCAGTGCATCGCTTACGAAGCGCAACCACAAAAGACCAAAAGCAAACGCGTGGGTAACGTCGCTCTCGACATGATGACGTTCAAACGACGTACACTCCGTTCCGGTTGGTCATTTTATGCCTTGATTTTAATTAATGATGGCATCGTGGTTTACAAAGTCTGGAGCGGCGAACCCATTGTCAGTGGCGAGAAAATCCGTAAAAACCCTCTCGGGCCATTGCAGGGGCTGGATTCGTCAGCTGTCAAGCAAGTGCTATAAAACGCTACGGAATCAAGCCGCAAAATCAATCTTCTATCCCTGTCCCGTCCTTTAGTGCCTGTAACGCTCCAATCACCAAATCAGGCCCAGGCGCTTCTCCCAAAGAAACCAGCTAAAGGGCCATATCGTCGGACGTTTTCGTCAAGTTTCACTCACGCATTGCGCACACTAACGAATATCGCCCAGGCAAACCCTCACTCTGGCCTGGCTGAATTTTCGGGTTGCACCCGCCCTGGCAAAGCGCTACCTTCTGCCGTCTAAGAATATTCACTGCGCTTTCCGGCTAACAAGCCACAATAAAACGGGGACGCAGAGGCGGATAGGGGTCAAACATATTAAAAATTACCGCCCCCTCGCATGGCAAAAATACACGACGTTAGATACAGGAGAAGACCCATGGCAACTTACGATACGATTATCAAAAACGGCATCATATTTGATGGCACCCGTATTCCCCGATATAAAGGCGACATCGGCATTAAGGACGGCGTGATCGCAAAGATTGGCCGGCTCGACGAGAATGATGCTGTTAAAGTCATCGACGCCACCGGTAAGCATGTTTGCCCCGGATTTATCGATTTGCACACCCACTACGACGCCCAGCTGTTCTGGGATCCCTACTGCTCCCTATCTAGCTGGCACGGCATAACCTCGGTGGTCATTGGCAACTGCGGCTTTGGCTTTGCACCCTGCGCCCCGGAGCTACGAGAGCGTTCCATGTTGTCCATGACCCGAATCGAAGCGATTCCCTTCGACTCCATGAAAGAAGGCATGCCCTGGGATTGGGAAACCTTTCCCGAGTATCTCGACAGCGTCGACCGCGCACCCAAGGCCATCAACATATTGCCCTATGTGCCCCTGGTGCCGATGCTGATCGAAGTCCTCGGTTTTGACCGGGCCAAGGCCGGCGACCTGCCGACCCCTGAAGAAGAAGCAAAACTGTGCGCCATGTTGGAAGAGTCCATGGACGCCGGTGGATGTGGCTGGTCGGCCCAGCGCCTGCTGCCCGGCTGTGGCGCCGACGTGCAGCGTGATTTCGACGGCACCCCTATGCCCACGGACGTAATGCACGACGAAACCGCCATTGCCCTGGCTGGCGTGCTGGCCAAGCGTAACGAAGGTTTTATGCAGGTCACCATGCTCAGCGGCAACGACCCCGAAAAGGATCGCGCCCACATGGAAGAGCTTGCTGAAGTCAGCGGCCGACCCCTACTGTACAACGTGGTACAAGCTGTTGCCGACGACCCCAGTGTTCACCGCGACACCTTGAAGTGGCTGAGCGAATGCCATGCCCGAGGCAACAAGGTTTATGGCCAGGGACTCACCACTGACTGCGGCTTTACCTTCGCCCTCGATGAGTGGAACCTGTGGGATGACTCCGAATCCTGGCGTGAAGCCACCACCGGCAGTCACGAAGACAAGATGCGCAAAATGGCCGACCCGGAACTACGCGAGCGACTGAAAAATGACCCGCCGGGCTTCTCCGCCACCGGCCCCCTTGAAGAAGTGGTCATGGTTCGTCCCAACTCGGATAACTTCACTGAGTACAAAGATCATAAGCTCAGCCTGATCGCCGAGAAAATGGGGGTTGATCCGGTCGATGCCATGCTCGATATCGCCGTAGGCACCAACCTGAAGGCGGAATTTTTCGCCATGCTGCCCAACGCCGGCAATCTGGAATACATGAAGGAAATCATCGACGACCCCTACGTCACCTTCGGCGTTTCCGATGGCGGCGCCCACACCCGCTTCCTGACCGCCGGCCGCTTCCCGACCGAAGCCATCGCCAAGTACGTGCGCGAACACAACATGCTGTCACTGGAAGAGGTGCATTGGCGCCTGAGCGCCCTGCCCGCGGCACTGGCTGGCTTTAAAACCCGCGGCACCCTGGTAGAAGGCGCTCCCGCCGACATCGTGGTCTATGACTACGAGAATCTGGAGATTCTCGACGGTGAAATTGTCCATGATATGCCCGCTGGGGAATGGCGTCGTATCCAGCGCGCCAAGGGTTATGACTATATTCTGGTCAACGGTGAAGTCACCATCGATCACGATGAGGAAACCCACACCTACTCGGGCAAATTGCTGCGTCACGGCGCCTAATGCCGGAAAATCGCTCGCTTGCAACACGGGGCGGGGTCATCTAAAGCAGGCCGGCTATACAGCCGGCCTGCTTGCTACTTGCTGCTTTTCGCCAGTTCTCACTCGCCACTTCATTGACTCATTGTTAAACCCAAGGATCAGACGCTCTTAATCACCGCCATTTGCTTCTCCAAAATGTCCGTCGGCAAGCGATTTTCCAGGGTAATGCGATCAGCCAGATGGCCATATCGGGTTTTAATCTTCTCGGCCACTTGTATGGGCTCGCCCATGACAGCAAAGGTCTCCAGCATTTCATCGCTGACTAATTCGGGCATCTTGTCCCAGCCGTTATTTTTCGACAGATGATTAAGCTTGGGTTGTAGGTCGTGCCAGTCATGGCATTCCAGTACCGGACGATACGCTGGCGTCGAGGCATAAAAAGAAATCCGGTAACGCACCTGGGCCTTGGCGGCTTCGTATTCCTCTTCGTTTTGCCCGGTAATCACAAAGGGCGGGAAAGACACTTCAAAGTCCTCCCGCTTGCGGCCATTGGCTTCCAGGGTGTCGGTAATCCGGGGAAGAATCTCCTCTTCCATGTATTTCTGGGTGCCAAAGGTATGAACGATGATGCCGTCAGCGACTTCGGCGCAGGTTTTTAGCATTAACGGTCCCACGGCGGCCATCACTACTTTGGGTCGGCCGTACTGGGTGTTTTTAGGCGTGAAGTCCGGCGTCATCAGCGTGTGGCGGTAGTAATGACCACGAAAATCCAGGGGCTTGCCGTCATACCAGTTGTCCCAGATGGCATGCAAGGCGGTAATAAATTCCTTCATCTGTTTGGCCGGACCGTGCCAGGGCATGCTAAAGCGCTTGGTGATATGAGCCTGTATCTGGGAACCCAGGCCCAGGACGAAACGGCCTTTGGAAAAAGCATTCAAATCGTGGGCGGAATAGGCGGTGGTCATGGGGCTACGGGCGAAGGCCACGGCAATACCAGTGCGCAACTGGACATTTTCCGTAGCGTCTGCGCCCATGCCCACCACCAGAAAGGGATCATTCTGAATCTCAGCGGTGACCACACCGTCAAAACCCTGTTCCTCAAACAAGCGATATCGGCCCTTGATCTCGTCAATATTGTCGAGCTGATCGCCAAAACTAAAACTGCTGTCTACTTTCATATCGTTTCCCCCGTTTAGGACACCCCATGCTCACCCGAAAAGCTTACCGGGTGCCAGAAGCTTAAAACGTGTAGCCTAGCAAATTACTTGGTGGGGTAAATTATGAGCCGGAGACCTACTCGCCAGATTCGCACTGATGCGCTAACTTACCCCGAGAATCCAGCCTTCGAGGCGCGCACGCTTTTGCTCGGACAAAGTCAGCGGCGGGTGGAAGTAACGATCCAGCACACCACGCTGATCCGCATCCCTGAGCCAGGCGGCAATAGACCAGGCATCGTGTTCGTCGGACGAGCGATCCTGTTTTGGGTAACGGCGTTTATAAAGTGCTGGATAGGCTTCCGCCAGTACGGATCCGCCCGCCGGCACATCAAAGCCGTCAAAGGGCCAGAAATGGACATGGCCCTTGGTCGTCTGGCGCAACCACAGCAACCAGGGCAGGCCAGCATGGGTTGACTTTGCCACGGCGCCCTGAACATCAAACTGGAAGGCACTTTTGGCAGAGGCTGTCCACTGCTCGCACAAGCGAAATTCGGAGGCATCGCCAGTGCGTGGGTTGTCCTCGCGCAGAAACTCCACGTAGGTATATTCTTCGTGAGTGGGCCAGTGGCCGACAAAATCCCGCAAAAAAAATTCCCAGTCACTGATGCCGTAACGTTCCATGTAAGACATTGGCAGGGAAAAATTATGATCGATACCGATAATCACTCTTTCCCCAGCTTCCAGTGCATCGAGACAATATTGCGCCACTTCCCGGCGCGACCAGTTTTTAGCGCCCGGAACCGGCGGGCAAACTTTCTCTGGCTCACTGTGCGGCCTGGCTGCATATACCTGAAGGGCCTTTAAGCGCGCTTCAGGGGATCTGGCACCGGAATAATCGATGCCGATATAGCGGTTAAACCTCATTAAGGCATACCCATCATTTATTCGCGTTTCGCATAAAAAACCAGTCATCTTGTGCTATACATCAATAGTGATGCGAAACAGAGGATTCCACCACATGCCCAACCAGGACAACTACCGCTATCAAAACATACTTGTTGTCATTGATCCTACCGAGAGCAATCAGCCCGCCCTGGAGCGCGCCCTGGCAAGTGCGGAACTGGATGTACAGCCCACCGTCCACCTTTTCATCGGGGTTGATCTGAGCAACTTCGATGACCAGGTAAATAACCCAAAACTTTACAAGCATACCGATGAACTCTCGGCAATGCTGCGCCCCCTGGAAGAGCGTAATATCGCCTATACAGCCGAAGTCTGCTGGGCGTCGCCGTGGCAGGAAGCCATAATCGTGGCGGCGCGAGAGCACAATGTCGATTTCATTCTCGTACCTGATTACTCGGGAGATAAATCTCCCGCCAGTGGTCGGGAGCGGATCTTTCAGCGTTTTTCCGATACCCGATGGGCGCTGGTGCGAAACTCGCCCTGCCCGGTATTTTTTGTCCGACCCAACCCGGTTCGCAAACGCTCGGTGATTCTGGCGGCAGTGAAAACACAAACGGTGGAAAGCCAGTATGAGAAGCTGAATGACAAAATCATTTCCCGGGGCAAATGGCTAGCCTCTCTTTATAACGCTGATTTTCATGTGGTCAATGCCTACCCCGACTCCCTTAACTACCCCGATCGCGGCCAACTGCGACGCTTCACCAACATGGATGCCACCAAGGTACACGTCAAACTGGGCAATCCCGAGGACGTTATCGCCAGTACTGCCCGGGAGGTCGATGCCGATATCGTTGTCGTGGGCACCCTCGCTCGAAAAGGCATGCTGGCGGCCGTGCGCGGAAACACTTCGGAAAAAGCGTTTAACAAGCTTTCGCAGGACATTTTCACCGTCACCGGCTGAGGGGTTTATCCTGGCTTACGGCCGTGGCTGACACGCTCGTGCCCCTGGTTATCACGCCTGCTGGCAACTTCAACAAACCCGCTTGCCCGCAACAGGGCCCGAACCGTTTTTGCCTGATCAAAACCATGCTCCAGCAATAGCCAGCCACCGGCTTTAAGATACGCCGACGCGCCAGAGGCAATCGTTTCCAGGGCCGAAAAGCCTCTGTTTTTAGCCACCAATGCCGAACGCGGTTCAAAGCGCACGTCCCCTTGTAGTAAGTGAGGGTCGTCCGGTTCGATATAAGGCGGGTTACTGACAATCAAATCAAAACGCCGGCCCGCAAGCCCCGCAAACCAGTTACTTTCCATCACCGATACGTTATCCAGGCCGTGTCTACACCGATTGCGCTCCGCCAGCGCCACCGCCTCAAGCACAACATCCACCGCCAGCACTTCCCAACCGGGCCGCTCTTTCGCCAGAGCCAGGGCAACAGCGCCGGTACCGGTGCCAAGATCGAGCACCCGGGCATCTTGCAGATCAATCAATTCGAGCGAGGTTTCTACTAATAATTCTGTCTCGGGGCGGGGGATCAAGGTGCTGGTGTTGACTTCCAGGCTCAGCGACCAGAAGTCCTGTAGACCGGTCAGGTAGGCGATCGGCTCGCCGCCGGCCAGGAGAAGTGGACCCCGCCGTGGCTCGAGTTCCAGTTCGACACCGCGTACGCCTACTACCAGTGGGCGCAGCTCGACGGCAAGAAGCTCGAGACCGTCCAGAACCAGCTCAAGATCATGAAGGTCGAGTACGGAGAGCGCTTCCGCGACCTGAAGGACGACTCCTTGCGCGAGCGCTTCGCCT
>DLXZ01000020.1:14857-15138 GCA_003448675.1 Porticoccaceae bacterium
CTCGCCGCCAAGGCGGCGCTCCAGTAACTCTTTATAAGCGTGAACCTGATCGTCGTTGAGCTTGCGCTCCGGCCAGGTATAGAGGTAAGCGCGCGTCTGACCCAACACATGGCCGAGCAGCAACTCCACATCAAGCCGGGGGCTGTCACTGACCGACTCCAGCATAGCGGCGCCCTGAAGCAAGCCAGCAATCGTGTGCTCGGAGGTCTTCATATCGGCAAACGGATTCGACCGGCAGGCCGGTCGTGAATGCTACTCCGCCAGCGCCGCCAGTTGTTCGG
>DLXZ01000020.1:15430-21365 GCA_003448675.1 Porticoccaceae bacterium
AGCGTCAGGTTGATGCGGTGATCAGTCACCCGACCCTGGGGGTAATTGTAAGTGCGAATGCGCTCGGAACGATCGCCGCTGCCCACCAGGCTTCGACGCAGCGCCGACTGCTCCTGTGACTGTTGCTCCCGCATGCCGCTGAGAATCCGCGCCTGCAGTAGACTCATGGCCTTGGCCTTGTTCTTGTGCTGGGAACGCTCATCCTGACATTCCACCACAATGCCCGTGGGCAAGTGGGTGAGACGCACGGCCGAATCGGTTTTATTCACGTGTTGGCCACCGGCGCCGGAGGCCCGGAAAGTGTCCACACGCAAATCGGCCTTATTGATTTCCGCGGCTTCCACATCATCCACTTCCGGCAAGATCGCCACAGTACAGGCCGAGGTGTGCACCCGCCCCTGGGACTCGGTTTCCGGCACGCGTTGCACCCGGTGAGCACCGGATTCGAATTTCAACCGCGAATACACGCCGTTGCCAGCAATACGGGCAATGATTTCCTTATAGCCGCCGTGCTCGCCCAGACGCTCGCTGATAATTTCCACCCGCCAGCCCTGGGATTCCGCATAGCGGCTATACATACGAAACAGGTCGCCACTGAAAATCGCCGCCTCATCACCACCAGTACCGGCGCGAATTTCCAGGAACACGTTATTGTTGTCATTGGGATCGCGGGGCAAAAGCAGCACCTGCAGTGAGCTTTCGAGCTCCACCAGCTCTTCCTCACCGCTACTGATTTCCTGCTCGGCCATCTCGCGCATGTCAGGGTCGCTGTCAGCGAGCATGGCGCGCGCGTCTTCCACATCATCACGCACTCGCGCAAAGCGCTGGTAAGCCTTCACTACCGGCTCCAGTTCAGCGTATTCCCTGGACAGCCCCCGAAACTTGTCCTGATCAGCAATCACTTCGGCATCGCCCAGTAAATGGCCGACCTCGTCATAGCGCTCGGCCAGGTTATCAAGCTTATCCAGCAAAGAAGCTTTCATTCTTCATCCTGTTCTTCGAGATCATTGGCACCACCCACGCCATTCCTTTCGCCTGTTTGCAGGCCGAACAAAAGACGGGCCAGGCGAATCTGCTCCAGATTTCCCTGCTCACTGGCCTGCTTCAGTTGCGTGGTCGGGGTATGCAGCAATTTATTGGTAAGACCGTGGGCCAGCTGCCGAAGTATCTGCTCGGGCGCCTGGCCCTGGGCCAGGGCATTCAATGCCTTCTCGAGTTCCGCGTCCCGGACGCTACCCAGGGCACCGCGAAAATCGCGAATCGTACTCGCGGCGTTTTGCCCCCGCAATTGTTTTCGCCAGCTTTCAACGCCTTCATCAATAATAAGCTCCGCCTGACTGGCGGCATCCTCACGGCGGCGCCTATTGACTTCAATGACCGATTTGAGGTCATCGACGGTATAGAGGTAGACATCATCCAGTTTGCCTACCTCCGGCTCAATATCCCGGGGCACGGCGATATCGACCATGAAAATAGGCTTGTGCTTACGGCGCTTGAGGGCCGACTCCACCGCGCCCTTGCCCAGCACCGGCAACTGGCTGGCGGTGGAGGATATCACCACATCGGCCTCGGGCAGACGATCATGAATATCAGCCAGCAGAATAGCCTCGGCGCCGAAACGCTCGGCCATTTGCTGGGCTCTGGACAGGGTTCTGTTGGCGACAGTAATCTGGCCAACCCCCTGCTCGTGGAGGTGTTGGGCCAAAAGTTCAATGGTGTCTCCAGCACCGATCAGAAGGGCGTGGATGTCCTGTAAGCGGGCAAATATCCGCTGGGCGAGGCTGACCGCGGCGTAGGCCACCGACACCGGGTTTTCACCGATGGCAGTCTCGCTGCGTACCCGCTTGGCCGTGGCGAAGACCTGGTGAAACACCTGATGCAACACACCGGACAAAGTGCCCGCTTCCTGGGCCACGGCATAGGCGGATTTCATCTGACCGAGAATCTGCGGCTCACCAAGCACCATGGAATCCAGACCACTGGCGACCTTCATCATATGGGCCACCGCCTCATCGTCTCGCAGCACATAGGTACAGTCCTTCAGATCCTGCGCATCAAGCCTGCCCACCTCAACCAGCCAGGTAAGTACTGCCTCGGGGGAAACCCCTTCGCCAGCCGCGTAGACTTCGGTGCGATTACAGGTTGAAAGAATGACGAAATCCTCGGCGCCGGATTGACGCAAACCCTGCTGCAGGTTGGGCACCAGCATTTCCGGGGCAAACGCAACCCGTTCGCGGGTTTCCAGCGCGGCGGTACGGTGATTCACGCCCAGAGCGATTAATACCATCGGGGATCGAACTTGGCTGTTTTCAGGGACTCTAAAGAGTTGGTCGACAAAACGGTCTGACCATACTTGATACAATGGGCATTTCAGTTAACCTTACATTGACGCCTTTAACAGGCCACCAGTTATTGACCGTCAATACACGACTGTCAGTAAGGGAAAGGGGTACTTTAACATGGTCAGGCTAAGCGGACGCCCCGCTAAGTTGCTCAGCCTCCTCGCGGCGTTTGCTTTTGTAACCGCCAGCGGTTGCGCGTCCCACGGTAAAAGCGCAGGGTCGGCGGCTGTCGCCCCCGCGAATACAGATCACGCCAGCAAACCCAGCGTTACCGTTGATGAGCAGGTCACTCTGCCGGTTAAAGAGTCACCAGCCACCTATCCCGTGCGTTCCTTTCCGCCGGGAAGCTTGTACGAGTTGCTGGTCGCAGAGTTTGCCGGCATGCGGGGCGACCTTCCCCTGGCGGTTGCCCAATACCGTGCCCAGGCGCTTGCAACCCGCGATCCCAAGGTCATGGCCCGCGCAGTTCAGACGGCATCCTACGCCAAAAACAGAGGTGTGGTTCAGGAACTGAGTGCCCTGTGGGTGGACATTGAGCCGGACAATCAGGAAGCCAACCGCATCGCCTTTTATTTTGCCGCCCGTGGACACGATCTGGAATCGGCAATAACCTACGCCGAGCGCCTGCTGAACATGGGAGACAGCGACGCCATCGCCTCTTTACCCGGCTTTACCGAAAAGCTTGACCGCAAAAAACGCGCCGCGCTTCTCGAACGGTACAACGCGCTGGACCCTGATCTGGCTCTCAACCCCAAAACGCTGTTGGGGAAGCTGCGCCTGCAAGGCCAACAGGGGGAACTGGACCAGGCCCTGATTACCGGGAATAAGTTACTCGAACTGGAACCGAAAAACGAAGACGCCCGCCTGGTGTTCGCCCAGATACTGCATCGTAACGGTCTACCCGATACCGCTATGGATATTCTGCAACAAGGTATTGAGGCTAAGCCGGACAGCAAAAAACTCAACCTGCTGATGGTGCGCTTCGTCGCCGATAATAACCTTGAGGCTGCCCGCGAACGTCTGTCAAAACTGGTGGACCTGTACCAGGAAGACGTGGATCTGCTCTATTCGCTGGCCTTGCTGAACAAGCAATTGGGCTTTACCGAAGACGCACGTTCAGCGTTTCGGAAAATGATCAGCCATAACCGACGTGTTGCGGACGCCCATTACCATCTGGCTGATATCGCCGAACAAAACGGAGATACAGAAGAAGCATTGTTCAACTTTGCCCTGGTCGGCGAGGGCGAACATTTTCTGCCCGCCCTCGCCCGCATGACCGAGCTGATGATTGACAAGGGACAAATGACCCATGCCAGGTTATACCTGCATCGCCTGCGACTGCAACGCCCACAAATGGTTGTGCCCTTGTATCGACTGGAATCCGAGCTGCTGATGGGCGCTAAACATTATGATAGTGCCTACTCCCTGCTTACCGAAGGACTGACTGACAACCCCGAGAATTTTGACTTGCTCTATACGCGTTCCCTGGTGAGCGAAAAGCGTAAGGATATTGACGCCATGGAGCAGGATCTGCGCGCCATTCTCAATCGCGATAACAATAACGCCGCGGCCCTGAATGCCCTGGGATATTCCCTCACCAACCACACCACCCGCTATGAGGAAGCCCTGTCGCTGATCCGCAAGGCCCATGAACTCAACCCGGATGACGCTGCCATCATTGATAGCCTAGGCTGGGTTCTATACCGCCTCGGCAATAACGAGGAAGCGTTAATGTATCTGAGGCAAGCCATGGCCTCTATTCCGGACCCCGAGGTCGCTGCTCACCTGGGCGAGGTGCTCTGGGTAACCGGCGACCGCGAAGAGGCCAGGAAAATCTGGCGAGAGGCTCTGGAAAATGACCCGAACAGCGAATACCTGCGTGACACGCTGGACCGCTTCCAGGTATCCCTTTAATAGTGCATTCCATTAGCTCATCTCGCCCTAGAGCATACGCAGCGCCGGGAAATTATATTATCGCGGCAAACAAGCCAGGCAATTCGCTAAAACTGCTGGGCACACTGATAGTACTCCAGAGCCTGTTAAGCGCGTGCAGCCTGCAACAACGCTTACCGCCTACTACGCCAATTTCTCACCAACAACACGCTCAGTGGCTAGACCACTACAAGCGCATGTTGGCGCTGACTGACTGGCATGTAAAAGGCAAGATCGGCTACCGTGGCGCCGATGATGCCGGCAGCGCCTGGCTTGACTGGCGGCAACGGAGTGAACACTTTCACTTGCTGTTGAGTGGCCCCTTCGGTGCTGGAACCGTTGATATAAGCGGGAACTCTCAATACGTCACCCTCCGCCAGGCCGAGCAGCCGGATTACACCGCCGCCTCTCCAGAAGAGCTTTCCCGCACCGTGCTCGGTTGGGAGCTTCCCATTGAAGCGCTAACCTACTGGATTCGCGGGATTCCCTCACCCGCCACCGATGCCCGGCATCAGCATTTCACCGAGGAGGCACTATTGAGCGGTTTCGAGCAGGCGGGTTGGCAATTGCAACTGAATAAATACCGCGCAACGCCAGCCGGCCCACTGCCGACAAAATTAAGCGCCACCCGGGGAGAAACCCGGGTGACCTTGATTATCAAGGAACACTCTCTCGAGAACCCGGTCGTGGAAAATATCAGCGGCGAAACAACGAGTGATCGCTAATGCTGACCTTACTTGCACCCGCGAAACTCAACCTGTTTTTGCGTATTACCGGTCGGCGGGAAGATGGTTATCACAGCCTGCAAACCGTGTTTCAGCTACTCAATTATGGCGACGAATTGAATTTCCGGCTTCGTCCAGATGCAACCCTAACCTTGCAGGTTCAGTCACCATCAAATAGTGACCATCAGCGACCTGCGGACCTAAACGGAGATGACAATCTGGTACTTAAAGCAGCCCGAGCCCTGCTGGCTGATTGCGACCGCAAACTCGGCGCGGATATTACCCTGATCAAACGCCTGCCCGTGGGTGGTGGTCTCGGCGGTGGTAGCAGTGATGCCGCCACCACCCTGCTCGCTCTCAATCGACTCTGGAATCTCGAATACGACCTGGAACGGCTGGCCGAACTGGGCCTACAGCTTGGCGCCGACGTGCCGGTGTTTATCCGGGGCCGCAGCGCCTGGGCCGAAGGCATTGGTGAAGTATTAACACCGGTGGAACTACCGCGTCGATGGTTCGTTGTCATCGCCCCCAACTGCGTTGTGAGTACCGCCACGGTATTCGCCGACCCGCAATTGACAAGGAACTCATCGGCAATCACAATACGCGCCTTTCGCGAGCATGGTGCCGGCAACGACTGTCAGGAAATCGTGGAAAAACACTTCCCTGAAGTGAAAATTGCACGGCATTGGTTAAACCGGTTTGCGCCGGCGCGGATGACCGGCACCGGCAGTTGTGTATTTGCCGCCTTTGAAAGCGAAGTAGAGGCACAGACCACACTGGCGCAAAAACCCGAGCGGTGGCGAGGCTTTATTGCCCGCGGAGTGAATATCTCTCCGGCCCACCAGCCGGGTATGGGACCGGAACAAAACTGACAAACAGACTTTACTGATTATTGGGGCGTCGCCAAGTGGCTAAGGCAACGGGTTTTGATCCCGT
>DLXZ01000009.1 GCA_003448675.1 Porticoccaceae bacterium
CAGTACGCCTCCACGAACAGAGTCAGAGGTTGTTTTATCAGAGTCCGTTTCGGCGCTTTCAGCGAAAAACCCAAGCACATCGCGCAGAAAATGGCCGATGACAGTTGCCGCCGCCAACATGGCCAGTAATACTCGGCGAGTACGGGATTTTTCGGCTGTTGAGGTCATGATTCCCTCTCAAACTCCGCTGAATTGAAGCGCAGGACGTTGCAATTTTCCTTAACCGTGCGTTGCATGGGTTCGTTGAACCCATCCTGGCAGATTGTTGAGCAACTCCTGTCGTAAGTTATGACGACTTTACGCCAGAATATCAGCGTAGCCAAAAAGTGATCAGTAGTCTCTAAAATACCGTCTGTAACTTCAGCCTACTGATTATAGCAATGATGTTTCGCGGAAGTTGATTTTATTGATCCAAATCAGCTATTTGTTCTGTTTCGTTTGAACTTTCAAGAGAATAAGGTATCTTTCCTAATGTTAATATAACCATTTGCAGATTATGTGGCTTAGCAGATTCAGATTTTACATGGCGATCTTCGCGTTACTGGCTTTTACCAGCCAGTCGTTCGCTGTTGCGAAATTGCCCTGCCACAAGATGAGTCACGAACCCGATGTTCCAGTAATGACGGGGGCAATGGATCATGGAAGCCATACCAAGGCAAACAATATCCAGATCAATAATGCCCTTACGGCTGATGTCGCTGATTGTTGCAGCCAGGAACACTGCTCTCAGCTGGATTGCATCTCTGCAAGCGTTGCGGTGGTGAGTACACTGTCGCCGTTTTCCGTTCAGTTTTCTCAAACCCTCAATACAGCGTATTCGGTTTCCTTCCTCTCCCAGGCAGCTTCCTCGCTGTTTCGCCCCCCCATTTCCCGCTGAAGTAGGGTTGGTACGCCTGAAATTCAGGCGTCTGACGACTCGATAAGCGGGAGATAAAAACTCCCATAACGTATGTTTAAAACGCGCCATCGCTACGAGCGCGTTCACTGCAACTCTTGATTGGGAGTCATCATGAAGCCGTTACATACCTATCTGCGCTTTCCGGCGCTGATCGTATTCCTGTTATTTCTTACCGCTTGTTCAGAAAGCGAAAATCACGCAACTAAAAGCGCAACGATTGCCACGTTGGATGTTTATAAAAGCCGCACCTGTCAATGCTGCCAGCAATGGGTTCACCATATGGAAGATGTTGGTTTTGACACAAAAACCCACCACCCGTCGGACTTGAATCGCATTAAAAATGACTATGGCATAGCACCTGAGTTCCAGTCCTGCCATACAGCAGTGACGAGTAACGGTTATGTGTTCGAAGGCCATATCCCTGCGCGCTTTGTTCAGCAGTTTCTGGAAAACCCTCCTGATGACGCCATCGGCCTTAGTGTGCCCGGCATGCCGGCAGGCAGCCCGGGTATGGAGATGGGTGACAGGTTTACGCCTTACAAGGTATGGCTGCTTAAAAAAGACGGTTCGGCTGACGTGTTTGCATCTGTGAATAGTCGCGATCAGCAATAGGACATATAACGATGAACATTCAATGGGTATTTTTATTGTTTTTGCTGGTGGGGCTTCCTGTATTTGCGCAGAGCCCGGCTAATACGTTGAGTCTGGATGAGGCCATCGCCCATGCCATTGCCACGGATCCCTGGCTGAACGGTAGCCGGCATCGCGAAGACGCTTTGACCAGCGAATCAATTTCAGCATCGACGCTGCCAGACCCCAAGGTCAGCCTGATGGCGGCTAACTTTCCTACCGATAGCTTCGATATCAACCAGGAGCCTATGACGCAGCTCACTGTAGGTGTTAGTCAGATGTTTCCTCGCGGCGATAGTCTGGCGCTGTCCAGCCGTCAGAAACAGGAGTTGGCGGAACAGGAGCCATTGCTCAGGCAGAATCGCCAGGCCAAGGTAGCGGCTACTGTCTCGCAGCTGTGGCTGGAAGCATTCAGGGCCCAGGAGAGCATTCGATTGATTGAGCGGGATCGCTCGCTGTTTGAACATTTGGTAGATGCAACCAAAGCGAGCTATTCGTCGGCACTGGGACGTGCCCGCCAGCAGGATATTATCCGGGCCCAATTGGAGCTTACTCGGTTGGACGATCGTTTGACGGTGCTGCGGCAACAGTCGGAGTCAGCCCAACAGCGTTTATCCGAGTGGGTCGGCGGTCGCGCCCGTCTGCCGTTAGCGCAGCTTGTGCCCAGTCAGTACGGTGATGAGCCGACGTCGGTGGGAGGTCAGCCGGATAGTGATCGTTGGCTCTATGAACAGGTCAACCGGCACCCACTCTTGCGGGCGCTTGATCAGCGTATTGATGCCATGGAGACCGGGGTCGAATTAGCGCGCCAGAAATATAAACCTGAGTGGGGTCTTTCCGCCCAATACGGCTATAGGGACGATGATCCCATGGGTCGCGACCGCGCTGATTTGTTCTCTGTCGGTGTGACCTTTGATCTGCCGCTTTTCACCGGCAAGCGACAGGATAAAGACGTCAGTGCGGCCACTTCTCGGGCCGAGGCCTTGAAAACTGACAAGTTACTGATGGCGCGAAAGCTGATGGCGAACCTGGATACGGCCTTGGTTCAGCTACAGCGTCTGAATGATCGTCGCGCGCTCTACGCCGAGCAGTTATTGCCGCAAATGTCAGAGCAGGCCGAAGCTGCCCTGGCCGCCTACAACAACGACGACGGCGACTTTGCCGAAGCGGTGCGCGCCCGCATTGCTGAGTTAAATGCCAAGATCGACTTTTTAACGATCAGGATTGATCGGCTGAAGATGATTGCCGAGTTGAATTACCTCTTGTCCAAAAATGGTTCAGAACCGTTTCCCGCCACCAGCAGTAACCACGCGGAAGGATTAACCCCATGAAGATTCAATTGAATAAATCTTTTTTCATTACAGTTGCCTTGTTGATTGCGACAGCGACCCTTGCTCACTATTCGGCCCTATGGCGTATGAAAGGGACCACGGGCGATGATGACGTTGCAACCGAGAAAAAACCACTCTACTGGGTCGCGCCGATGGATCCCAATTATAAGCGCGATAATCCGGGTAAATCCCCTATGGGGATGGATCTGATACCAGTGTATGAAGACGCGGGCGGCGATCAGGAGATTGGCACAGTCACCATCTCTCCCGATGTGGTCAACAACCTCGGCGTACGTACAGCGCCTGCCACTCGGGGGCAGCTGGACGTCTCTGTCAATACCGTGGGCTATGTGCAATATGATGAAGACCGTCTTGTTCACATTCATCCACGGGTAGAAGGCTGGATTGAAAAACTCCATGTCAAAGCCGCCGGAGATCCGGTCACTCAGGGCGAGCCGCTCTATGCCTTATATTCGCCTACCCTGGTCAATGCTCAGGAAGAACTGTTGCTGGCATTAAAGCGAAAAAACCCAACACTAATCACTGCTGCCATGGAGCGGCTGTCGGCTTTACAGGTGCCGGAATCGGAAATCCACCGACTGAAAAAATCTGGCAAGGTCAGTCAGACGATCACCATCAAGGCCCCGCAATCCGGCGTATTGGACAATCTTATGGTCCGTGAAGGCATGTTTGTGAAACCCGGTATGGAAATGATGGCCATCGGGCAGCTGGAACATATCTGGGTCATAGGAGAAGTGTTCGAGCGTCAGGTCATGAGCGTACGGAAGGGCGATGCCGTGCGCATGTACCTCGATTATCTGCCAGGACGCACGTGGTCTGGCACGGTTGACTATATCTACCCGTCACTGAATACCCAGACTCGAACAGCTCGGGTGCGCGTACGATTCGACAACCCGGACGGCTACCTGCGACCGGGTATGTTTGCGCAAATGACGATAGCGACACAACCCGCTCGGGAGGCGTTGCTCATTCCCCGTGAAGCACTGATTCGCACGGGTAGTCAATCGCGGGTCGTGTTGGCTAAAGGTGACGGGCGCTTTAAATCCATCGCCGTCGAGGTGGGGCGGATTGGCGAGAACCGGGTGGAGATTCTGTCGGGGCTCAACGAGGGCGACCGGCTTGTGACTTCCGCGCAATTTTTGCTTGATTCCGAATCCAGCAAGACCTCGGATTTTCGTCGCATGAACCACAGCCCGGATGACGATACCCAGCCTGGAACACCGGCATCGGTATCAGTCGGCGCCCGTATTGAAGGCGTCATGGTCGAACACCGAATGCTCAAGCTGGCCCACGACCCCATCGATGCCTGGCAATGGCCGGCCATGACGATGGATTTTACTGTGGACCCCGCGGTGGATCTGGGTGGGCTGAAACCCGGCATGAAGTTGCATGTGGAGATTCAGCGGAACGGGGACAAGCACTACGTGATCAGCCAGATCCATCGACTGGATCAGGTGTCCGAAGATGCGCCCAGGGAGGGGGACGGGCAATCCATGGACAACAGCCAGCATCAGGGTATGAGCCATGATGCGATGGATATGGATCAAGGCCAGCGCAAAGGGGAGGACAAGCCATGATTGAAGGTATTATCCGCTGGTCTGTCCAAAACCGCTTTTTTGTGCTGCTGGCCACCCTGATTCTGGTAGGGGTCGGCGGTTGGTCCCTGAAAAACACGCCGGTAGATGCCATTCCCGATTTGTCGGACGTGCAGGTGATTATCAAAACCAGTTATCCGGGGCAGGCGCCGCAGGTGGTGGAAGATCAGGTCACCTATCCGCTGACTACTGCCATGTTGTCAGTACCGGGTGCGGTCACCGTACGCGGCTACTCGTTTTTTGGCGACTCCTATGTCTATGTCATTTTTGATGAAGATACCGATGCTTACTGGGCCCGCTCGCGGGTATTGGAATACCTGTCGCAGGTGGCGCCCACTTTGCCGCCCAATGCCAGGCCGCAATTGGGGCCGGATGCCACCGGTGTGGG
>DLXZ01000207.1:0-27071 GCA_003448675.1 Porticoccaceae bacterium
GCCACCGGTATTTGCCAGTCCGATAATGCGGTACTCGGGGGTAAGCTGCCCATGCCAACGCCGATCGTCCTGGGTCATGAAGGCGCGGGCGTGGTTGAGGAAGTCGGCGAAAACGTCACTAACGTCAAAGTAGGCGACCATGTCATTACTTCGTTTATTCCCATGTGTGGTGAATGTTATTTCTGCCTGCACCAGGAGCCCTGGTTGTGCACCGCCACGGACATTTTCACCGGCATGCAGCCCGATGGGACCAGCCGCGTCAAGCTCGATGGCGAATATATCGGCGCTTTTGCCGCGTTGGGAAATATGGCCGAGCAGGTGGTCTGCCCTTCCATGTGTGTGGTGGCCATCGACAAGAAATATGACCTGAAAGCCGCCGCACTGGTCGGTTGTGGCGTCATGACTGGAGCTGGCGCCGCGCTGAACACCGCCGAGGTACAACCTGGCAGCAGCGTTGCCGTGTTCGGTTGCGGTGGTGTTGGCCTGTCCGCCTTGCAGGGCGCGAAGATTGCTGGCGCCAACCCGCTGATCGCTGTCGATCTGAACGACGCCAAGCTGGAAGCAGCCCGCGACTTTGGCGCTACCCACACGGTCAACGCCAGCAGCGATCCGGTTGCGCAAATTATGGAGATCACCGGTGGCATCGGTGTTGACTACGCCTTTGAAGTGATCGGCGTACCAGGCGTTGCGGCCCAGGCCTATGCCGCCACCCGCCGTGGCGGAACAACCTGTATGGTTGGCGCCGGCAGCCCTGAGGAAGAGTACAAGTTCAGCGCTCTGGAAATGCCCTTGTCCTCGAAAAAGGTCTGCGGTTGTATCTACGGCAGCACCAACGCCAAAGTGGACTTCGCCAAGCTGCTTGGCTTTTACGAAACTGGGCAACTGGACCTGGACCGTATGTGCTCACGCACTTACTCCATTGACGAAGTTCAGCAGGGCTTTGAAGACATGGTCGAGGGTAAAAACATTCGCGGGATTATTGTTTACTAAGTTTCCCTCGCGCGCTTTGAGCGCTGCATGCTCTAACAATAAAGGCCACTTATGTGGCCTTTATTGTTTTCGCTTATTTTAGGTTTTTCCAGTTAGGTGAGCGCGAAAAAAGGTCGCAACAAAGCCTAAGTGATCGGTTCCCGCAAGGTGACAAATTCTTCGGCGGCCGTGGGATGAATGCCCACGGTGGCGTCAAAATCGGCCTTGGTAGCACCTGCTTTTACCGCCACGGCAAGGCCCTGAATAATTTCGCCAGCACCTTCGCCGAGCATGTGGCAGCCTACCACCCGGTCGGTTTGCGCATCGACGACCAGCTTCATCAGCATTTTTTCCGCACCGCCACCCAGGCTTTGTTTCATGGGCGTAAATTTGGTGCGGTAAATATCCACCTGCCCAAACAGCTCCCTGGCCTCGGCTTCGGTATATCCGACGGTACCCAGATTCGGCTGGCTGAAAACCGCCGTGGGTATAAAGTCATAATCCATGCTTCCCTTACCGCCGTTGAACAGGTTGGCCGCCAGAATCATGCCCTCCCGAATGGCGACCGGGGTCAGTTCCATACGTCCGATCACATCGCCGAGAGCGTAGATGGAAGGCTCGGCGGTTTGAAAATATTGATCCACCTCGATGGCGCCCTTCTCATTGAGTTTGACCGCAGTGTTTTCCAGGCCCATGTTATTCGTCGCGGGTCGCCTGCCGGTGGCGTACATCACCAAACCGCAGCTCAGGCTTTCGCCACTGGACAATTGAACCCGATGCAAGTCGCCCTGCCGCTCGACGGCGGTGACGTCGGTATCGAAATGCAGCTCGATACCCTTTTCCGCCATCTGCTCGGCCAGGGTTTCCCGCAAGTCCTGATCAAAGCCCCTGAGAAACAGCGCCCCGCGATACACCAGGTGAGTCCGCACACCGAGGCCGGCAAAGATACCGGCAAATTCAACGGCGATATAACCGCCGCCGACGATGGTGATGACTTCGGGCAGGTGGTCCAGATAAAACGCCTGATCCGAGGTAACTACGTGCTCGGCGCCGGGAAACTCCGGCACAAAGGGACGCCCGCCTGGACACACGAGAATATAGCGGGCACTGATTTTTTGCTCACCAATGGCGACCTCGTTAGGCCCGGCAATTACCGCTCGGCCATTAAAAAGTTCCACCCCGGCCTGGTCCAGCAGACGTCCGTAAATGCCGTTTAAACGCTCGATTTCCACGTTTTTGTTATCCCGCAGAGTGGGCCAGTCAAAACTGGTCGAGGGCACCTGCCAGCCAAAGCCAGCGGCGCTGGAAAATTCCCCGTGAAATTCCGAGGCGTAGACAAACAGTTTTTTCGGCACGCAACCGACGTTGACACAGGTGCCGCCCAGGTATTGCTGCTCGGCAATGGCGACGCGGGCGCCGTAACTGGCTGACATACGCGCGGCCCTCACACCGCCGGAGCCGGCGCCGATAACAAACAGGTCGTAGTCGTATTCAGCCATTGCTTATTCCTTTGTTCCCTTAAACCAGTTCAGTTTGCCTCGCAGGCCCACCACCCGGCCGATAATCAGCAGGGTCGGTGCCCGCACCCCGCTATCCCGAACCTGGATCGGCAAGCTTTGCAGATCACCCACCAATACTCGCTGTTCGGGTAGTGTGCCTTTCGCCACCAGCGCCGCAGGCATATCCGCTGGCATGCCATGTTCCCTTAGCTTACTGCAGATATCTTCCAGGCCCCTGAGGCTCATATAGAAAACCAGGGTTTCGTTATCGTTGACCAGATTGGACCAGTCCAGTTCCAGCTTGCCGTCCTGCTTGTGCCCAGCAATAAAACGAACCGATTGGGCACAATCCCGGTGGGTAAGTGGAATACCCGCGTAGCTAGCACAGCCCGTAGCGGCAGTGATGCCGGGCACCACCTGAAAAGTGATACCGGCACCGCTCAGGCGTTCAATCTCCTCGCCACCGCGACCAAAAATAAAGGGATCACCGCCCTTGAGGCGTAGCACCCGTTTGCCATCCCGGGCCAGTTCGATCAATTTGTCGTTGATTTCCGGCTGGCTTAGGCTGTGGCAGCCGGCACGTTTGCCAACATAAATCTGCGCGGCATCGCGCCGCACCATGGCCAGCACACCCGGCGACACCAAACGATCGTAGAGCACCACATCGGCCTGCTGCATCAGGCGCAAAGCCCGAAAGGTCAGCAAGTCGGGATCGCCCGGCCCCGCGCCCACCAGATAGACTTCGCCTTTATGGCTTTGGGCCTGACCTTCCCCGGTAGCCTCTGCAATAGCGAGAGCCTGCTCCAGGGCGCTTTCCGCGCCGTCAGTGTCACCGGCATACACCCGCTCGGGGATTTCCCCTTCAAGCGCTGATTCCCAAAACCGGCGCCGAGCACCACCATCGGCGATACGTGCCTGAACCCGGTGGCGAAACCTGCCGGCCAATTCCGCCAGCCTGCCCAATGCCGCGGGCAACAGGGCTTCCAACTGCCCGCGCAACTGGCGCACCAGCACCGGGCTGGCGCCGCCAGAACTGATGGCCACCTGCACCGGCGAACGATCAATCACGGCGGGAAAAATCACAGTGCACAGCTCCGGCTGATCCACCACATTGACGGCGATATTGCGCGCCTGAGCCTGTTGCGACACTTGCGTGTTAACCGTTTGGTCGGCGGTCGCGGCAACCGCCAGCACCACACCATCCAGATCCGTCTCGATAAACTCCCGCTGTCTAATAACTGCGACATTGGCACTCCGAGCTTGCTGATAAGCCTTAAGGAGTTGTGCCACGGCTTCATCCACCTCGGGTGCAACCATAACAATATGGGCACCGGCCTCCGTGAGAATTCGCAGTTTGCGCAACGCCACCTGGCCGCCACCGACCACCAGACAGGTGCGGCCCTGAATACGGTGAAACAGGGGCAAATAATTCATAACAATCTGGATTTAAAAATCGCTCGAAAGTTCAGGAGATTCGCTCCAGCCCACCCATATAGGGCCTCAGCACTTCGGGTACGGTAATCGAACCATCGGCCTGCTGGAAGTTTTCCATAATAGCGATCAGCGTGCGCCCCACCGCCAGACCCGAGCCATTGATGGTATGAAGTAATTCCGGCTTTTTGGCTTCTGGGTTACGCCAGCGGGCCTTCATGCGCCGGGCCTGAAAATCCCGAAAATTACTGCATGAAGAAATTTCCCGGTAGGTAGCCTGTGAAGGCAGCCAGACTTCCAGATCATAAGTGCGGGCGGCGGAGAAACCGAGATCGCCACCGCAAAGCATGACCGCTCGGTAAGGGAGGCCGAGCTTTTGCAGAATGGTTTCGGCGTGCTCACGCAGGGATTCCAGGGCGCCTTCGGAATCCTCTGGCTTCATAAACTGTACCAGCTCTACTTTTTCGAACTGATGCTGGCGAATCATGCCTCGAGTGTCACGACCATAACTGCCAGCCTCGCTGCGAAAGCAAGGGCTATGGCAGACAAATTTCATGGGCAGGGCGTCGGCGGGCACAATTTCATCCCGCAGCAGGTTGGTCACCGGCACTTCCGCCGTCGGAATCAGATAAAAAGCCTGATCACCATGGAGCTTAAACAGGTCTTCCTCGAACTTGGGCAGTTGGCCGGTGCCGCGCAGGGAGTCGCTGTTAACCACAAAAGGCACATAGACTTCCCGGTAGCCATGCTCCTGGGTATGAGTATTGAGCATAAACTGGATCAGGGCCCGATGCATCAGCGCCAGTTGATCGTGCATCACGGCAAAGCGCGAGCCGGTGATTTTACTGGCCCCCTCAAAATCCAGTTGGCCAGAGCCCGCGCCCAGGTCCACGTGGTCACGCACCTCGAAATCAAAACTGGGAACCTCGCCCCAGCGGTGTATCTCAACGTTGTCGTCCTCACTGGCGCCTTCGGGCACTTGCGGGTCGGGAATATTCGGGATGCCCCAGAGGATGTCATCGAGCCGTGCCTGGATGTCGTTGAGCTTGCCGTCAATTTGTTCCAGCTGGCTTTTCAGTTCATTGACCTCGGCCAGCAAGGGCTCAATGTCCTCCCCCGCCGCCTTGGCCTGGCCAATGGATTTGGAGCGCTTGTTGCGCTGGGCCTGCAGGCTTTCCACTTCCACCTGCAACACCTTGCGCTGCTCTTCCAAACTTTCCAGTTGAGCAACATCCAGTTGAAAGCCCTTTTTCTCCAGGGCAGCGGCAATGGTGGTGGTATCCGAGCGAACGGCTTTCGGGTCAAGCATGGGAATAATTCCGGTTCAGGGTCGAGCGCTACCTGGCATAAGCAGCAGGATTAAAATTTATGATTCAGGGCTTATCGTCAATGGCCTTTCGTTAAAAAAGCCGTGTCAGCGCGATAGCCGCCAGGGCCGCGATGACACATAACACCACACTGGCGAGCACATAAATAAGCGCCAGCGCCACATGCCCACCTTCCCACAGCGACAGGATATCCAGGGAAAAAGCCGAAAATGTGGTAAACGCACCCAGCAAGCCAATCATTATAAACTCTCGCCAGGGCCCGGGCAGCATCTGGCGCTCGACAATTAGCACATAAAACACGCCCATCAGCAGGGAACCAAGCACATTGACCACCAGGGTACCCAGCGGAAACCGGGTACCCATCAGGGAATACACCAGGGCATTAATGCCATAGCGACCCACAGCGCCCAGCGCACCGCCCATGGCAACAGCCAGCCATTGCATTAATCACCCTCCCCACGTTTGTAACGCTGGCGTGGGCTGGCAGCATTCAACTCTCGTAAACGCCGGAGCTTTTCAGCGATCTGAATTTCCATGCCCCGGTTGCTGGGAAAATAGTATTGCTGAGCCGACAACGCTTCCGGGAAGTAATTCTCCCCTGCTGCGAAGCCTTCGTCTTCGTCATGGGCGTAGCGATAGTCAGCGCCGTAATCCAGTTCTTTCATCAATCGGGTGGGCGCATTGCGAATATGCAGGGGCACCTCCAGACTGCCAGTGGCGCGAACATCCTTGCTAGCAGCGCCAAAGGCCTTGTACACCGCGTTACTCTTTGGCGCCACCGCCATGTAGACCACGGCCTGGGCAATGGCCAGCTCACCTTCGGGGCTGCCAAGGCGCTCCTGCACCTCCCAGGCATCCAGGGCAATCCGCAAAGCCCTCGGATCGGCATTGCCCACATCCTCGCTGGCCATGCGCAGTACGCGCCGGGCAACGTATAGTGGGTCGCAGCCGCCATCCAGCATGCGCGCTAACCAGTAGAGGGCGGCATCTGGTGACGAGCCGCGCACTGCCTTGTGCAGTGCGGAGATCTGGTCATAAAAATATTCGCCACCCTTGTCGAAGCGTCGGTGGCTACTGACCAGCACCTGTTCCACCAATGCTTGCTCGATAAGCGCCGGTTCAGACCCTGTCCCGTCGAGCAGATCACTGGCGATTTCCAGAAGATTGAGCACCCGGCGGGCGTCGCCATCGGCGGCGTTTATTAACAGATCGCGTGCTTCCTGGCTTACCTTATAACGCCCACCCAGGCCTTTGTCGCTGTCGCTCAGGGCGCGATCCAGCACCCGGGACAAATCCCCGCCTTCCAGCGGCTTCAAGACATAAACCCGGCAACGGGACAACAGTGCGTTATTCAGTTCAAAGGAAGGGTTTTCGGTGGTAGCGCCAATAAAAATCACCGTGCCGTTTTCCACATAGGGCAGAAAGGCATCCTGCTGGGATTTATTGAAGCGGTGCACTTCATCAACAAACAGGATGGTTTTACGACCCCGCGTATCCCGTTCTTCCTCCGCCCTGGCGACGGCCTGGCGAATCTCCTTAACCCCGGAGAGCACGGCGGAAATCGCCAGAAAGTTGGCATCGGCGGTGTGGGCGATCATTTTTGCCAGCGTGGTTTTGCCGACTCCCGGCGGCCCCCACGTAATCATTGAGTGCAGTTCACCGGAAACAATCGCCTGACGTAGCGCCTTACCCTCACCCAGGAGGTGATGCTGCCCCACAAACTCATCGACGCTCTGTGGTCGCATGCGCGCCGCCAGTGGTTGATATACGGACTGAGAAAACAGACTTTCAGCCATCATGAATGACGTCAACGCCCGGCGGTGGTTCAAAGGTAAACAGGTTTGCATCGACCTCGCCATTGAGCACGGCGTTGTCAAAGCTGATCCGGGTACGCTGTTCAAGGGAGTCGACAATCGTTATGCCGACCGGCAGACCCTCATTCAACGACAGTGTGAGTTCCCGATAAAGGCTCTGCTCATCACGGGGTGTCAATTTGAAATGGCAGCCTTTGGCATCCTCGGCTTTTGACTGTTCGCCATCAACAACTGCGAAGTCAACCAGAAAAGCGCCACCCAGTTGCTCGGTATCGCCGGTCAATAGAAGAGCAGGCGCTTCGGCGAGATTTTGATCAAAGGGCCGGATAATTACCTGTTCGAGATCCGGGTCGTACAACCACAGGGTCGAGCCATCACTGATGACCCACTGCTCCATGGGGCTTTCTACCAGCCAGCGAATCCTGCCCGGCGCCGCCACCACCATGCTGCCACTGTTATCCTGGACCAGATAACCATCACTGGCATAAAGCTGCTGCTGGAAGTTGGCGCTAACGCTGTGGAGATCACCCAGGCAACCTTTCAGAGCCGTGAGCGCCTGATTTCCGGTATCCCCCCGGACGGCGGGCCCCACCATGGAAGTCATAATAAAAGCAATTAACAATCTCATATTAGTAAAAAAATACCCTAGGCGCTGCGGTTGGGCACGAGCACCTCGCGGTTACCGTTGGTGCCCATTTCACTGACCACGCCAGCCGCTTCCATGGCTTCGATCAGACGCGCCGCCCGGTTGTAACCGACACGCAGCTTGCGCTGCACCGAGGAAATCGACGCCCGACGGCTTTCAATGACAAAGTTGACCGCCTCATCATAGAGTGCATCGCTCTCGGGATCCTCCTCACCATTCTCGTCGCCACCGCTGTAACCGGGTACGGGAATACCCGCAGTGCTTTGCTCGTCGGTAATCTCATCCAGATAATCCGGCTCGCCACGGGCTTTCAATTCGGCCACCACCTTGTGCACCTCATGGTCATCGACAAAGGCACCATGTACCCGCACTGGGACACCGGTACCTGCGGGCAAATAGAGCATGTCACCGTGACCAAGAAGCTGCTCGGCGCCGCCCTGATCGAGTATGGTGCGGGAATCGATTTTGGAGGAAACCTGAAAGGCAATGCGAGTAGGCACATTGGCCTTGATGAGCCCGGTGATAACATCCACGGAAGGTCGCTGGGTCGCCAAAATAAGATGAATGCCGGCGGCGCGGGCTTTCTGGGCGATACGGGCAATCAGTTGCTCAACCTTTTTGCCGACGATCATCATCATGTCGGCAAACTCGTCGATCACCACCACGATATTGGGCAATTTGCCCAGTTCCGGCGCGCTGGCGGACTCAAAGTCGTCATCCACAACCGTCAGGGGGTCGGGCTGCCAGAAGGGATCGAGGATGGGCTCGCCAGCTTCGCTGGCCTCCTTCACCTTACGGTTGTAACCGGCCAAATTACGCACTCCCAACTCGGCCATCAACTTGTAACGCCGCTCCATTTCCCCAACGCACCAGCGCAAGCCACTGGCGGCATCTTTCATATCCGTGATCACCGGCGTCAGCAGATGAGGGATATCGTCGTAGACCGAAAGCTCCAGCATCTTCGGGTCAACCAGAATTAGGCGCACATCATCGGGCGAGGCCTTGAACAGCAGGCTCAGGAGCATGGCGTTAATTCCGACGGACTTACCCGAGCCAGTGGTACCGGCCACCAGCAGGTGGGGCATTTTCGCGAGGTCGGCGATGACCGGCTGGCCGGAAATATCGTGCCCTAGCGCCAGCGATAGCGCCGATCTGGCGGCGTCATATTCAGGGCTGGCCAACACATCACCGAGAAACACGGTCTCCCGGTGCTCATTGGGAATTTCAATACCAATCACCGACTTTCCCGGTATCACTTCCACCACCCGTACACTGACCACCGCCAGCGATCGCGCCAGATCGCTGGCCAGATTAGTAATACGGCTGGCTTTAACACCCGGCGCCGGCTGCACTTCGAAGCGAGTGATCACCGGCCCCGGCAGCACTTCGACCACTTCCACCTCGATACCAAAATCCTGAAGTTTGAGCTCCAGCAGGCGGGACATGGCTTCCAGGGACTCCTTGGAAAAAGCTTTGTCGCTGGCGCCGCCACTGCGGTCCAACAGCTCCAGGGGCGGCAGCTCCCCGGAAAAGTGCTCTTTAAACAGAGGCTCCTGCTTTTCTTTTTCCAGGCGTACACTGGTGGCCGGTGTTTTTTCCGGAGTATTGATGACCGGCTCCCGGCGCTCGGCCCTGGCCTTTATCTTTTTCTCGACCGTGGTTTTGCGCACCTCGTTGGCCTCTTCGGAGCGCTCCCGTTCCCGGCGCTGAGCCAACCAATGGCTGATTTTGTCTCGAATAAATCCGTAAATGAACAGCGATGCCTGCCCGGTATTGTCAATGACTTTCAGCCAGGACAGGTCGGTAAAAACGGTTACCCCGAATAAAAATATCGTCAGTAAAATCAGTGTGCCGCCGACATAGTTGAACGCCGAGGCCGTCGCCGCACCCACGGCGCTACCAAGTATGCCGCCAACGCCATTGGGTAAAGTGGTTTCATCCCCGCCATAGTGCAGCTCCGCTAGCGCTGTCGCGGTAGTCATTACCAGCACCAGACCCACGCCACGAAGGCAGAACGTCACCCAATCAAAGCCCGCATCCTCAATTTTGCGCTGCTGGAAGACATTCCAGGCACGTAGAATCAGCAGAATGGGAAACAAAAAAGCCAACCAACCTGCTAGCGAGTAAAAAATATCCGCGAGCCACGCGCCGGCTACTCCGGCGGCATTGTGGACAGTCTCCTTATCGCCATCGGTATAGGAAAAACTGGGATCGTGTCTGGAATAAGTGATCAGGGCAATCAACATATAGGCACTGACAGCAAACCAACCCAGGAGGGCCCCTTCCTGGCGAAGCAGGCGGCGTCGCCAGGGCGACAATATCCCCCCCCCTGAATCGGTCGGGGGCGATGCCTTCCTTTTGCGATCGGCTCTGGTCTTATTCGCCGGTTTCGAAGCTGCCAAAACGCCTATACCTCACCTTTTGTTGTTTCCACTGCTGTCTGAATCGCCAGGTTTTGGGGCTATCACCCGTGGCCTCCGAGCGAGGCTTTAATTATCATAGCACCCCACTTCGCTTCACCGTTCAACAGGCCGGGGCGTCAAACACCCACAACATCAGACGGGAGATACACAAGTATTATGGTCGAGCATTCCCATCACCGACTTATCATCCTCGGCTCCGGCCCCGCCGGCTGGTCCGCGGCCATCTATGCCGCCCGGGCCAATCTCGACCCCGTGGTTATTACCGGGGTTCAGCAGGGCGGTCAACTGACCACCACTACCGATGTGGACAACTGGCCGGGCGATAACGAAGGTGTCCAGGGCCCAGAGCTCATGTCGCGCATGCAAAAACATGCTGAACGCTTTGATACTAAAGTAATTTTGGATCATATCGAAGAAGTAGACCTGGAACAACGGCCATTTGTGCTGCGGGGAAGTCAACACTACACCTGCGATGCCCTGATCATCGCCACCGGCGCTTCGGCAAGCTACCTGGGCCTGCCCTCGGAAGAGGCTTTCATGGGCAAAGGCGTCAGCGCCTGCGCCACGTGTGATGGTTTCTTTTACCGTGATCAGAAGGTAGCCGTGGTCGGCGGCGGCAATACTGCGGTGGAAGAAGCCCTGTACCTATCCAATATCTGCAGCGAGGTGGTGCTGGTGCATCGACGCGATGCCTTGCGTGCGGAAAAAATCATGCAGGACAAGATTCTGGAAAAAGCCAAAAGCGGCAATATCACTATCAAGTGGAATCACACCCTGGCCGAAGTCCTGGGCGATGACAGCGGCGTCACCGGAATGCGAATCGCCAGCACCCAGGGCGAAGGCGCCACGGACATCGACCTGAGCGGCGTATTTATCGCTATTGGCCACAAACCCAACACCGATATCTTTGCCAGCCAGCTGGATATGAGTAACGGCTACATTATCACCAAAGGCGGTTTGGCGGGGAATGCCACCGGCACTAGCATTCCTGGCGTATTCGCCGCCGGCGATGTCGCCGATCACGTCTACCGTCAGGCGGTCACTTCCGCGGGCACCGGCTGCATGGCGGCCCTGGATGCAGAGCGTTATCTGGATGATCTGGTCTGACCACCGGTCTGAAGCAATGGCGATCCTGGCCGGGTGCAGAAGTAACCGGGCTGCCCGGCAGTGACCGACAATCCCCTGCGCATCCATGTTCTCGACCCGGATCGGGTTCAGTTTCCCGACCCGAGACAGGCTCTGGAGGAACCCGACGGCCTGCTGGCAGCGGGCGGCAATCTGAATCTGGATACCCTGATTGCCGCCTATCGCGCGGGCATTTTCCCCTGGTACGAGCAAAACCAGCCCATACTCTGGTGGAGTCCCGACCCCCGCGCGGTGATTTATCCGGATCAGATTCACATTTCCAGAAGCCTGCGCAAAATCCTGCGCCAGGGGCGCTACAAAGTCACCACGGACACGGCCTTTGCCCAAGTCATTCGCGCCTGCGCCCAAAGGCAGGATCCCGAACAGGGCACCTGGATCACGGCGGCCATGATCAAGGCCTATTGCCACCTTCACGAGCAGGGTTATGCCCACTCGGTGGAATGCTGGATGGAAGGCGAGCTGGCGGGTGGCCTCTACGGGGTGGCTGTTGGCGCGGTGTTCTGCGGTGAGTCCATGTTCAGCCACCGTGCCAATGCATCTAAGATCGCCCTGGTTCATCTGGCTGGAGCCTTGCAGCAAGCCGGTTTTGTACTGATAGACTGCCAGGTTGGTAACGAGCATCTGTTTTCCATGGGCGCGACAATGATAGAACGGAACGCATTTCTAGACGCCCTGGGCCAGCACGCAACTACCAGAATTAACTGGCCAGAATCCGGTATTTCCGCTAGCGTAGCGGCTGATTAAAACCGTATAAAAAGGCCATGACCCGCGACATTTCCTCGGATTTGAAGAAAATCCGGCTTTACCTGACTGAATCCCACCCCTGTAGTTACCTGGAGGACCGGGAAGCGGTAACCGCCTTTGTTGATCCAAAACTGCAAATCAGTGGCGATGTCTACAGCCATCTCTCCCTGCTGGGCTTCAGGCGCAGCGGCGAATATGTTTACAAACCCCACTGTCTGAGCTGCAAAGCCTGCATCCCGGCGCGCGTTCCCGCCGCCACCTTCAAGCCCAATCGCTCACAGCGCCGGTGCATGAGGAAAAATACGGACCTGGTGGTCACCTCCACTGACACTATCGATCTGACTGAACACTATGCACTGTATGAGCGCTATATCGACCAGCGCCACAGTGATGGCGATATGTACCCGCCCTCCCTGAAACAGTTTCAGACCTTTCTCGGCTCAGCCTGGGACTGCACCCGCTATCTTGAATTCCGCCACGAGGGCAGCCTGGTTTGCGGCGCCGTAATCGACTGGTTGAGCAGTGGCTTATCCGCCATCTACACCTATTTCGATCCCGAGCTAAACGACCGCAGCCTGGGAATCTACGCGATACTGAAACAGATCGAACTAACCCGGGAGTACCAGCTGGATTATGTCTATCTGGGTTACTGGATCCGTGACAGCGAAAAAATGCGTTATAAATCCGACTTCCACCCCCTTGAGCTCTACCTGGATAACAAGTGGCTTAATGTCGGCTAGCCCCCGTTGCTTTTTGCCATGGGGCAGCTTTTAAGGCAGAATGCCGCCCGTTCCCGCGCTGACAAGCCAGCGTTCGGCGAGCTTGTACCCGGGCGATTTACTTTTTTTACTTTTCTTATACTGATTTAACACAGCGAGCATGTATGGCGAAAGAAGAACATATTGAAATGGAAGGCGAAGTGGTTGAAACCCTTCCTAACACCACATTCCGCGTGAAACTGGACAACGGTCACGTCGTTACCGCCCATATCTCCGGAAAAATGCGTAAGCACTATATTCGTATTCTGACCGGTGATCGGGTCACCGTGGAACTGACACCCTACGACCTGAGCAAAGGGCGTATCACCTTCAGGGCGCGCTAGGCAGCGCCACACCTTCCAGGGCAGCACCCCTCTAAAGCCCAAGCTTAGCTTACACCTCCAAAGCAGATTTATCGCGACAAGGAACTTTTAGCTCTGTCTGCTAGCGCTGTCTGTACGCTTCGCTAGGCGCGCAATCTGTTTTGCAACTGACGCTATGAGACCCTCAACTCAGGCAGCCGCGGTCTCCACGCTCAGTTCATCGTCACGGACACTGACTATTACCCGACCTCCACCGGCTGAGAGGCCACCAAACAACACCTCCTCGGCCAGGGGTTTTTTAAGCTTTTCCTGAATCAGCCTGGCCATGGGCCGGGCGCCCATTTTCTCGTCGTAGCCATGCTCGGCAAGCCACTGCCGTGCCGCTTCGTCCACATCCAGAGTCACCTTCTTGTCATCCAGTTGCGCCTGAAGCTGAGTCAGGAACTTGTCCACCACGGTTTTAATCACCTCTTCACTGAGCGGCCCGAACTGAATAATGGCATCAAGGCGATTGCGAAACTCCGGGGTAAACATCTTTTTCACCGCTTCCATGCCATCACTGCTGTGATCCTGCTTGGTAAAACCAATGGAGGCGCGACTCATGGTTTCGGCGCCAGCATTGGTGGTCATAATCAGGATGACATTACGGAAATCCGCCTTGCGACCATTGTTGTCGGTCAGGGTGCCATGATCCATCACCTGCAACAGCAGATTAAAGACATCCGGATGAGCTTTCTCGATCTCATCGAGTAGCACCACCGAATGAGGGTGGGTGGTTACCGCATCGGTAAGCAGCCCCCCCTGATCAAAACCCACGTAACCGGGCGGTGCGCCAATCAGGCGGGAAACTGTGTGGCGCTCCATGTATTCAGACATATCGAAGCGCAACAACTCGACGCCGAGCATCTCCGCCAGTTGTTTGGAGACTTCGGTCTTGCCCACCCCGGTGGGGCCGGCAAACAGGAAAGAACCAATGGGCTTATCGCCATCACGAAGGCCCGCGCGGGCCAGTTTGATGGCCGCATCCAGACCCTGTATAGCTTCATCCTGGCCGAACACCACCATCTTCAGCTGGCTACCGAGGTTACGCAGCTGCTCCTTGTCGGAGCTGGAAACACTCTTCGGCGGAATCCGGGCAATCTTGGCGACCACCGCTTCGATATCGCCGCTGGTGACGCTTTTCTTACGCCGTGACGGTGGCTGTAACTGCTGATAGGCGCCTGCCTCGTCGAGCACGTCGATGGCCTTATCGGGCAGAAAGCGATCGTTGATATATTTCGCCGCCAGTTCCGCCGCGCTTTTCAGTGCGCCCTGGGTGAAACGTAAGCCGTGGTGTTCCTCAAAGCGGGACTTGAGACCCTTGAGGATGGAGATGGTCTCCTCTACCGAGGGCTCGGGCACATCGATTTTCTGGAAACGCCGGGAAAGCGCTTTGTCCTTTTCAAAAATCCCCCGGTATTCCTGGTAGGTGGTGGAACCGAGGCAACGGATCTTGCCCGAGGTCAACAGAGGCTTAAGCAGATTGGAGGCATCCATGACGCCACCGGATGCAGCACCGGCACCGATAATGGTGTGTATCTCATCGATAAACAGTATGGCTTTTTCCTGCTTTTCCAGCTCGCCCAGCAGGCCTTTAAAGCGCTTCTCAAAATCGCCCCGATACTTGGTGCCGGCCAGCAGGGCGCCCATATCCAGGGAATAAACAACGCTGCCCTCGAGGGGTTCAGGCACTTCGCCCTCAACAATCAACTTGGCCAGTCCCTCGGCAATGGCGGTCTTGCCGACACCGGATTCGCCCACCAACAGGGGGTTATTCTTGCGCCGCCTGACCAGAATCTGCGCGACCCTTTCGAGTTCGAGGCTACGACCAACCAGAGGGTCGATATAGCCTTTCTCCGCCTGGTCGTTCAGATTGACGGCAAACTGGGACAGAGGTGAAGCCTGAACCTCGGCTTCACCCACAGCACCCTCGTCAATTTCCTCGCCACTGCCTTCCTGACCTTCGGAAGCGCTGCCGGTTTTGCCGATACCGTGGGAAATATAATTGACCAGATCAATGCGGGAGATATTCTGCAAACGAAGAAAATAAACCGCCTGGCTTTCCTGCTCAGTAAAGACAGCCACCAACACATTGGCGCCCTGCACTTCCTTTTTACCGGATGACTGCACGTGGAAGATCGCCCGCTGAATCACCCGCTGGAAAGCCAGGGTCGGTTGGGCTTCGTGATCGACATCGTCACTGGGGAATACCGGCGTGGTGGAGTCAATAAACTCATTCAAATCGCGCCGCAGGGTAGTGACATCGGCACCGCAGGCCTTTAGCACACCCAGGGCGGAGTTGTCATCGAGCAACGCCAGCAACAGGTGCTCGACCGTCATGAATTCATGATGTTTCGACGTCGCGTTCTGAAACGCAACATTCAGGGTAAGTTCCAGTTCGCGACTTAACATATGCGCACCCCGCTAGTCTTCATCGTCTTCACCATCATCGGAAGGTTCTATTTCACACAAAAGGGGATGCTCGTTTTCTCGGGCATAGCGATTGACCTGCCCCGCTTTGGTTTCGGCCACTTCGCGGGTGAAAACGCCACAAACACCCTTACCTTCAGTATGCACTTTTAGCATTACCCGAACCGCTACTTCCCGTTCCATGGAAAAAAAGCGCTCCAGCACGTCGACCACAAACTCCATGGGCGTATAGTCATCGTTGAGCAGGATGACCTTGTACATTGGCGGTTTTTTCAGCTTAGGCGGTGCTTCCTCCACCAGTGGGCCGAGCGAACCACCCATCTCGTCGCCATCGGAATCGGCCTGAGCCAGCACCCTTTGTAAAGTTAAATCAATCATGGGCATAGAATAACGTGGGTGAAGTTATCTTGCATCCAGTTCACCACTAAAGATTCACATCCACTGATAATGGGGCCTCCAGGGGATATGTCCAGGGGTTGACTTAACTTGCAAATAACGTTAGAAAAGGTGGCGTTCGCGGATTATAAAAATTCCAACACGCCGCGAAACGCTACTGATTAAAAATCAATAATTACTACAGTACAGTATGCTCAGGAGGCAAGTCCCATGCCGACAGGAACGGTAAAGTGGTTTAATAACGCCAAGGGCTATGGCTTTATCCTTTCCGAGGAAAGCGGTGAAGACATTTTCGCCCACTACACAGCCATTGAGATGGAAGGCTATAAAACCCTTAAAGCCGGGCAGGTGGTCAATTTCGAGCTGATCAATGGCGCCAAGGGTGTCCACGCCGCCCATATCCAGGCACAACCGCTCGACAACGATGCGGCTGCCCTAAATGGTAATACATCCGCTGGTCAGGATCCTGTGCAACCAGTTCGCGCTACCGATAATTATAACTACTAAAACAAGTAAATAGCACAGATGGCAGGCCCTAGCAGGCGCTATAGAAACCGTTGGCCAAACTGCGACAAGGCTTCTTTTTGCGTCATGCTGGCTTTATAACCCACGCGGAGACCATAGCTCGCTACCGGGTAAGAATTCAATCGGACCTGAGACGCCTCAAAAAACCTTAGCGATACATAAGGACAGCAGCTTTTAGAGCCGGGAAACTATTTTTAGCGCCTGGGCTTTTTTTGCCGCTCCCCCCATGAATCATCAAAAAACTCAACCCTTAATCACACTGCCAGCAAGCATGCTTCTGACGCCTGTAGACCAGGGAAGAGCATCGCCTATTGCACTCAAGAAACCTCGGCCAATAAACGATTAAGGGTCTCGCTAGGCCGCATTAACGCTTCGGCCTTTTTATCATTCGGTTGATAGTAACCACCCATATCAACCGAAACACCCTGGCAAGCATTCAATTCTCCGACAATTTTCTCCTCGTTATCCGCCAGGGATTGGGCCAAGCCCTCGAAACGCTGGGCAAGTTCGGCATCTTCATCCTGCTCCGCTACCGCCTGGGCCCAGTACAGCCCCAGATAAAAATGAGAACCGCGATTATCCAGCTCGTGAACCTTGCGCGAAGGCGACTTGCCATTATTCAGGAATTTACCTATTGCCTGATCCAGTGTTTTAGCCAGCACGGCCGCTTTCTTGTTACCCGTCTTGGAAGCCAGCTCCTCAATGGACACCCCCAGGGCCATGAACTCACCCAGCGAATCCCAGCGTAAATGATTTTCTTCCAAAAACTGCTGAACATGCTTGGGCGCGGAGCCTCCGGCGCCGGTCTCGTACAGACCGCCACCAGCCATCAGAGGCACGATGGACAGCATTTTCGCACTGGTGCCCAACTCCAGAATGGGGAACAGGTCGGTGAGGTAGTCGCGCAGCACATTACCAGTAACGGAAATCGTGTCCTTACCACGGCGCACGCGCTCCAGGGTGTACCGAATGGCCCGGTCTGGCGGCATAATGCTAATACGCAGTCCGCTGGTATCGTGCTCCGCCAAATACTTTTCCACCTTTTTAATCATTTCGGCATCGTGGCCACGATGCTCGTCCAGCCAGAAAATCGCCGGCATACCACTGGCGCGTGCGCGGGTAACCGCCAGCTTGACCCAATCCCGAATCGGGGCATCCTTAGCCTGGAACAAACGCCAGACATCACCTTTTTCCATGTTCTCGTGCTGAAGCCAGACCTTGCCATCTTCATCAACGACACGGATGCTGCCGTCACAGGGCAATTCAAAGGTCTTGTCGTGGGAGCCATACTCCTCGGCCTTTTGCGCCATTAAACCGATATTAGGTACTGTCCCCATGGTGGAGGGGTCGAAGGCGTCGTGGTGCTTGCAGAAGTTAATCACCTCTTGATACATGACTGCGTAGCAACTGTCGGGGATCACCGCCTTAGTGTCCTCCAGCTTGCCATGGGAATCCCACATCTTGCCACTCTCCCGAATCATCGCGGGCATTGATGCATCAATGATAATGTCGCTGGGCACATGCAGGTTGGTAATACCTTTATCGGAATTAACCATGGCCAGCATGGGCCGGGTTTCGTAACATCGACGCAGATCCTCCTCGATCTCAGCCCGCCTTGAATAGGGCAATTTGTCGATTTTCCTCAATGCGGCGCCGAGACCATCATTGGGATTGATATTCAATTCCTCAAAGGTTTCGGTGTGCTTCTCCCAGGCATCCTTGAAATATACAGTCACCGCATGCCCAAAGATGATCGGGTCTGAGACCTTCATCATGGTCGCCTTCAGATGCAGAGAGAACAGTAAGCCAGCCCGGCGGGCACCTTCCATCTCCTCGTCAAGAAATTTACGCAGGGCTTTGGTGCTCATAAACTGAGCGCTGACAACCTCTTCGGCCTGCGCCGGTACCTCCTTGAGCACGGTGACCTGACCCTGGGTATCCACCAGTTCAATCTTCAGCATGGTTGCCTTATTCATGGTGCAGGAGATGTCACTAGCATAGAAATCGCCCCGTCGCATGTGCGCCACGTGTGTACGCGAGGATTGACTCCACTTGCCCATTTTATGGGGGTTATCACGGGCGTATTGTTTAACTGCGGGCGGTGCCCGGCGATCGGAGTTGCCTTCCCGCAACACCGGGTTTACCGCGCTACCCAGAATCGTGGCATAGATCCCCTGAATCCGCTCTTCCTCGGCGTTAGTCGGGTTTTCCGGATAATCGGGAATGTCGTAACCCTTGGCCTGGAGTTCGGCGATAGCGCCCTGCAACTGGGGGATGGAAGCGCTTATGTTGGGCAACTTGATGATATTGGCGTCGGGATCCTGGGTCAGTTCCGCCAGGGCTTTCATGGCGTCGGGGACCCGTTGTTCCTCCGTCAGGTTCTCGGGAAAGTTGGCGATAATCCGGCCAGCCAGGGAAATGTCGCTCAGCTCAACATCGACATCCGCGGCAGCGGTAAACGTTTTGATAATGGGGAGAAACGAGTATGTAGCCAGCGCTGGCGCCTCGTCGGTTTTGGTATAGATAATCTTTGAAGTGCTCATTGGCCTCCCCGCTTATAAAATTGATTGCTCAGGAATCACATGTTCCCGAACGGCATGTACCCAAATTTCTGCGCCCGTATACTACCGAAAGGTGAGCAAAATTTATAGGTTGTAAAAAAACAACAAGAACCAATCACACGAAAACCCTGTCCCTGTATTATGCTCGCTTACCTTGACAACTCACCCCACGATGCCTCACACCCGACTCATCCTGTTCAACAAACCTTACGGTGTGTTAAGCCAGTTTACGGCAGAACCGGGTCATGCCTGTCTGGCGGACTATATTGCCGAGAAACGGGTCTATCCCGCTGGCCGGCTGGACAAGGATTCAGAGGGATTATTGTTACTCACTGACAACGGCAAGCTGCAGGCGCGCATCGCCGAGCCCCGCTTCAAGCTACCGAAAACCTATTGGGCCCAGGTTGATGGCCTGATCCACAAAGAAGCACTCACGGCGCTTGAAACCGGGCTACATCTGAAAGACGGACCGACTCGCCCGGCGAAAGCCCGCACCATGATAGAACCCTCTCTATGGCCGAGAAACCCGCCCATCCGGGAGCGTAAACACATACCCACTTCCTGGGTGGAAATCACCATTACCGAGGGCCGCAACCGCCAGGTGCGGCGGATGCTGGCGGCGACAGGCTTCCCGGTATTGCGACTGATCCGAGTCAGGGTCGGCCAGTGGTGTCTGGACGGACTGGCTCCCGGAGACAACCGTTGTCTGACTGTGGAACTTCCCCCATCACCACAAACCAGCCGCACTCCCCCCAACCAAAACCGGCCCAAACGACGCTGATCCAGCGCCAGCGCGGGATTCACAAACAGGTATTCACCATGCCCCACAACATTCACTTGACCGTAGCAGCCGTAGTGCCGCGCCAGGGTAAATATCTACTGGTGAAGGAAGGGAAGCAGGGTAGCTTTGTCCTCAACCAACCGGCCGGCCACGTGGAGCCGGGGGAATGCCCCATTGCCGCGGTTCGGCGCGAAACCCTGGAGGAGACAGGCTGGACCGTCGAGCCTTCAGCCCTGCTCGGTTTTGCCACCTACACCGCGCCAGCGAATGGTGTCACTTACTATCGCTTCAGTTTTTTGTGTGAAGCCCTGGATCACCATCCCCTGGCCCCCATTGACCCGGATATCAGCGAAGTCCTGTGGCTGGATAGACAGGCATTGGCAAACGGCGATCCTTTACGTAGCCCGCTGGTGCTCGACGCCATCGAGCTTTATGAGTCGGGGGTTCGCTATCCGTTAGAGTTTATGCAGGATTACCGCTAAAATTCCCACCCCATCTCATTCACACAAACCTTCTTGCAATGTCAGCCCTTTCCCAGCTTCTGGAAATCACTGGCCCTCCCGACCACTGCAGGGTGATTGTCGGCATGTCCGGCGGCGTCGACTCCTCGGTCAGCGCCCTGCTGCTCAAACAGGCCGGCTATCAGGTGGAAGGCTTGTTTATGAAGAACTGGGATGAAGACGATGGCACCGAATACTGCACCGCCAAAGCGGATCTCGCCGACGCCAGCGCGGTATGCGACAAACTGGGCATTCACCTGCACACCGCTAACTTCGCCGCGGAATACTGGGACGAGGTCTTCGAATATTTTCTCGCCGAGTATAAAGCCGGGCGCACCCCCAACCCTGACATCCTCTGCAACCGGGAAATCAAGTTCAAAGTCTTTCTCGAATATGCGGAATTACTGGGCGCTGACTTTATCGCCACCGGCCACTACGTGCGCACGCGGCGCAATACTCACACATCCCTGTTACGAGGCCTGGATACCAACAAGGATCAAAGCTACTTTCTCTACGCAGTATCGGAGCAGGCGCTGGCAAAAACCCTGTTTCCGGTCGGTGAGCTGAATAAGCCGGAGGTGCGGGCCCTGGCCGAGGAACATGGACTGGTTACCCACGACAAAAAAGACAGCACGGGCATCTGCTTTATCGGCGAGCGCCGGTTCCAGGATTTTCTGACCCAGTACATCCCCGCCCGGCCCGGCGACATTATGTCCACCGATGGTCGGGTCATCGGCCACCATCAGGGCTCCATGTACTATACCCTGGGGCAACGGGCTGGCCTGGGCATTGGCGGCCTGGCCGACCATGCCGAAGCCCCCTGGTACGTCGCCGACAAAGACGTAAACAACAACACCCTCGTCGCCGTGCAGGGCAACGATCATCCCCTACTGTTCAGCCAAACCCTGACGGCCGACCAACTGCACTGGATCAGTGGCCAGCCCCCGCAAAACAGCTTTCGTTGTAGCGCCAAAATCCGCTACCGCCAGAAAGATCAGACCTGCCGCGTCGAGCTGGGCGCTGGCGATAGTTGCCAGGTTAGCTTCGATGAAGCGCAGCGTTCGGTCACGCCGGGGCAGTCTGTGGTTTTTTACCAGGGCGAAACCTGTCTGGGTGGCGGTGTCATCACCGCGAACAATACGGGCGCGGGCGCGCTCGTTGCCGGGTAAAAGGGTATTCGGCCAAATGTTCCAGCCACCCAGCCGCGATCAGGTCATCGCCCTTGCTGGTCTGTTTCAGGCCTGCGCCCTGGTGGATACCCTGGCGCGTACCGGTCAGGTTGCACCGGATGCCCTGGAAACCGCTATCACTTCGCTGCTGGATCAAAACCCCCACAGTTGCGAAAGCGCGTTTGGCTCTATCAAGAAGCTGGCACTCGGTTTTGAAACCCTGGAAAAGCTCCTGAACGCGGACAAGCAAGGCAGGAATCAGGAAGTGTTGCGTTACGGTCTGGGTCTTATCTTTCTGCAACACAAAGTCTGGAGCAACCGCGCCATGCTGAATACCATTGGCGAAGGCATCGCTCGCGCAAGGCAGCAAGCCCAGCACTTTGAGCCGACCCACGAAAACGTCATCAGTGGTCTGGCCGACCTCTATAGCCGCACCATCAGCACCTTTCGCTTTCGCATCCAGGTCAACGGTCAGGCGGGACATTTGCAGCAAACCAACATCGCAGACCGCATTCGTTGCCTGCTTTTTGCCGGCATCCGCGCCGGCATCCTCTGGCGGCAATGCGGCGGTCGGCGCTGGCATCTGATCGTTTATCGCAAGCACATTCTGGAGCAGGCAAAACAACTGCGTCGCCAATGTTAAGCTCACGCCCCTGGCCCACCTGATTAAACATCACTGATCAGGTAAAATTACCCACTTACCGCCTTATCTTTATTTCTTTCATTTGTTCGACCCTGTGGAGCACCCATGGATCTCTCTACCCTGACTGCCGTCAGCCCCATCGATGGCCGCTATGGCGCCAAGACCGACGATTTCCGTGCCGTATTCAGCGAGTACGGCCTGATTAAATACCGTGTGCTGGTGGAGGTGCGCTGGTTGCAGCACCTGGCGGCCCATCCTCAAATTAAAGAAGTACCCGAATTATCCGCCGAGATGCAAGGCTTTCTCGAACAACTGCTGGATAACTTCAGCGCTGAACAGGCAGCCCGCATCAAGGGCATCGAGCAGACTACCAACCACGATGTGAAGGCCGTGGAGTACTTCCTTAAAGAATGCTTCGCTGACCAGCCGGAACTGGCCGCCGTCAGCGAATTTGTTCATTTCGCCTGCACCTCCGAGGACATCAACAACCTCTCGCACGCGCTGATGCTGCGCGAAGGGCGGGACGAAGTGCTGCTGCCCCAATTAAACCAGGTACTAAAAACCCTGAACGGGCTGGCCGAGGCTCACGCCGGCGTGCCCATGCTCTCACGCACCCACGGCCAGACCGCCTCCCCCACCACCATGGGCAAGGAGCTGGCCAACGTGGTCGCCCGCCTGAAGCGGCAAAAGGAACAACTGGCCCAGGTTACGCTGCTGGGCAAAATCAACGGCGCGGTGGGCAACTACAACGCCCATGTCAGCGCCTACCCGGAGGTGGACTGGCCGGCCTTGTCCCGAAGCTTTGTTGAAGGCCTGGGTCTGACCTGGAACCCCTATACCACCCAGATTGAACCCCATGATTACATGGCCGAGCTGTTCGACGCCCTGAACCGGGCCAACACCATCCTCATCGACCTGTGCCGGGACATCTGGGCCTATATTTCCCTGGGCTATTTCAGCCAGAAAACCGTGGCTGGCGAGGTGGGCTCGTCCACCATGCCCCACAAGGTCAACCCCATCGACTTTGAAAATGCCGAGGGCAACCTGGGCCTGGCCAATGCCATCGGCCAGCACCTGGCGAGCAAGCTGCCCATTTCCCGCTGGCAGCGGGATCTCACCGACTCCACCGTGCTGCGCAACATGGGCGTCGGTTTTGCCTACAGTCTGATCGCCTACCAGGCCCTACTCAAGGGTCTTAACAAACTGCAACTGAATGCCCCGCGCCTGGCCCGGGATCTGGACGAATCCTGGGAAGTGCTGGCCGAGCCCATCCAGACCGTGATGCGCCGCTACGCCATCCCCGAACCCTACGAGAAACTCAAGGCACTGACCCGTGGCCAGGCCATCACCAAAGATATTCTCGAAGACTTTGTCGCCAGCCTGGATCTGCCGGAAAGCGCTAAAGCCCAGCTATTGGCGCTTAGCCCAGACAGCTACACCGGCCTGGCCGAAGAGCTCACCATGGAAATAATCAAGGATAGCTAAAGTCTGGCTTTCGCGAATTTTGCGCAATGAGCAAACCTCGAAGCGGACTAAACGGCCAGGTGGCTAGCATTCTGGGCGGGATGGACGCCAACCACTTTCTGGCCCACTACTGGCAGAAAAAACCCCTGCTGATTCCCAGGGCGCTGGGCGAGCCGCCCGCGCTTTCGGCGGATGAACTGGCGGGCCTCGCCCTCGAAGACAATATCGAGTCTCGTTTGGTGCGCGAGGACTCAGCGACTCAAAGCTGGAATCTGGACAGAGGGCCCTTTGACGAAAAAACACTACAAAACCTGCCCGACCAACACTGGACATTACTGGTGCAAGCCGTTGATCAATGGCTGCCGGAAATCCACGGCTTGCTCGATCACTTTGATTTCCTGCCCCGCTGGCGGCTTGATGACGTTATGATCAGCCTGTCCGCCGATGGCGGCAGCGTCGGCCCCCACTTCGATAACTACGACGTATTTTTGCTACAAACCCGGGGGAAAAAACGCTGGCGTATCGGCCAGCATTGCAAAGCGGACACGCTCCTCGTCGAAGATTCCCCCCTGCGCCTGCTGGCCGACTTCCAGCCGCGGGAAGAGTACCTGCTCGAACCCGGCGATATGCTTTATTTACCACCGAAACTTGCCCACTGGGGCATCGCAGAAGGTTTGTCCATGACCTGCTCCATAGGTTTTCGGGCGCCGACAGCGGTAGAGGCTCTGGACGAAGTAGTTTGCGAGATGCTGGCGGCGCCGGCCAGCAATGACCGGGCCTACACCGACCCGCCCCTTTCCACCGAACTGGCCGGGGGCGAAATCAGCCCTGCTTTTATTAACGCCTTGAAGGCGATGTTGAACGAACTGCTGGGCGACGAACAACGCCTGGGCCAGTGGTTCGCCCGCCATATGACGGCAAGAAAATACCCCGAGCTGGAATTATTGGCAGAAGACGAAAGCCCACCGGACTGGCGTCGCGCCCTGAACGCGGGTGATAGTCTATGCTGGCACCCGGCCTCGCGCTGCGCCCTGCTACCGGCTGCCATAAACAGTGGCCAGGACTGCCTGGCCGCGGATGGTGAGCTCTACCCCGGTACCCCCCGTCTGGCATCGCTGCTATGTACGCTGCGACGCCTGAAACAAACCGACCTTACCCAGCTCAGTAGCGAAGAAATGAACACACTTGATGTACTGGTCAATCAGGGAAGCCTGATATTAGACGATCAAGATTCCGACTAACCCCCTACTTATATTGTGATCCCGGCGCCATGGCATCATTCTGGTTCATCAGGCCGCACCCATAAATTTCCCGTCCTTGAGCGCCTGTAATTTATCCCGAATCAGCGCCGCATCCTCAAATTCCAGGTTGCGGGCATGTTCATACATCTGCTGCTCCATGGCCTCGATCTGCTTGGCCAGTTGCGCAGCGGACAAATCAGCCACCGAAGCATCGGCCAGATAAGTCGCCTGGCTGTCGGCGACTTTGCGTAGTTGACCGCGCCGGCCAGCAGCACTGCTGATCGCCCCCTCCAGCACATCGGGCACCGCCTTGATGATGCCCTGGGGTGTAATGCCGTGAGTCTGGTTAAATTCCAGTTGACGTTTACGCCGGCGCTCGGTTTCATCCATGGCCCGCTGCATGGAGCCAGTCACTTCGTCCCCATAAAGAATCGCGCGGCCATTGAGATGCCGGGCGGCGCGCCCGACAGTCTGAATCAGCGATTGTTCGGAACGTAAAAAGCCTTCTTTATCCGCGTCGAATACCGCCACCAGGGATACCTCCGGCATATCCAGGCCCTCGCGCAGAAGGTTAATGCCCACCAGCACATCAAACTCACCCAGGCGCAGGTCACGAATGATTTCCACCCGTTCGACGGTATCAATATCCGAGTGCATGTAACGCACCCGTACCCCGTGTTCGTCGAGGTATTCGGTCAGGTCCTCCGCCATCCGCTTGGTCAGCACGGTAATCAGTACCCGCTCACCCCGCCCCACACAGGTGCCGATTTCGCCCATCACATCATCCACCTGCTTGCTGGCCGGCTTGACCACGATCTCGGGGTCCACCAGGCCAGTGGGCCGCACCGTCAGTTCCACCACCGCCTGGGCATGCTCGGCTTCATATTTGGCTGGCGTCGCGGAGACGAAAATACTCTGGGGCATGAGTCGTTCCCACTCATCAAAACGCAGGGGACGGTTATCAAGGGCGGACGGCAGGCGGAAGCCGTATTCCACCAGGGTTTCCTTACGCGAGCGGTCGCCCCGGTACATACCTCCAATCTGGGGAATGGAAACGTGGGACTCGTCGATCACCAGCAGGGCGTTATCGGGCAAATAATCAAACAGGGTCGGCGGTGGCTCGCCCGGGGCGCGCCCGGACAGATAACGGGAATAGTTTTCGATACCCGAGCAGTAGCCCAGCTCCTGCATCATCTCCAGATCGTAGCGGGTGCGCTCACTAAGCCGCTGGGCTTCCACCAGCTTGTCATTGGCATGCAACTGCTCAAGGCGCTCCACCAACTCCACCTTGATCTGCTCGATGGCCTCCATAATGGTTTCGCGGGGCGTTACATAGTGGGACTTGGGGTAAATGGTGATCCGCGGAATGCGCTGCAGAACCTCGCCAGTCAGTGGATCGAACAGAGAGATATTCTCGACCTCGTCATCGAACAGCTCAATGCGCACCGCCTCCTTCTCCGAGTCCGCCGGGAAAATATCGATCACGTCCCCACGCACCCGATAGTTGGCCCGCTCGAAGGCCACGTCGTTGCGGGTGTACTGCAACTCCGCCAGCCGGCGCAGAATACTCCGCTGGTCGACGCGGTCACCGCGCACCGCATGAAGCACCATCTTCAGATAGGACTCGGGATCACCCAGGCCGTAGATCGCCGATACGGTCGCCACCACCACCACATCCCGGCGCTCCATCAAGGCCTTGGTGGCCGACAACCGCATCTGCTCGATATGGCGGTTAATGGAGGCGTCCTTCTCGATATAGGTGTTGGAAGCCGGCACGTAGGCCTCGGGCTGGTAGTAATCGTAATAGGAAACGAAATACTCCACCGCGTTGTTGGGGAAGAATTCCTTTAATTCCCCGTAGAGCTGGGCCGCCAGGGTCTTGTTATGGGCCATAACAATGGTCGGGCGCTGTAAACGCTCGATAACGTTGGCAACGGTGAAGGTCTTGCCCGAGCCCGTAACCCCCAGCAGGGTCATCGACGCCAAACCCGCCTCCAGGCCTTCCACCAGTTGGCGAATAGCCTCGGGTTGATCCCCGGCCGGTTTATATTCACTGACGACTTGTAGTGGTTTATCCATGGGAGCGGAATATGAGGGGCTGATGCTACTGTTGAGCGGAACGAATCCGAGCCTGCGTTTCCAGGGCTAGCACTCGATTACAGGCGGAACTACGGTCTTGACTCACCCAATAGTGGACTATACCATAGCGCGCCTTCGCTACTCCGCCTTAGCTCAGTTGGT
>DLXZ01000207.1:27288-36472 GCA_003448675.1 Porticoccaceae bacterium
GCCCAGCAGGCGGAGCCAAATTCTCCTCTTAATAAAAACGCTGCGGTCTAGCAGCGTTTTTTTGTGCCTAAAAAACAGACTTTGATACTATCTATCAGCGTTCAACTATTAGTTTCTACTGATTCCCCCTTTTTTAGCCCGTCCATCTTATTTACGCAGGATTTGCTCTTCTATGCCGTTCCCCGGATTCAGCCAGGAGGTCGCTAGAAACACGCAACAAAATCAATCAACAAAAACCGGCGTGGCGATATATTCCCAAATAATCGTGGTCCCCACCAACACCACAACCACATAAACCAACGCCACCATGAATACGGCGCTGGCGTAAAGAAAACCCCGATCCCAGGGCACGTTCATCAGCACCGGCACAGCCATGTATACCAGATAAATCACATAAATGGCCGCGGCGGTTCCCGCGAGGATATCCAGCCACCAGATCGGATAAGCTGCCAACATGCCTGCCAGGAAAATGGGCGTACAGGCGTAGCCCATCAGCACGATTCCCTTAATGGGGAAGGATCTGACCTGATAGGTTTTTGACATCCAGTTAACCATCAGGCCGATAAATACCACTGCCCCCAACAGGGCTAAGTAGGAAAGCACCACCAGGGGGATGGCGCTGGCCTCGGTGATACGAATAACATCTTCACCAACCACCGTCCAGCCAGTCTTGGTGGTGCCGATATAAAACCCCAATGCAGGCAACAGGGCCATAACAATGGGATAGGGCAGCAGGCGTTTGATTTGCTCATCGCTTAACCCCGCCATTTTTTCCCAGGTTTGACGGGGATGAACCATCAAGCCAAATGTATATCCGAACATAAACCCACCTTATTGCCTGTTATTTGATTTCCGGACACTATTTATAGCGCCAACATTCAGTGTTTCTTATTGATCAGTATCAAGGGGTTTCGGGTTGCCGGCGGCCCTCGAGAACGCACTTCCGCTCTCTTCTCGACCTTAATCCCCTAATGATGAGCACGGGGAAGCAACACCGGCATTAAGGTCCAAACCCCGAAAGCCAGCATCAACATCGCAAAACCTGACCGGGCATATTTATGCTGAAGGGTGCGGGCAATACGATTAAACGCCAGACCGCCGAGCACCACTGCCGGCAAGGTTCCCAGGCCAAAAGCCACCATTTGCGCGGCGCCATACCAGGGCGAGGCCGAAGTCGCACTGTATGCCAGGGCAGTGTAGACCAGACCACAGGGCAACCACCCCCAGATCATGCCGACCATTACCGCCGAGCCCGGGTTTTGAATGGGCAGATGGCGCTGGGCGAGTGGACGCAGGCGCTTCCAGAGCACAAGGCCGACATTTTCCAGATGCCTCAAACCCCGCCACCACCCCGTCATATACAGGGCCATGGCGATAAGCAGCACTCCCGCCAGACCGCGCAACACCGGCGCCAGGCCAAGGTAGCGCACGCCCACCTGACCAAGCATGGCAACCACAAAGCCGATCGTCCCATAGCTCAGAATTCTGCCCAGGTTATAGCTCACTATTAAGGCGCTTTTGTTTTGGTCGCCGGCCAGCGTCAGCGCCCCGACAATGCCGCCACACATACCAATACAGTGCCCGGCGCCAAGCATGCCGATGCCAAACATAATCGATAACTCTACTATCAGCGTTTCAGTCATCGTTCACCGACGAGGATTCACGCTCGGGCTTGTCCCGCTTGACTTCCCCAGCGTTAACTCCAACTTGCACACCAGGACTGACCTCCGGGTTATCAAACAAAATACGCTCGGCTTCGCCCTTCAGATCATCATATTGACCATTTCTGACCGCCCACCAGAACACCGACACCGCAATACCGAGCACGACGATTGACAGGGGTATCAGGAAATACAGGCTTTCCATCTCTTATTCAGGCTCCGGGGTTCTGGATTTCCCGGTTACTAATGCTGGAGGCAGACCAGTCAAAATCATGTGCCCAATACCGGTGCCACACGCCCGGTGGGCATCGCCGAGTGTTTCATCTCGCCGGGCTTGCCTTGCAGACGCATGGAATTAAAAACCACGATCAGGGAACTGAGGGACATGCCGATCGCCGCGGCCCAGGGCGGCACCCAACCGAGGGCGGCAAGGGGTAGCGCGCCACCGTTGTAACCCAAAGCCCAGAGGATGTTTTGTTTGATAATCGCTTCGGTTTTTTTGGCCAGATCAAGCGCCTCGACCAGACAGTCCAGCCGACTGGACAGCAGCACCGTGTCGGAGGCCAGCATAGTCAAATCGGTAGCTTCGGCCAGGGTCATGGACACATCAGCCCCACTGAGCACCGGCACATCGTTGACCCCATCCCCAACCATCAGCACCACATTCCCGTCGGCCTGCCTACTGCGTATATGGGCCAGCTTATCTTCCGGCTTGCTATCGCCAATCCAATGTTGAATGCCAATTTTTTCCGCCAGGCTTGCGACACTGACAGGGTGATCGCCACTCAGCATTTCCACAACCAGGTTCCGCGACGCCAGTGAAGCCACCAGTTGCCGGGCGCCGGGGCGGATAGCATCCGACAAAACGAACCATGCCAACGGCCCTGTCGGGCTGGCAAGAAGCACAAGTGTTTGCTGAGCAAAGCTGTCTTCCGATGATGGTGGATCGGCCTGCCCACTGACGCTGCTGGTTTTCGGCAGCGCACAGGTTTCTGGCGCCAGCCCCAGTTCAGTCGCCACAAAAGCGGGGCTTCCCAGTACATAAGACTGGCTTTCCAGCACTCCCACCACACCGGCGCCGACCTGGTAACGCAGGTGTTGCGCCGTCGTCCCGATCGGTGCATCAAACGCCCTGGCGATCGGGTGATTACAGCCCTGCTCCAGTGCCGCCGCAATCCCTAGCACCTCATCTTCATTCATAAGTGGCGAGCCACCATCGGAGGGATTTTGGGCCAGCACCACTCGCTGAATTTTTGGGTGGCCCTCGGTCAGCGTACCGGTTTTATCCAGTACCACCCGGTTTACCCGCGCCAGCGTCTGCATGACATGGGACCGCCGGATCAGAATCCCCCGACGGCGTAAATTTCCCGTCGCCGCGGCCAAAGCCAGAGGCGTCGCCAGGGACAGGGCGCAGGGACAGGTCACCGCCAACACCGACAGGGTCACCCACAACGCCCGTCCGGCGTCATACTGGCTCCAGACCAGGTAAACCGCCAGGGCCATGGTCAAAACCCCCGCCACGAACCAGCTGGCCAGGCGATTGGCAAGTTCCACCTGCCGGGGTTTATCAGCTTCGGCGGACTCCGCCATATCGACAATGGTAGCCAGCCGAGTGGCCTCGCCCACGGCTTCAACACGGATCGTCAGCCGGCTAGCGGTATTGACCGTACCCGCGCTGACAGTCTGCCCCGGCGCCTTGGCTACCGGCTTCTGCTCACCGGTCAGTATCGCCTCGACTACTCGGCTTTGGCCATCGATAACAACACCATCGGCAGGCAGCACCTCGCCTTCACTGACCACAATCACATCGTCGCGTTTCAGGCTTTTTGCCGCCACACATTCAATCCCGCCATTCACCAGCCGCTGGGCGCTAAGCGGGATCAGCCGACTGGTTTCCGCCGCCAGCACTTCGTTGCCGTAGCGCACCCGCAGCTCCAGGAATCGTCCCAGCAACAGGAAAAAAACCAGCATGGACACTGCGTCAAAATAAACCTCACCACTGGCTGTTATCGTCGCCCAGGCGCTGAACAAATAGGCCAGGGCGACGGCAAGCGCAATGGGGACATCCATGGTCAAAAAACCGGTTTTCAGGCTGCGGTGGGCACCGCTAAAAAAAGGCCTGGCGGAGAACAATACCACTGGCGTCGCCACCACCAGACTCACCCAGCGAAAGAACTGGTGCCAGTGGGCATCCATCCCTTCAAAGGCGCCCAGGTAAAGGGCAAGCGCCAGCATACCTACCTGCATCATGCCAAAGCCGGCCACGCCCAGACGCAGCAGATACTGGCGCAGATGTCGTTCGCTGTCGCGCAGCGGGTCGGTTTCCCGGGCCGGCAGCGCACGGTAGCCAATCCCGGCAAAGGCGCCCAGCAACTCACTCAGCGCCAGGTCATCAAGCCGCCATTCAACCCGGCAGCGGTGCCGGCTGACATTGACCGCGACCCGCGCCACCCCCGGCAAACGCCCGACGTGCCGCTCGATGAGCCATGCGCAGGCGGCGCAGGTGATATCGGGGATACTGAGATCAATAATCACCGCCCCGCCGCTGCTGGACTGGAGAATGTCGGCCTGGACCTCAGGCAGGTCATAGGCAAGAAAATCCACCGCCATATCCGGTCGCTGGCCCAGACGCTCCGAATCACGGTATTGATAGAATTTATCGAGTCCACCATCGACGATGGTCGTGGCCACCGCTTGGCAACCGGCGCAACACATCGGTCTTTCGTGGCCGTCGATAACCGCCGCGTAGGCCGAACCCGTCATCACGGGCAAACCGCAATGAAAGCAAGGTGCCTGCGAACTGTTCCCATCAGCTGATGTTACGGTCATTGCCCGGCGCTGCCCTGGTGGGAACCCGACGGACCGTTTATGGGCATGAGCGCAACCCTCGCGCTTTTTGCCAGATCTACTTCACCATTGAGCCGCCAGGCAACCGCCTTGGCTTCTTCGTCACCGCGCACGACCCCCGGCAACAGACGCAGGTAGTAGCGATGCGGGGCGAGGGTTTCGATGCTCGCCGAATACAGTCCAGGGCCGCTAGCCGGGAGCAGAAAATCGCGATCCCCGCTGGCATTAGTGGGGTGAGAAAGACGCAGGGTCAGAGAGGATGGCAAGGGTTCCCGCCCACTTAGCTCGATGCGCAGCCCCTTCTGGTCAGCAAACTCCACCCGTGCCGCCATAGCCAGCTCCGCGGCGCGTAGGTCCTGGGTTAATACCTTGTTTATCGCCAGGCCATCCCGGTAGTAATTATCGCTAACCAGTGTGTCGCTATTATTCACGGCCAGATAAAGCATGAAAAAACTGGCGACAATAATGCTCGCCGGCAGGGCAATCAAAAACCACGGCCAGAACTGGCGATACCAGGGCGGTACTCCATTGGCTTGTTCCGAGGACACGGCGCCATCATTCATATCTGCTCTACACCCCGCCCTAACGCAGAAACGGCCCAATAAAACGGCTGGTTTCGGTGTCCCGGATAGTCTCATCATCCCCCGCGGTAATGACAAAATTAACGTCTGTATTACCCGTGCGCAAAAATCCGGGATCCAGCTCCAGACGCACCACGTGGGTGACCACCTCCCCGGCCAGCACGGATATCTCTTCCTGTCCGATAAAACGGAACTGGTAGTCGCCGTCTGCGGTAATCAAAAACTCGTGGTTGCGGTTATCCATATTGCTGATGCGCAGGGTGTAGATATTTTCAATCAAGCCCCGTGAAGTCTCCCGGTACAGGAGCGCGCGATCCCTAACCACATCCAGCTCCACCGGGGTTCGGGTCGCCAGCGCATAAAAAAACAGACTCATCATTACCATCAGGCCAGCGCCATAGCCCAGCAGGCGGGGCCGAAACAGTCTCGCCTGTTTATCGTGCAGCTTGTTTTCCGTGGTGAAACTGATGAGCTTGGGTGCCGAACCCACTTTATCCATAATCGCGTCACAGGCATCAATACACAGCCCGCAACTGATGCACTCGTATTGCAGCCCCTCGCGAATGTCTATCCCCACCGGACAAACCTGGACGCACAGGCCACAGTCCACGCAATCACCCTTGCCCGCCTCCTGTTCCCCTCCACGCCGGCGCGCGCCCCGTGGTTCTCCCCTTGACTCGTCATAAGAGACGACCATGGTATCGCTGTCGAACATCACCGACTGGAAGCGGGCGTAGGGACACATGTATTTACATACCTGCTCGCGCAGATGACCCGCGTTCATATAGGTCATCACGGCAATCACGCCAATCCAGAACAGCGCCGCCGGGTGCGCGGAAAAGGACAGCATATCGCTACTGAGTTCGCGAATGGGATTAAAATAACCAACGAAGGTGTAGGCGGAGACCAAAGCAATCAGCACCCATCCGGCGTGCTTGCCGGTTTTTCGCCAGACCTTTTCGAAAGTCCAGGGCGCCATGTCCAGTCTGATCCGTTTGTTTCGGCCCCCTTCAAAAAAATGTTCAACGCCCATAAACATCATTGTCCAAACGGTTTGCGGGCAAACAAAGCCACACCACACGCGCCCCACCAGAATGGTGATGGCGAACAGGGCCAAGGCGCAGATAATCAGCATCCAGCCCAAAAGCATAAAATCCTGAGGCCAAAAGGTAATCCAGAAAATATGGAATTTGCGCGCCGGCAAATCGAACAACACAGCCTGGCGGCCGTCGATTTGAATCCAGGGGGTCAGGAAATAAGCGAGCAACATGGGGATACTGCTGCGCTTTTTCAGTTTACGAAAAAACCCCTTGAAACGCCGGGCATAAATTTTCCTGCGGGTTTCGTACAGGTAGAGGACGTGCTCCGATTCATCGGGCGCTTGATCCGGTTTGCTATCAAGCTGTGAAGACAAACCATCCGCCCCTAGCGCTCAGAGAGACCGTAAACATAACTGGTTAACAGCCGGATTTTACTGGTGCGTAGCATCTTGTCCTGGGCGGGCATATTGCCCTGGCGACCGCTACGAATACTGGTCTTTATCATTTCCGGTGAACCACCATACAACCAGATATCGTCGCTTAAATCCGGCGCCCCGAGAGCCACGTTGCCGCTGGCGTCGGCACCATGACAACCGGCACAAAAACCCGCGAATTTCTGCTCGCCAGCCGTAGCCAGGGCTTCATCGTGATCTCGACCACCCAATTTGAACAGGTATTCCGTGACCTCGCTAACACCTGCTTCACCAAGGGCCGCTCCCCAACCTGGCATAACACCCCGGCGTCCGTGTCTGATGGATGTCTCAATGGCTTGCGGTGTATTCCCGTATAGCCAGTCATCATCGGTGAGGTCGGGAAAGCCGTAAGCCCCGCCGCCATCACTACCGTGACACACCGCGCAGTTATTACCGAACAGGCGGCGACCGATTTTGAAGGCTGCGGGATTGGCAGCCAGTTCTTCTATGGACTGTCCCTCGAATTTGGCATAGACCGCCTCAAACCGTTCGTCGGCCCGTGCCTCCTGCTGCTGCCACTGGCTAATGGAGGTCCATCCCAGCAGGCCTGGAAAGTTACCGAGCCCCGGGTAGAGCACCACGTAGACAAAAGAAAACACCACGCTGCCAATAAACATCTTGAACCACCAGGCTGGCAGGGGGTTGTCATATTCTTCAATACCGTCATAGACATGGCCGGTCTTGGGTGTGCCATCTTCCACTTCCTGATCATCACGCAGCACCACTTTGCGATTGGCAATCAATACCCAGCATACGCCGATTACCGTTCCCACAAACAATATGATGACCCACCAGCTCCAGAATGTGCTCATCGGTTTCTACCCTTGTCACTTGCCATCACGTTGGCTTGTCTCGGTTTTTCCCGGTGTCTCTAAGTGAGAGTCGCCATCCCCGTCACTTTCTAAAGACCTCTCCTCATCGGCAAAAGGCAACAAAGCCGCTTCTTTGAACCGGGCTTTGTTGCGTCCGCTATAAGCCCAAAGGCAGATACCGACAAAAGCAATCATCGCCAGCACCGTCCCCAAGCCCGCTAAAAAGCCGCGATCAAACACTACCGTCTGTTCCATACACTTACCTGTCGTTGTTTACCCCGCAGTTGAACCACTGCCGAATAACCGTCCTAACCGAGCATCAGCGTTTCTGTTTAATTAATATGCCCAACTGCTGCATATAGGCAACCAGCGCATCCACTTCCTTAACTTCACCCGAGGCAAAGGCCTGCGCGGCATTGGCGATATCTTCGTCGCTATAGGGCACACCGACATGGCGCAGGGCGGTCATTTTGGCGGCGGTTTGTTCGCCAGTTATCACGCTTTCAAATAACCAGGGAAAAGCAGGCATATTGGACAGCGGCACCACATCCCGGGGGTTGTAGAGATGAGCCCGGTGCCACTCATCACTGTAACGCCCGCCCACCCGCGCCAGATCCGGCCCGGTGCGCTTGGAGCCCCATAGAAAGGGGTGCTCATAAAGCTGCTCCCCGGCGACGGTATAGTGGCCATAGCGCTCGGTTTCGGACCTGAAGGGACGCACCATCTGGGTATGGCAGACATGGCAGCCTTCGCGGATATAGATATCCCGCCCCTCCAGCACCAGGGCCGGCAGCGGTTTGAGCCCTTCGATGGGCGTGGTGGTGGATTTAATAAAAAACAGCGGAACAATCTGGGCAAGACCGCCAAAACTCAGGGCCACGAGCACCAGGATAATCATCAGGCCAACGTTTTTCTCGACGACTTCATGCTTCATGACTGTGCTCCCGCCGGCGTGGACGCCGGCGTTTTGTCAGGCCGGGGAGGCACTTCGCCGCAGCACGTCCTCCATACATTAAAGGCCATGACCAACATGCCGAGGAAGAACATCGCGCCGCCAATCAATCGCACATAGTAACCGGGCATACTCGCCTCAATGGACTCGGCGAAGGTATAAGTCAAAGTGCCATCAACATTAAACGCTCGCCACATCAGTCCCTGCGCAATACCGTTAACCCACATGGAGGCGATATAAAGCACCGTGCCCATGGTCGCCAGCCAGAAGTGCAGATTGATGAGACGGATGCTGTACATCTTGGGTTTGCCAAATAACAGCGGTATCAGGTGATACATGCAGCCAATGGAAATCATTCCCACCCAACCCAGGGCACCGGAATGGACGTGACCAATGGTCCAGTCGGTATTGTGGGAAAGCGCGTTCACGGTTTTAATCGACATCATCGGCCCCTCAAAGGTCGACATGCCGTAGAAGGACAGGGACACCACCAAAAAACGCAAGGTGGGGTCGGTCCGCAATTTGTCCCAGGCGCCGGACAGGGTCATGATGCCGTTAATCATGCCGCCCCAGGAGGGAGCGAACAAAATCAGCGACATCACCATGCCCAGACTTTGAGCCCAGTCAGGAAGGGCCGAATAATGCAGGTGGTGGGGCCCAGCCCAGATGTATACCGCCACCAGCGCCCAGAAATGCACAATCGAAAGACGGTAGGAATAAACCGGGCGCCCCGCCTGCTTGGGTACGAAGTAATACATCATGCCCAGAAAGCCCGCGGTCAGATAAAAGCCCACGGCGTTATGCCCGTACCACCACTG
>DLXZ01000207.1:36633-52359 GCA_003448675.1 Porticoccaceae bacterium
ACCACCACTGCACCATGGCATCTATGGTGCCGGCATAGGCAGAATAGGATTTAAATAGACTTACCGGAATTGCCGCGCTATTGACCACATGCAACATGGCGACCGCAAGAATAAAGGCGCCGAAAAACCAGTTGGCCACATAAATATGGCTGGTTTTCCGTTTAACAATGGTTCCAAAAAAGACCAACGCGTAGGCTAGCCACACCACCGTAATCAGAATATCGATCGGCCATTCCAGCTCCGCGTATTCCTTGGTCGAGGTATAGCCCAGTGGCAGAGTAATAGCCGCGGCAACAATAACCAGTTGCCAGCCCCAAAAAGTGAAGGCCGCAATCCCCGGGGCAAACAACACCGCCTGGCAGGTGCGCTGTACGACATAGTAGGACGTGGACATCAGCGCACAGCCACCGAAGGCGAAAATTACCGCGTTGGTATGCAGTGGCCTCAGGCGACCGAAGTGCAACCAGGGCAGTCCCATGTTGATTTCCGGCCAGATCATCTGTGCGGCCAGAATCACGCCCACCAGCATACCTACGATGCCCCAGACAACCGTCATGATGGCAAACTGCTTCACCACTTTCATGTTGTAGGCTGGCATTTGCTCAATGGCGCCATCACTCATAGGTCAGTACCTTCCTTCATTAGGAGCGCGTCTAAAACTGTGACTAGCTATCGAATTGCACCCGGTTGCGTGACTTTTTTCAGGGTGCGGAAACCCGGCGTAAAAAGGGACGTCGGTATAATGAAGAAAGGGGCGCCTTTAACAAATGATATGCGTCAAGCGCGTTCCCGACTTTTGCTAGCGATCCCGCTTATCGTCAGGAACTCGTGTTCGACAGGCCAGATTTTGAAATTTCTCGCCTAAGTGAACGGCAGTAAAAACCACCTGTTTTAAAGGGTTATTTGCTAGACGGCAACTTCCCCGGGACGCTTTGTCAAATGCAGGCAATTCATTTTCAAGCAAGCGCCAAAGTCATTCCCGGACAAATTTTTACTGATCCTGATTGGCTGGCGCATCCCTGCCTAAAAGCCGATCCATCAGCTCCATAGGCACGGGAAAGACAATGGTATTACTACGCTCGCCGGCGATCTCGGTCAGGGTTTGCAGATACCGTAATTGCAATGCCTGATTTTGCTGGGCCAGAGTGTTGGCAGCCTGGAGTAGTTTTTCCGAAGCTTGTAGTTCACCCTCGGCATGTATGACTTTGGCGCGCCTTGCCCGCTCGGCCTCGGCTTGCTGGGCGATGGCCCGAACCATGGTTTCATTGAGGTCGACGTGCTTGATCTCGACGTTGCTGACTTTGATACCCCAGGCGTCGGTCTGCTGGTCGAGGATGGTTTGTATGTCGGCATTGAGCCGATCCCGTTCGGCCAGCATTTCATCCAGTTCATGCTGCCCCAGCACTGAGCGCAGGGTGGTCTGCGCCAGCTGACTGGTGGCCATATAAAAGTCCTCCACCTGAATGATGGCTTTTTGCGGGTCCACCACACGGAAATAGACCACGGCGTTAACCTCGACCGAAACGTTATCCCGGGAAATGACATCCTGGCTGGGCACATCCATGACGATGGTACGCAAATCAACACGCACCATTTGCTGGATGCCGGGAATGATGATGATGAAACCGGGACCCTTGACCTTCCAGAATCGACCGAGCAAAAACACCACGCCACGTTCGTACTCGCGCAGGATTTTGATGGCGCTGGCGAAAAACAAAATCACCAGTACAATAAATGTATACAGTGGATATTCGATCATGGTTGTTTCTCCATGCGTGGGGGTTCGGGTTGTTCGCCCATGGCTCCAGCTGTGGGTTCAACCTCAAGGATCAAGCCATCGACCGCGCTTACTCTAACGATCTGCTTCTTTTCCAGCGGGGCAGTGCCGCGGGCCTGCCATAGTTCACTGTGAACCCGGATAGTGGCATGGCGGGGATCACTGATCTCCACCACCTCGCCTACTTTACCAATCAGTTCCTCGACGCCACTGACCACAGGCCGGCGGCGGGCGCGCAGGGCCATGCCGATAATCAGGAAAAACACCAGCACCGTTGCCCCGGCAACGCTCAGCACCACCGACAGATAAATCCTGAAATCCGGGATATCGGTGTCCATCAATATTATCGAGCCGATAACAAAAGCCACCAGCCCGCCAATACCGAGCATGCCGAAACTAGGCTGGAAGGCCTCGGCCACCATCAGCGCCACGCCCAGAAGAATGAGCGCAAAACCGGCGTAATTGACCGGCAACAACTGAAACGAATAGAGCGCCAGCACCAGGCAGATGGCCCCAATAACCCCTGGCACCAGGCCACCGGGGTTATAAAACTCCAGGATCAACCCGTAAACGCCCACCATCATCAGGATATAGGCGACGTTAGGATTGGTTATGACACTGAGCAGACGGTTGCGCCAGTCCGGCAATAATTCCTCAACATTCAGGTTCTGGGTGTTGAGGGTTTTCATTTCTCCCTGGATCCGCACCTGCCGACCGTCGATCTGTTGCAACAAATCTTCGATATTGGTAGCAACAACATCGATAACCCCGATTTTTAACGCTTCGCTGGCTTGCAGGCTCACGGCCTCTCGCAGTGCCCGCTCTGCCCAATCGGCATTGCGCCCGTGCAAGTCGGCAAGACCACGAATATAGGCCGAAGCGTCATTAACCATTTTACGCTTCATGGCATCACCCTGATCTAGCGCGCCGGATTCGCTTTTGTTGCCTCCGTCCCCCTGTTTTTCGGATTCGCCGTCCGTGGGCGGCTTCCCAGTCCCGGGTTTATCGCCACCAGGAAACGGCGAGCCGCCAATTTGCACTGGCGTCGCGGCGCCCAGATTCGTACCGGGAGCCATGGCAGCGACATGACTGGCGTATAAAATATAGGTGCCCGCGCTGGCTGCGCGGGCACCCGTCGGCGCGACATAAGTGGCGACGGGAATGGATGATGCAGTGATGGTTTTTATGATACCGCGCATCGCGCCATCTAGACCGCCGGGAGTGTCCATGCGGATGACGATCAGCGCTGCTCCCTGTTCCAGCGCTTGTTCAAAACCCCGTGTCACGTAATCTTCCGTTGCGGGGCCGATGGCATCGGCCACGGTCAACACCAGTGCTCGATTGGTGGACGCCGGCATAGCGCTGGCATCCCACACACTGGTCAACAGCACTAATGGCAGAAGAAGAAATATTCGGACTATGCTCAAGTTACCGAACCCTCGTAAGGCTCACGTGTAATCTCGTATTACCTCAAAGCCTCGCTGCATTTACGGGTTGCACTCCTCCTTTATAGCCCCAATCGGATTCCAGAACAAATAAATCCGTCGATACCCAGGAACCATGCTATCAATAACTCAGCTTGAGGCACCAGTCAATTCAAGCTAAATTGCCCGCCCCATTATCTACGGTAAGAAAAGCGAGTCATGTCCGTGTCAAAAAACACAAACCAGTCCAAACCAACCACCAAACCGGCCATCAATACCTCTTCCTCGGTCTACCAACAGGCAGCGGGCAGGCACAACCTGAGCATGAGCGAGGCTTTGCAACCCTATCTAGACCGGAAACTGGCGCTGGACAACCTCGATTACTCGAAGCGCCATGCCCGCGGGCAGATGTCCGCCGCCGAACGCGTTGAATTATTATTTGATAAAGGAACCTTTACGGAGATCGCCCCCCTGGCCCGAGAATCCGACCTGGCTGCCAATACCAAGCCGAGCGAAACACCAAGGGACGGTATCGTCGTTGGCTATGGCAAGGTCAACGGACGCATGGTGGGTGCGGCGGCCTACGATATTCAGTTTCGCGGCGGTTCCATGGGTAAGGTTTGCGAATGGAAATTCACTCGCCTGAAGCGTCTGATCAAGGAACAGGGTTTCCCACTGGTGATCATGAGCGAAGGCACCGGTGCGCGGCTGGAGGAAGAGGTCAGCAGCCAGGGCGCCTACGACAATCCGCAGTTTACCAACCTGGTGGCACTGAGCGGTTATGTACCCATCGTGGTCGCGGTGATGGGCGTATGTGTCGGCGGTCACGCCAACCTCACCGCCATCGGTGATTTTGTACCGATGACAGAAAACTCTTCAATGATGCTGGCCGGCCCCCCCCTGTTGCGTACCAAAATGGGCGTGGACACCACCCTGGAAGAACTGGGCGGCGCCCGTAAGCATGTTGAACAAAGTGGTATGGGCGATCTACTGGTCAAGGATGATCGGGAATGCATCGAAAAAATAAAAGAATTTCTGGGCTACCTGCCGAATAACTGCCAGGAACCAGCCCCCCAAAGACACAGCCGCGATAATCCCGAACGACGCTGCGAAGCCCTGCTTGAGGTAGTGCCCTCCGATCTGCGCTTTGCCTACGACATCAAAAAAGTCGTCACCGAACTGGTGGATGATGGCCGCTTTTTTGAAATGCAGCCGGCCTTTGCCCCCAACGTGGTCACCGCCCTGGCTCATATGGGCGGGCGCGCAGTGGGGGTCATCGCCAACCAGCCGGCTTATATGTCCGGCACTATCGACGTGAAGGCCTGCCAGAAGATCAGCCGCTTCATTAATTTTTGCGACTGTTTTGGCATCGCCCTGGTTTTTCTGCAGGACATTCCCGGCTTTTACCCCGGCCCCCAGTCAGAGGCCGATGGCATTATCCGCTGGTCCACCCGCCTGCTTTACGAAATCGGCCACACGACAGTGCCAAGACTCACGGTCATGCTGCGCAAGGCTTTTGGCCTGGCCCACTACGGGATGAACAGTCTGGGTATGGAACCGGATCTACTGGTGGCCTGGCCACTGGCCTCCTTCAGTGCCATATCCCCGGATGATGCCGTGGAAATCATGTTTGGCAAACAGTTGGCCCAGATTGAGGATGGCGAACAGCGCAAGCAGGAGTTAATCGCCGAGTTTGAAGCCAAAACCACTATTCTGCCGGCCGCCGAAGCCGCCCTGGTGGATGACGTCATTGACCCGAGGGATACCCGCAAGGTGCTGATCAAAGCCCTGGAAATGGCGAAAAACCGCCGACAGGGACATACCTTTAAGCGCCGGGGAATCACTCCCATTTGAGGTCGCAAACCCGGCTCCATACAAAAAACGCGGCCCGAGCCGCGTTTTTTATCTGTCACAAGCAGGCTTACTGAGCGAGCATATGATCCACTGCCGCTTTCAGTTCGTCGTCGGAACAGTCCATACACAGACCTTTGGGCGGCATGCCATTCAAGCCACTGATAGCGCTGGCGTAGAGCACATCCATGCCTTTGGCGATGCGATCGGTCCAGTCATCCGCAACGCCGGTTTTGGGCGCACCGGCTGCACCAGTCGCGTGGCAGGCGGTACACTTGGTGTTGTACACCTCTTCGCCGCTGCGGCTTCCACCACTACTGGCTGCAGGCGCGGCGCTCACTTCACTCGCCAGCGCTACCTCTCCATCGGGAGCCAGACGCTCAACCATGGCGCTTTCCTGTTGGTCGCTCAGTTCGACTTCCTCTTTCTCGCCGCTGCAAGCGCCGAGCACCAGGGCAACAATAAATGCGCTGGAAATTGCCATCAGTTTCGCTGGTTTCATCATCAAACTCCGTGGTTCACAATAGCTGGCGAAAAACAGCGCGCATTATAGCGCTAATCATCCCGCTGGTGACAAAGCGGACAGCAAATCTAGTCAGGATCACTGTCGTGGCAAGCAAACGTTTTCTCAGCGCCGATCAATTACTCGAAGATGCCTTCACGCTTGGCGCCCGAATTCTGGGCAGCGGTTATTGTCCGGATTTATTGGTTGGTGTCTGGCGCGGCGGTTCGCCAGTAGCGATCGCCATTCATGAATTACTGGCCTATCACGGCTTGAGTCCCGATCATATCCCGGTACGCACCCAACTTTATTCAGACATCGACCAGCGCGACGACCAGGTAGAGATTACTGGCCTGGATTACATTGCAAAAAAACCTGGAGTCTTTAAAAGCCTGCTCCTGGTGGATGATGTCTTCGATAGCGGCGCCACGATGGCCGCTCTGGTCTCGGCGCTGGAAGCGATCTATGAAAATACTGGCCACGAACGTCCGGAAATCCGTATTGCGACACCCTGGTACAAGCCAGCGCGCAATACCACCCCGCTTGAACCCCACTATCATTTGCACGTCACCGATGACTGGCTGGTGTTTCCCCATGAGCTTTGCGGTCTGAACAGCGCTGAATTACGGGTGGCCAAACCGGGGATCGCGAGAATCAGTAAGCTGTTCCGATAATAGGCAACATCTTCGGGCGTCTGTGGGATTAAACAGTCCGTTTAGCCCCTGGACTCACTCACCAGAACACCCTTGTCATGGAGTGCGGTCAGCTCCTCCTCACCGAGCCCCAATAAATTGCCGATTATTTCCCGGTTATGTTCACCCAGACCCGGGGATTGATAGTCCGGATTGTCGGAGTAGCCGGAGGTTTTAATGGGCATGCCGGGTATCTGGAAGTCACCGCCGACGGCATCCTTGACCGTTCGCACCGTGCCTCTCTCTACCAAATGAGGGTGACTCAGCGTTTCTTCCACACTGAGCACCGGCGCACAGGGCACCTGGTGGGATTCGAGTTTTTCAATGGCACTCGCGACATTATCAAAGCTCGCCAACCAGTCTTCGATAAGGGCCACCACTTCATCCCGGCGCTCGAGGCGGGCAGCATCCGTGGCAAAAGCGGGATCAGTCACGAGATCCGGCCGCTCCATGGCTGCACACAGATCCTTCCAGTGATGCATAAAGCCCATCATCATCACATCACCACCAGAGCCGTGGAAAATACCCGCGGGACACAGGTAGGATAAGTGCCGCCCGGAGCGACTGGGCTTAATAGCCCCATCGCTACCACTGCATTGATGCACATTCACTTCGTGACAGTGGTAGTAACAATCCAGCAGGGCGATATCCAAGTGCTGGCCCAGGCCAGTGCGAGCGCGGTGCAACAGCGCCGCGGCAATGGCGAACGCACCATGCACGCCGGTGCTGACATCGCCAATGCCGGCAAGGGGTATATAGGGAGAGGCGTCGCTCTCACCGATCATCGATGTGATGCCCGAATAGGCCTGGGCGATATAGTCGTAACCGGGCTTTTTGGCCAGCGGGCCGCTCTGCCCCAAAGCGGAAATGGAGCAGAGGATAATGTCATCCTTTACCGCCCGTAGATCCTCATAGGAAAGCCCCATATCCGCCATCACGCCGGGTTTGAAGTTCTCGACCACCGCATCACAGTGGGGCACCAATTCCTTTACCAGAGCCAGGCCCTCGGGCGAGCGTAAATCGACGCATATGCTTTTTTTGTTTAGGCTCTGCTGAATAATATAAAGGCTGCTGTCACCTCGGAGTTTGGAAATACCGCGCACCATATCGCCGTGGGGCGCGGGCTCGATCTTGATGACCTCGGCGCCCAGTTCGGCAAACATTCGGCTACAGCTTGGCCCGGCCAGGGCTCGGGTCAAATCCAGAACTCTGATACCGGTTAAAAGGTGTTCCCCTGCATTACTCATAGTTGTCTTCCTGTATTTGTTATTAGAATTGACTTCAAGGTTAGAATTCGGGACAAACAATGTCCAGACTTCATCTATCATTAAACTGCGGGTTCGAAGCATAAAGGTCGACTAAGGTGTTAATGATGCCCTGGGCTTAGTCAGCCAAGGCCGCCACAAGGTATCAAGCGGGGATAAATAATGACTGACAAGGTAGTGCCGATTCGTTCACCCAGCCCAAAAACTCGGGATTACGCCGAGCGCTTGCGTACGCTTCTCGAGGCATGCCAGCGTGCGGTGGTATTCACCGGGGCCGGGATCAGCACCGAATCAGGCATCCCGGATTTTCGCAGCCCCGGCGGCATTTGGAGCAAATTCAAGCCCATCGATTTCAGCGATTTCATTAGCTCGGCGCATGCCCGCCGCGAGTCCTGGCGGCTCAAATTCATGCTCGACGAAGACATGCAAAAAGCCGAGCCGAACCTGGGTCATCGAGCCATTTCAAAGCTGGTGGGCGAGGGTGTGGTGAGTCATGTAATTACCCAAAATGTCGATGGCTTGCACCAGCGCGCCGGGGTGCCAGAGGAAAAAATGATTGAGCTCCACGGTAACACCACCTATGCCCATTGTCTGGATTGTGGCCAGCGATATGATCTGGGCTTGATCAAAGCGAATTTTGAACGCGACGAAAGTCTGCCAGTGTGCGACCACTGCGACGGCCTGGTGAAGACCGCGACTATATCCTTCGGTCAAGCGATGCCGGAAAAGGAAATGATTAAGGCTCAGGCAGCCTCAGTGGGCTGCGACCTGTTTATCGCCATTGGTTCATCATTGGTGGTTTATCCGGCTGCTGGCTTTCCCGCCATCGCCAAACGCAGTGGCGCCAGGTTGGTGATTATCAACCGGGAGGCCACCGACCTTGATGGCCTCGCCGACCTGGTGATCCACGATGAAATCGGGTCGGTACTGAGCCAAGCAACCGGTACTGGCTAGTCAAGTAGCCTCGCCATACCCATTCCTGCCCCCACAGAAACCCCAGCCCCAAAACCAGCCAACCCCCGGAACCCAAGGACTCCGGGGGTTGGAAGTAACACTCGTAGTGCAGTTAAAAAGGGGAACCGTCATTCGTCCAGTTTAATGGGCTGGGAGGCGGCCTTGGCTTGCACGGAGCGCATTTTCGGGCCCAGCAGCCAGCGCGCCAGGGCCGGCATTACAATGATCGCACCCAGCATGTTCACAACAAACATAAAGGTCAGCAGAATACCCATATCGGCCTGGAACTTGAGAGGCGCAAAAATCCAAGCGCCTACGCCAACACCAAGCACGACCCCGGTAAAAATAATCGGTTTGCCGGTCAGGCGCATGGCGTGATAACAAGCCTCGGACAGGGTTTCACCCCGCTCAATGTAGTCGTTCATCCGACTATAAATATACACCGCGTAATCAACGCCAACACCCACCCCTAGCGCTACCACAGGCAACGTATTCACTTTAAGGCCAATACCCAGGATAGCCATCAAGGCGTAACAGAGTATGGAAACCATAGACAGGGGCAGAATAATACAGAGCATGCCGCCGAAGGATCGGAACGTAAACCAGGTCAATAAAACAATAGCCGTGTACTCCCACATCATGATCGGCAATTGGGCTTCTTCGACCGCATCGTTGGTGGCGGCAATGATGCCCACATTACCCATGGCCAGACGAGGTTTGAACAACTCCTCAGGCAGGGAGGCGTCAAAAGCGTTGATGCCCGCAATAATGGCATTCACCGTCTCGGCCTTGTGATCCATGGTGTAGATATTAATGGGCATGGCGCTACAGGGCGCGTTCATAAACTCATCACCGCCCGCGCCCATATGGTAGAGGCTGGAAGACATGGTGGAGGAGTTACGGGAAAGCTGATACCAGCGAGGGCTACCCTCGTTATTTGCCGACAAAATCAGTTTCTGGTTATCAGCCAGGGATTTGACCGACTGTACGCCAGGCAGATTGCGGATGTGCCAGGCAAGCCGGTCTATTTCATTCATCACCGCATAGTCGACACAGGCATTTTCCTTGGATTCGATCATGACAGTGAGCTTGTCCACACCAACCGAAAAACGCTCAGTAATGACTCGGCTATCTATGTTATATCGGGCGTCTTCCCGCAGCTCGGGAATACCAGCCTGAGAGTCGCCGATTTTCAAATCATCGTTTTTAATCATGCCCCAGGCAGTCAAGATCACGCAGACGGAAATAATAAAAATGGAAGGCTTGGTGCGGCTGAAAGCGGTAAAAGCCCGCCAGACCGGATCCAGTCGCTCCTCCATTGACTTTTGCTTGACACGCAATTTATCGAGGTTTTTAACCGTGATGTAGGACAACAGGATCGGCAGTAATACCAGGTTGGTAAAAATAATTGCCGCCACACCAGCCGTCGCGGCTATGGCCATTTCCCGAATAATTCCGATATCAATCAGCAACACGGTCAGGAAGCCGACGGTATCACTGATCAAGGCAATAATGCCGGGGATAAACAGCGCCTGGAATGCGCGCTTCGCCGCTTCCAGTCCGGACACGCCAACCGGCTCCGTGGGCGCTGGCACAATCGGCGTGCCGTCGGCTTCCCAGGCGCCGCCATACATAATTTCATTAATCCAGGCATTGATTTTCTGTACCCCATGGCTGACGCCAATGGAAAACACCAGAAAGGGAACCAGAATACTCATGGGGTCCAGACCAAAACCCATGAGAGGCAGCAAGCCCATCTGCCAGATCACCGCGACAAGGCCACTTAACAGGGGCAGCAAAGTGGCCAGCAAAAGGCGCGTATACATATAAAGGAAAATACCCGTGAACAGGAAGGTGATTGCGAAAAACATCATCACTACTCTGGCACCTTCGGCAATATCGCCAGTAGATTTGGCAAAACCGATGATCCGGACTTTTATCCTGTCAGTTTCAACCGCATCGCGGATTTTCTCCTCCATGTCGCTGGCAATTTTCTGATAGTCCAGCGGCTCCCGTGTGGTGGGGTTAATATCCAGTAATTCCGTGCGAATCATCGCCCCGGAAAAGTCATTGGCGACCAAGTTACCCAGGCGTCCCGACTTGATAATGTTATCCCGGATAATGGGAAACCACTCCTCGGTGGGCCTGAACTCCGCTGGCACCACGTTGCCTCCCTTGAAACCATCCTCGACCAGCTCAATAAAGCGGACATTGGGCGTCAGGATTGAAGTGACCGTATGTCGCGCGACCCCCGGCAGAAAAAAGACTTCTTCGTTGGCGGTCTTCAGGGCATCGAAGAATTCCGCGTTGAATATGTCACCTTCATCAACCGTCAACGCCACGATTAGCTGGTTGCCGCTACCAAATTCATCGCGATATTCCAGCAGCGTTTGCAGGTACTCATGCTCCAGCGGCAGGAGTTTCTCAAAGCCAGCCTCCATGCGGAGACTGGAGGCGTGGTAAATCATGAACACACTTGTGGCGAGAAATAACGCAAGTATTACCATCCGATTGGCAAACAGTTTTTTCTGAAACCATCCAGTAATTTTATCTCGCTGCGACATGAATTGTTTACCTCTCGCGATATACCGCGTTCTAGAAATTAAATTAACCCGCCAGAAAGGAAGATCCACCGAGTCCGCATACGGGAAAGCTGGAACCGCGTGTCTTGCCTAACGACGGTACTTCAATTTTTTTACTAAACTCTACAGGCAGCTTATTTACTTTGGTATCTACCACGTAAAGTATTTAAACCAAACAACTACACACATACATTGGTCAATTTTTCCTTGACTCTACAAGTCCCGCGCCGCCACCTTTGCACCCCTCCATGGTTGCGCGCTTAAACTCTATGTGTTGAACAAACCAATGGCTCGGCACTTACCAAGCCCGTGAACGCCATGGCTACACTGCTGAAACCCATGACATCCACACCACACAAATTGAAACGTTGTCCTCTTACAAATGAGAATGGATGGTACCCAGATCCTTTTTAACAAGGGCCACAACCCAACCTAGACCAACGGCAAGAAGCCTATTCCGAAACCCGTCAATCAGTTAATGGTAAAAGGCTGTACCCCATTTGAGCCAAACATCAAGACGTCACTGCCGTCAACCAGTTCAGCAGTTATCTTGGTATCAAAGCCAGGATAAGGATGTTTCTTGGTTTGGGAGTCATTCGCTTCCATCGTCAGAATGGTGCCGCTGGAACCGAGAAAAACTATCTTGCCATTGGCTAATTGAGTGCAACCATAAATATTGGCGATAACGTCGGTTTCTATTTTTTCCCAATTACGCCCCTGATCCCTGGACCTGTATATATTCCCACGCAAGCCATACAGATAAATGTCGCCCGAGCCAAGTTGCGTTACGCCGAAAAAAGTCCCTTCATAGGGAGACTCGATGATTTGCCATCGTTGTTCTTCATCCACGGCGTCCGGATCAAACACCAGAATCGTGCCCAGCTCGCCGGCAATCAAGATACTGTCGCCAAAGGGAATCATGTAGTTGAAGTTGGGCTCGGGTTCCATCTCAAGGGCTTCTAAGCGGTCATAAAGCGCCAGGGTATCGACCGACTCCCAGTTGGCACCGCCGTCAGTAGTCTTCAGCATCAAACCGTAGGCGCCGATCGCAAATCCATTACTGGCGCTGGTGAAATGAATATCAAGAACCGGCTTGGGAATATCACCACCTGGAATAGGATCCTCATGCTGGATTTCCCAGGTTTCCCCTCCATCTTTGGTATGGAGAATCACCGTATCGTGGGCGCCAACCCACCCCAATTTATCATTTAGGAAAAACACATTGGTCAACAATACCTGAGTAGGTGATTTGGCCTGCTGCCAGGTTTCACCCTGATCATCGGAATAGATGATGATCCCATACAGACCAACAGCAACGTAACGACCACTGGAGAGCTTGACAGAGTCCGTCAATAGAACCTTGGTAGCCAGGGGAGACTTGACCGCGGGTCGTTGCTCGGACTCTTCCGCCATAACCGCCAGCGGCACATTGATACTTGCCAAAACGACCAGTAGTAATTGAGGAATCTTTCGAGCAAACAAGGCGAGAAATCTATCCAGAGCACAGCGCGTTTTTCCTTGACTGCGACGCCTACAGGCCACTAGAGAACTTGAAAAACCAGAACTGAGATTTGTGAACATGCTTGATACTGCTGGCATTGTCGGTTCCATTGTAGAAGCTAGGTATATATAAATGTGCAGACCGTGGAAAAACCGAGTAGCGGTAACAGTCGAATCGACAACCTGCACACCAACACAAATATGTAAAAGGGCTGCTATTCTAGCCGTCTCCACCACGAAACAAAATAGCTATCAGCACTCACCGTCAAAAAATGGCTGCGCTAGAATAAAAAGAGTTCAAGGCACACAAAAATGGCTGGTTTGAAACCAGCCATTTTTGTGTCGTGGCACACGGGCTATGCATTAGATATTAACGTACGCCTCTCCTGCGGACCGATGCCGGAGTAAAGTAACTCTCGTCATCCCGCCACGTAAAGTCAGGGGCTTTCTCCTTATCAAACATCAGGGCCAACATACGGCCTGCGTTCATATCGTACTGAATATCCGTTATCGGATGGAAGAAACCGATATCATAGAAGTATACGCTGTGTGACTCCCACAGACGCCAGATATCGCCTCGCCGATCATAGCCATCAACCAGGGCAATCCACCACGAATCCTCATCCAGATAGAAAGTGCGGCGTCCATAATCATGGTTTGTGCCATCCTTCAAAGTTGCATCCACTATCCATACTCGGTGTAACTCATAACGAGCATAGTCCTGATTGAGCCTGCCATTCTCCATGATCACCTTGTCTGGCGTGGCTTCTTTATCCCAAAGCTTATAAGCATTATAGGGGACGTAGACTTCCTTCTTCCCGACCAACTTGTACGAGAACCGGTCGTTGGGCCCGTTAAAACCAAACTTCTGGTCAGTGGTCGCCAGACCATCGCTGGCAGTTAACGGATTGTCATAGACAATTTGCGGCGCCCGCTTAACCCGTCGCTGTCCCGGGCTATACGCCCAGGCCCGTCGGAACACCTGATCAAAGCTTTGCGGGTCAATCGCCAACACCACCTGTCCCGCCAACTTGGCCGGAGCTGTCAGGGTCTGGTAGTAGAACATGGTGGGGTCAGCGGGGTTCTTATCATCGGGGATCTCGGGGTCACTCCAGCCCTGGTGCTGCTGCACGTTCAGTTTGTTAACGACATAATCACCGCCAGTTGTGATCGCCAACGTAGTCTCGTAGGAATTCATCCACGGCAAAATAGGCTTGGTTGCCTGGTTCATCCAGGCTTCCTCTCCATTTTTGGGGATAGGGAAGGCCGGCGCCTTACGCGCACCCCTGAAACCAACAATACCCATATTCACATCAGCATGAATCACCTCCGAGCGATCAAGGTTTTTCAAGGCCGCTTCGTAGATATACGGCTTGTAGACTACTGACCGGCGAGTCGGATAAATATTCATGAAGTAGTCAGGATAGGTTTTGAACATGTGTATTTGAGCCGCCGTCAACTTATCAGCATGCTCCTGAAAGTTTTGCGCAGTGATGGTAAACAACACCTCGTCATCGGCGAAAGGGTCAGGATGGAATGTGCCGGGCTCAAATCCCGCTGGCACGGGAACCGGCTCATTTTTCCATGCCGGAATAGTGCCATCAGCATTACCAGCGCGAATAGCTCCCAACGGCGTAAGTTCGGTGCCCTCCAGACCAATCCTGGCTTTGTCTTCCGCAGAAACCCCTGCGATACCCGACGCGGCACCTAAGGTAAGACTGATGACTCCAGCATAAGCCAAAGTGTTTTTTAAAATACTCATTTTAGTCATTACTACTACTCCTCACCCAGGCTTAAAAGCTGTACTTAAAGGTGGCTGAAACGTTATCCCGGTCGGACCAGGTGCCTTCCTTACCCGGCCACCAGGTATGAGCGATTTCCAGAGACATCTTGCTCTGATAATCGAAAGTCACACTGGCACGGACAGTACGCTGGTTTTCTACCAGGGCCCCTGTGTTAAAGGTTTCGTAACCTTCAACGTTGTGAACCCAAACAAAAGTAGGCTTGACATTGAGGTTCCAAAACAGGTTGTTGTACTCATAGGCGGCAACAATGGTGTAACCCCAGGCGAAATCCGTAACCAGGCGATCCAGCTGATCCACACCAGGTGATGCCTCAAACCCGTGCGCAACTGCTGTGTTCGGCCCCGCTACTGTCACCTTATCGGTAGGGTCGCCGCGATCCTGACCGTCTACCCACTGGAATTGCCAGTCTAGAAGATAGGACTGCTTGTCAGCACCGAAAGGGCCACCACCGACTGAGTAGGTGAGGTTACCCAACCAAGTGTAAACGTCATTGGCTTCGTTTTCACAGCCCGGAACGCCACCCGTATCTGGGTAATTTGGCGTCCAGCTTGTAGGGAATGGCGCCGCGCCGATGGCACCAAGAATGCCCGCTAGACCGAAAAAGTTCTGGCACTCACGAGTGTCCCAGAAATCTTCACGCATACTGATTTCTGTCTGGAAAGATATCCCGGTCTGGCCCACTTCGCCATTAAGAGATATCGCATAGGTGTCCTGGTCTTCTGAAAACACTTCATGATAAGTGGTAAAAAGGCCGGGGATGGTGCCGGGACCCGTAGGATCGTAATTTGCTTGCAGGTAGGGTTGCTGAGCATGGCTACGTACCCAGTAAATCCCCAAGTCCATGTAATTCAGATCTTCCAGAATGTGATGTAAGGCTATACCCCACTGACCGCCCCGTTTGGGCTTGTCGGAACCGCGTTTTTCAACACCAGGCACACTCAGATCAGGGTTGAAGCCCTGGCCCAGGAAATCGAAGGGGCTAAATAAGGTGCCCACCGGGATAAACTGGCTGCGCCGCCAGTTCCAGACATAGTAGGCCTCAACTGCGGTGTTATCGGTGATTTCATAGTTGAAATACACCATTTCCTGAGGCAGCAGACGCTCCTTCACTTCAGTCCCGGGCGTAGTAGTTTTTGCGAGATCAGAGGGGTTGATAACCGTGCTCAAGCCACCGCCCATGATATTGCTCTCACCCCAGTTAACCACCTGCTTGCCGACCCTCAGAGAAACCGGCCGGTCGGCTATTTCAAAGCGGGACCAGACAAAAAGATCGTAGAGAGTGAAAGCGTTATATTCATTGCGCGCGCCTTCCGGTATGCCGTCAAGGGTGCCAGCAGGTGTGCCAGGGACACAATTTGAACACTTGTTAGAGCC
>DLXZ01000070.1:0-9146 GCA_003448675.1 Porticoccaceae bacterium
GGCCGCACGTGAGCGCTCGAGATAGCCGAGCGCCTTGGTGTCGAGCTGGTCCCCGTAGTCCTCGATCAGGGCGTGGGCAAGTGCCGCGACTTGCTGATAATGCCGACCATAGGTCATGCGCTCGCTCTCATACACCAGGTAGTCCCGCTCGGCGAACTGCAGGGTGTCTTCCAGAATGGCCCGCAGGTGGGGCTTTGCCTGTTTCCACACGCGGGTCCGCAGGCCGTTGATGTCGACTTCCTCCATCTCGAAGGGCGAGCCGGGTGCGGTGAGTTTCTGGTCAAGAAGCGGAACGGGAACCGGTGTGCTCATAGGATATTCTCTGTTTATTGTCGTGACTATTGAAACCAAGCGAGAGGTGCGGCGCAAGTGGCAGAGCTTTGTTGCTGTCAGGCGTACACCTTTGTTGGTGCTACGTTAGAATATCCTTCGTGGGTTTGTTTTGGTTGATTCAACGAGTTAAGGAATGGCAATGAAAAATTTATTCGATTTGACTGGCAAAGTGGCGGTTATCACCGGTTCCACCAAGGGCATCGGCAAGGCCATTGCCGAGCAGATGGCCGCCCATGGCGCCAGGGTGGTGATCTCCAGCCGCAAGGCCGAGGTCTGTGACGAGGTAGCCGCGGGGATCAATGCCGCTGATAATTCCGGTGAGGCCATTGCGATTGCCGCCAATATCTCTCGCAAGGAAGATCTGCAAAACCTGGTGGATAAAACCCGTGAGCAGTGGGGGCGCATTGACGTGCTGGTCTGCAATGCCGCAGCTAATCCTTATTATGGTGGGATGCTGGGCATCAATGATGATCAGTTCGACAAGGTGATGGATAACAATATCAAGTCCAATCATTGGTTGTGTTCCATGGTGATACCAGAGATGCAGGAGCGCAAAGACGGCGCGATTATTATCATTTCTTCCATCGCCGGCCTGGTGGGCCATACCACGCTGGGCGCCTACGGCATTTCCAAGGCGGCTGACTTCGCCCTGGTGCGCAATATCGCCGCGGAATTCGGGCCGGACAATGTGCGCGCCAATGCCATTGCCCCGGGCCTGATTAAAACCGACTTCGCCCGGGCGTTGTGGGATAACCCGGAATACCTCAAAGCAGCGACCGCCAATGCGCCCCTGCGTCGCATCGGCACACCCGACGAAATCGCCGGCGGCGTGGTGTTCCTGGCTTCGGATGCGGGAAGCTTTATGACTGGCCAAACCCTGGTGATCGATGGAGGGCGGGTTATCTCTAACGAATGAAGGCTGCCTTGAATAAAAAAGCGAAGGGAATAAACCGCCTTGCTTCCTTGAAGCGCTGCCAAGGCCTGACTAGACTCAAACAGGAAACCCTACTGACAAATTCAACAACATAAACGGATAAAACGGGGGCATGTTATGGACGTAGGCATGTTGAGCGTCTTTCAATCGGGACTCGGTCAGGATCTCACTGACCTTGAGGTCTACAAAAAGCAATTGGCCATCTGCGATCTGGTGGAGCCACTGGGATTTGATTCCCTGTGGGCGGCCGAGCACCACTTTACCGATTACACCATGTGTCCCAGTGTTACCGAACTGCTGGCCTATATGGCCGGGCGCACAGAGCGTATCGGATTGGGCACAGCAGTGCTGATCCTGCCCTGGCACAAGGACCCGGGGCGCATTGCCGTGGAAATGGCCATGCTCGATAACCTCAGCGATGGCCGCGCCTTGATGGGTTTCGGTCGGGGCATTGGTCGGGTGGAATACGACGGCTTTGGTATTCCCATGGAGGAGTCTCGCGATCGCTTTGACGAATCGGCGGAAATTATCATCCAGGGTCTGGAAACCGGCTTTATCGAGTATGACGGCAAGTTCTTCCAGCAGGAGCGCCGCGAGTTGCGACCGCGCCCCTTCAAGTCCTTTAAAGACCGGCTGTACATGGCCTGTCAGTCGCCGGATTCCGCCGATGTGGTGGCCGACCTGGGCGCTACCATGATGATCTTTGCCATTTCACCCTGGAAGAGCCGGGCCAAGGATGTGGATCGTTATCGCGCCCGCTTCCGAAAATCCCAGGGCAAGGAGCCACCACCGATTATTGCCAATATCTTCTGCGTCTGCGATGAAGATGCCGGCCGGGCCGAGGAAAACGCCCTCAAATATATGCACGATTACTGGATTTCCGCCCTCGACCACTACGAGATGGACGGCACCCACTTCAGTGACAAAAAGGTCTACAACTACTACGCCCAAAGCGCCGAAATCATGCGCGATCGGGGTCGGGAGTCGGTGACCGAACTGTTTACCAATAACCAGGTACACGGCACCCCCCAGCAGATTCTTGACAAGATCCACTGGATTCGTGAGCAGGCAGGCCCCATGAACCTGAATGTGTCTTTCAGTTTTGGTGGTATGCCTTTTGAGGATGCGGAGAAATCCATGCGCCTGTTTGCCGATAAGGTACTGCCCGAGCTGCACACCTGGTCCTGTGAGCCGGAAGGGTATCAGGCCAGTGCCTGACCGCGCTGTGATCATCATAGGTCCTTCGGCGTGGTTTTCTCCCGGCAATTGCGAGCCGGGAGGCTTTGTTGCACACTAACCGTGATCTTAAATGGCCACATTCACAGTCCCTGACTTCCGGGCGCTGAATTCCAGAAGAGGTAACAATAATGGCAAGTCTAAGAAGTAAATTATTGGCGTCAGTGATGCGCGTCACCATGAAAAAGATGCTTGGCCGCAGCGGTGATGTGGATAAGGAGCGGGCATCCCTGGATAAAATGTCCGGTATGACCGCCAGCCGCAAGCCGGGGCAATCCACCGAAGTGGGGGGAGTGTCCGGTGAATGGCAGTATTGCGAAGGCGCGCAACCCGAGCGCACCATTCTTTATCTGCATGGCGGTGGTTACGCGTTGGGCGGGCCGGACAGCCACCGGGATATGGTCGGCGCCATTGCCGACGCCACCCAGGCCAAGGCCCTGATTCTTGACTATCGCCTGGGTCCGGAAACGCCTTTTCCTGGCGCCGTCGATGATGCCGTTGCTGCTTATCAGGCGCTGCTGGATGATGGCGAGGAAGCCGGGAAAATTTTTGTCGCCGGCGACTCTGCAGGCGGTGGCCTGACGGCCGCAACCCTCGTGGCTATTAAGGATAAAGGTCTTCCGATGCCCGCCGGCGGGGTCTGTATTTCGCCGTGGGCGGATCTGACCTTCTCCGGGCGTTCCATGTACACCAAGGCGGTGGACGATGCCATGCTGAGTAAGGAAACGCTGTCCTGGATGGCTGATCTGTATCTTGCTGGTCAGGACGCCAGCCACCCGCTGGCGTCGCCAATTTATGCCGATCTGTCCGGCCTGCCGCCCCTGTTGATCCAGGTGGGTGGCGACGAGGTGCTACTGGATGATTCGCTGACCCTGCACGAGCGCGCCAAAGCCGCCGGGGTGGATTCGACCCTTGAAGTCTGGGATGACATGATGCATGTCTGGCATCTGATGGCGAAATTTATCCCCGAGGGTAGGCTGGCGATGAAGTCGATTGCCGAGTTTATGGGTAAGCATACTGCCTGATTTCGCTGGATAAACTATTTTTGCACGGCGAACTACGTAACCGGTAAAGCCCTGTTTATTTTGCAGGGCTTTTTTTTTGACCTCTATTTATTCAATGGGCGCGCTGGACAAAAACGCGAGGGCAATAAAAAGGGGCGCCACGAAGCGCAAGCAGAATAACCATAGCCTGCCCACGATGCTTTGATGCAAGTCTGCTTCGCTCAGTGCACGAGTCTTGCCCCAGGCCCAGCCCGTAAACAGTGCGGTGGCGATCCCACCCAGGGGCAACAGGTAATTGGATATGGCGTAGTCGTAGGATTCGAGAATATTGCGCGGGCCAACTTTCCAGGCTTCCAGCATGCTGTAGCCCAACGATGCCGGCGCGCCGACTACAAATATGGCCGCGCCCAGCGCGAGACAGACCCGCCGCCTTGACCAGCCCGTGCGTCGGACGAAATAAGCTACCGGCACCTCCAGGATGGAAAACATGGAAGTGAGGGCGGCACCAACCAGTAAGCCAAAAAATAAAATGGCGAGCCATTGACCGCCGGGCATGATGGCAAACACGCCGGGCAGGGTGATAAAGGCCAGTTCAGGCCCGGAAGCCGGATCCAGTCCAAAAGAAAATACCGCGGGAAAGATGGCCAGCCCGGCGGCTATCGCCAGCAAGCTGTCACCTGCAACAATAGTAGCGGCTGCGCCGGGTATGGAGTGCCCCTTCGTCAGGTAGCCGCCATAGGTGAGAAAAATGGCCATGCCGATACCCAGGGAGAAAAAAGCCTGACCGATGGCGGCAACGTAAACCTCGGGCCTGACAAAAGCCGACCAGTCCGGCGCGAACATAAAACTCAGCCCTTTGCTTGCGCCATCCAGAGTCAGGGCATAGCCCGCCAGCGTTATGACAATGAGGCCCAGGGTTGGCATCAGTACCCGATTGGCGGCTTCAATGCCTCTTTGAATGCCGCCAGCCACGACCCACACGGTCGCTACCATCATAACCAGTTGCCAGGCCAGGGGCGCCAGAGGCTGGCTGATAAACGCGTCAAAATAGTGCTGATAGTCCTGGGTTTGCCAAAGCGCGCCGGATGCGGCGCCAATAAAATATTTCAGGGACCAGCCGGCAATGACGCTGTAAAAACCCAGGATAAAAAAACAGCCGATGACGGCAAGACCACCGGCCAGGTACCAGGGTTGATCCGGGCGGGCGTGATGGAAGGCCAGTACGGCATCCCCCTGAGCGTCGCGGCCCACGGCAATTTCGGCAATGACGATGGGCAAGCCGATGAATATTACACACAGCAGATAGATAACTAGAAAGGTGGCGCCGCCATTTTCCCCGGCGACGTAGGAAAATCGCCAGATATTACCCAGGCCCGCCGCCGATCCAATGGCCGCCAGCAGGAAGCCATAACGTGAGCCCCAGTGTTCGTGTGTTGTTGAGCTACTTGTCACAGGGGGTTATCGTCCTGATGTTTCCATGCTGTTAGCCAATGTTAACGGTATCGACCATACCAAGAACTATGGAAAGGGGTTACCATTTCTCTCGCTGCCCTAGCAGCCACCACTCGGACTGGCCCTTGCCGGTAGCAAGCATAGCGCTGATCACCGACCGATGGCTTGATTCAAATTAACCGCTTTAAACAGGAGTTCGCCATGGATTTCACTCTCTCCGAAGAACACCAGATGTTGCTGGATACCGCGGACCGGATCGCCCAGGATTTTCCGAGGGACTACTACGTCGAATGCGCCAAGACGCAAACTTTCCCCCAGGAACAGTGGGACGCCCTGGCCCAGTCAGGGATTCTCGGGGTCAACACGCCGGAAGAATATGGGGGCTCGGGCATGGGCATGCTGGCCCTGGTGCTGCTACAGGAGCGCCTGGCCGAGCATGGTGTCGCGCCGCTGTTTTTTGTCGTTAACCAGGGCATTGCCGTGCCCAGTATCAGCCGTCACGGCACTGAAGAGCAAAAACAACGCTGGTTGCCCGCCATCGCCTCGGGCGAGAAACGCTGTTGTTTTGCCATCACCGAGCCCAATGCTGGAACCAATACCTTCAAGATTCAGACACGGGGTCGCGAGGAAGGCGATCATTTCGTACTCAACGGCAACAAGCTGTTTATCAGCGGCATCAACGATGCCCAGCAGGTGCTGGTGGTGGCGCGCACAGACGACAGCGATAGCGGTGAGAAAGCCAAGCTGACATTGTTTGTGGTGGATACCGACAGCGAAGGCCTTACCTGGGAGCGCATGGACACCATGCTGATGAACGCCGAAGGCCAGTTCTTTGTCTATTTCGATGAGGTGAAAGTGCCCAGGGAGAACGTCCTCGGCCAGGTGGGGCAGGGGGTCAATGTGCTTTTTGATGCCCTCAACCCGGAGCGGATGATTGTCGCGGCAGGCTCCATAGGTGGCGGTCGCCACGTGCTCGCCAGAGGCACTGAATACGCCAACGAAAGGCAGATATTCAACGGACCCATTGGCGCCTACCAGGGCCTGCAACACCCCATGGCCGAGGCCAAGGCCCTGCTGGAGTCTGCCTCGTTGATGGTTCAGAAGGCTGCGGTACTACAGGATCAGGGCGCGCACCCCAAGGTGGTAGGTGACATTGCCAATATGGGCAAGCTGGTGGGCACCGATGCGGCCTTCAAGGCGGCGGATGCCGCCATCCAGTGCTTTGGGGGTTATGGCTTTTGTGAAAGTTACGATATGGTCAGCCATTTTATAGGCGCTCGCCTGGGCAAAGTGGCGCCCATTAACCGGGAGATGACCCTGAATTACATTGGTGAATTTATTCTTGGGCTTCCTAAAAGTTATTAATAAATTACATTATAATTACTTTGCAACCTAATGATAATAAATGATTTAAAATATCAAGGCCGGCGCCATTGGAGAGTAGGCTGGCGCCGGCTTTTTATTTATCTCGTTTAAAACACCAAAGGTGACCGCACCCCCGTCAGCCGCTAATATCACTTGCCAGAATAAACATTAATAAAACGGGGCGAATGAGGGGCATGGCGCAAACCATTAGCGAAAAACAGTTTATTGATCTGCTTCAACCGGGTCGTCGCGTCTACGTCCAGGGTGGTTGTACCCAGCCGGTGGCGCTGGTCGAGGCGATTAAAAACCATCCGGACTGTGCCGATGGCGTGACCTTTATCAGTATGGTCAACCGGCTCAATCCCAATAATTTTACCGCCCTGCACCCAGGCGCCGAGCAGGAAACCTTTTTTATGTCCGGTTTGCTGCGCAAGGGGTACGATCCAAAGCGCCTGCACATTCTGCCTTTCCACCTCAGCGAAATTTACCGCTATGTGTCCGAGGTGGCGGATATCGATATCGCCTGTGTGCAGGTGGCGCCGCCCGATAACCGGGGCCGCTGCAGTTTCGCCATGGTCGGTGATTACGTCCCCGCGGTGGCGAAGCGGGCGCGTATGGTCGTGGCCCAGGTCAATCCCGCGTTGCCGGTTTGCGCCGGTGCACCGACCATTGATGCCGATGACATTGACTATTTCGTTGGCGCGGAAAATGACATCCTGATCTGGACCTCGCGACCGCCTAAGGACGAACTGGCGGCTCTGGGCAATAACGTCGCCAGCCTGATTCGGGATGGCGACACCATCCAGATGGGCGTGGGCACCGCCTCGGATGCGGTACTGGCGGCCCTGACCAACCACCGTGACCTGGGTATTCATACCGGGTTGGTGCCCGATAATCTGGTTGACATGGTAGAGGCTGGTGCCATCAGCGGTGCAAAAAAATCCATCGACAAGGGACGCATTATTACCGGCTCCGCCATGGGTACGGAGCGGCTTTACGATTTTATCGCCCACAGCGACATTGTGGACTTCAAACCGGTGAGCTATACCCACGATGTCCTGGTGTTGAGTCAGATCGACAATTTCCGCGTGGTCAACTCAGCGGTGGAAGTGGATTTGTTCTGTCAGGTTAATTGTGAATACATGGACGGTCAGCAGATCGCCGGCATCGGTGGCCAGCTGGATTTTGTCCGCGGTGCCAAGCGGGCAAAAGACGGGGTATCCATCCTCGCTTTGCAAGCCAGTACCGCCAAGGGCGAGGTATCACGGATCGTCTCGCGCATCCCTCAAAATGCACTGGTGTCGGTGCCGCGCAGCGATGCCGATTTTATTGTTACCGAATACGGCGTCGCTGATTTGCGCTGTGCCTCGGTGCAGGAGCGGGCTCAGCGCCTGATCGCGATTGCCGCGCCACGGTTTCGCGATAGCCTCTCCAATGACTGGGATGCTGTTTGCCGGACGGCGACAGGTAAGACTTGAGATGCCGACGAGGTCGACGAGAATGATGGCGCGTGCGCTTCAGTAACCATTTGATTGGAGCAAAGTGGAGGTGTTTGATATTCATCCGGCCTTCGCTCAATGATCTGTCAATTGAGGGTCTCCATACCAAGTGTTGAAATATTTGAGTTCCGAAAACAATCAAAGCGTCAATGGCAAAAAAGTGAGTCAAATATGAAGGTTTATTATGGAATTTACTGAGCTTGTTCACCACGAGCCTTATCCCGTTGAGCGCATGGGCCCAGGGTTATCCGGGCATCGGCCCAGGTGATATCTCAAAATCCGATGGTGAAGAAAATGCGCGAATGTAGCGACATGATGCCGGATCCGTTGACTGATATTGTGGCTGGCGTCCCTGATAAGAGTAATCCAGGGAGCGATAATAAGAAGGACGGTCATATTTGTGACTGATAGCACTCGGCCTTTCTCTCCATAGCTTGCGGCTCGACGTGGTTATAAAAAACCAAGCCGGTTTGTCGGGTGATTACTTAAATGGGGCTCTTCTTCACTCCGAATAGCGTGTAGAATGACAGAAATATTACGTTGGCTCTGTAATCAAGCAGGGTTGGTTGCAGAACAAACAATATCCGTCCCTCCATGTCTACACTGACGAAACTGCTAAATAACGCCTCTCCCTCCGCTATTACTCATGCGCCTGACAATGCCATTTTCATCTGGGTTCCCAAAAATGCAGGGACCAGTTTGCTTGATGCGCTTAAACGCGGCGCCGGTTTCAGCCGGTTTAAAAGAATCAAGGACTTGCGCCGCGGTTTCGATCAGTGCGGTAGAGTGACTTTTGGGCACATGGATTGCCGGAGTTTGATCCGAAGTGGCTATGTTAAACAGGAGTTTTACGATAGTGCCTATAAATTCGGACTGGTTCGTAACCCCTACACCAGAGCAGTATCCCTGTTCCTGTATCTGAAGAAAGAGGGGCGTATCAAACAGGCGGTCAGCTTTCTGGAGTTTTGCGAAGGTTTAGCAGGCGGGGTGGTCGAACCGATTGGACTCTATAATTCCAAGGGCTTGAGCCAGTGCAACCCTCAGGTTACCTGGCTCAAGGAAGTCGACATGGACTATTTAGGTCGATTTGAAGAGCTTGGTGAAACCTTCGGGAATATTGCAAAAGTATTCGAAATGCCCACAGTAACCCTGCCCCATTTAAACAGCTCCGACAAAGAGTCCGTGCGCCAATTCTATTGCGAGCGTGCGCAAGATATTGTCGAAGTATATTACCGCGAAGATTTCGAGGCTTTTGGCTACGATTACTGGTCTCGCGAGTAGCTTTTGGAATTCAGACTTAAATAGCCTGTTAGCCTGTTAGCC
>DLXZ01000070.1:9395-13097 GCA_003448675.1 Porticoccaceae bacterium
TAGCCTGTTAGCCTGTTAGCCCGGCCATCAATTCCAGACCTTCCTTGCTGGTATCGGCGCCCAGCAGCATGGTGGAGACATGTCCGGCTTTACTGGCCTCCACCCAACGCTGGGCTCGGTCGCGAATGCGATCTGCCGGCCCGACCAGGTTGCAGGCGTCGACCAGTTCATCCGGCACCAGGGCCGCGGCTTCGGCTTTTTTGCCATCCAGATAGAGATCCTGGATTTTTACCGCCGCTTCCTCGAAGCCCAGGCGTTTGGCGTAATCGTTATAAAAGTTTTTGCTGCGGGCGCCCATGCCGCCAATATAAAGCGCCAGATTGTTCTTGATCGGTTGCATGCACGTTTCCACATCATCGCCGATAATCACACGGACAAAGGGTGCGATGTTGAAGTCGTCCAGACTCTTGTTGCTACCTGCGGCCGCGAAGCCTTCCTGAACAGGCTTTTCAAAGACATGGAATTGCTCCGGATCCATCCAAACCGGAAAGAAACCGTCGGCCACTTCCGCCGCCGCTTTCACGCCCGCTGGCGTAATGGTGGCGGCGTAAATGGGAATGTCTTCATTGCAGTGCAGAATACTTTTCAGGGGTTTGCCCAGGCCCGTGGCGTCTTCGCCGGCGTAGGGCAGTTGGTATTGCTTGCCTTCAAATGTGGCGGGCGCCTCCCGGGCGAAAATAGTTTTCATTATGGCGATGTATTCCTTGAGCCGGGTAACGGGCTTGCCGTAGGGCACCCCGTGCCAGCCTTCCACCACCTGAGGACCGGAGGCGCCGAGGCCGACAATAAAGCGATTGCCGGACAGATGGCTTAGGGACATAGCCGTCATGGCTGCCATGGCCGGCGTGCGCGCGGGCATTTGCATGATGGCGGTGCCGACTTTGATTTTCGAGGTCTGGGCCAGAATCCAGGTGGCGGTAGAGACGGCGTCGGCCCCGTAGGCCTCGGCGGTCCAGACCGAATCGAAGCCGAGACTCTCGGCATGGAGAATTGTGTCCATGGGGATTTTTACAGTGCTGCCGGCATAGCCGGTCATAAGGCCAAGTTTCATAGTCTTGTTCCGAAGTTAGGTGATTGGAAGCCCTGCTTGTCCGCCGCTGGATTACCAGCCGCGACATTGTAATTACGCTGGCGGCAGTTTAACTTAGCCTGTGACTATAACGACGATAACAGCAATAGGCTACCGGGGGTAACACCGATGTTGGATATCGGCATCATTCTCATGTTTCGCAACCCACCCTTTAATCGCAGCAGTTGGGTGGATATCTACCAGCACGAACTGGATCATGCGGTGGCGGCGGAGGCCCTGGGCTATGACCATGTCTGGCTCACCGAGCACCATTTCGTCGAAGATGGCTATTCGCCCTCATTGCTGCCCATCGCCGGCGCCATTGCCGCGCGCACGTCGACGATCCGCATTGGCAGCTATGTACTGCTGCTGCCGCTGCACAATCCCATTCGCGTGGCTGAAGACGTGGCGACTGTCGATGTCATCTCCAACGGGCGTTTTGATCTGGGCATGGGGCTGGGCTATCGACCGGGTGAGTTCACCGGCATGGGCATTCCTTCCAGTGAACGGGCGGCCCGCTTTGCCGAGGGCCTGCCGGTGATTCAGTCTCTGCTGGCCGGTGAGAAGGTAAGCCTCGATGGACGTTTTAACCAGTACAGCGATGCACAAATTTCTCCACCGCCGGTGCAGAAACCGTTTCCCATCTGGGTGGGCGCGCGTGGTGACAAGGCGCTGGATCGCGCTGCGCGCCTGGGTTGCCATCTGGCTTCGGTGGGTGCGGTTGAGCACCGCCTCAAATACATCGAAGCGCTTAAACGCCATGGCCGCGATCCGAAGGATTTTAATATCGGGCATCTATTGATGTGTTACGTGGCCGAAACCAGGGACCGCGCCTGGGAGGATTGTGCTCAGCCACTCAACCACGTGATGGGCCAGTACCAGGCCTGGGCCGAGGAATCCGGTGACCTTACCGGTGACGGCATTGCCGAGGCAAAAATACCTTCGCCGGAGGAACTGCGCACAAGCCAATATTGTGAAAGCTTTGGCCGCTCCGCTATTATTGGCGACCCCGAAAGCGTGCTTGAGGAATTAACCGCCGCGCATGAGGAGTCCCCCGGCACGCATTTGACACTGATGATGTCTCTGCCGGGAGCCGACCCCCTCCGCACCCGCAACAGCATGGAGCTGTTTGCTAAAGACGTGATGCCGGCGCTGAAAGCGCGTTGTTCGTAAAAGAAAATCTCCCAAAGCCGTAACAAGAAGGAAACCGACCGATGAGTGATGGTGAAAACAAGCCCGTAATTGCCGTACTGGGTGGCAGTGGTGATCTCGGTGGCGGTCTGGCCCTGCGCTGGGCCGTGGCTGGTTACCCGGTGATTATAGGCTCCCGCACTCAAGAGAAAGCCGATGCAGCGGCTGCCAGTTTGAACGAGCGAGACGACCTCGCCGAAGCCGTGCGAGGCATGGCCAACGAGGACGCGGCCCAGGCGGGTGAGGTGGTGGTGATGACCGTGCCTTTTGCCAATCACCAGAGCACCCTGGAAGCAATCAGGGATGCCGTTCAGGGCAAGATTTTTATCGATGTCACCGTACCCCTGGTGCCGCCAAAAGTGGGCACCGTGCAGCTGCCCGAAGGCGGCAGCGCCAGCGCCAGGGCCCAGGCCTATCTGGGTGAGGAAGTGCGAGTGGTCTCCGCCTATCAAAATGTCGCCGCCGCCCACCTTAACGACCTGAGCCATGATCCGGAATGCGACGTGCTGATCTGTGGCAATGACAAGGATGCCTGCGCGGCAGTGGTTGTTCTGACCGAAGCGGCGGGCATGAAGGGTTGGCATGCCGGACCCATCGCCAATGCGGTGGTGGCCGAGGCCATGACTTCAGTGCTGATTACCCTGAACCGGCGCTACAAGATTCCTGGCTCCGGGTTTCGCATCACCGGTACGCCCGGGGTTTGAAGCGGCTGCCAGCAGCGTCGAATTGTTCGTCAATCAATTACTTTTAACCTGGTTTGCCTATGTTGACCGAGGGTCTTGAATTACTGCCTCTCCGGGGCTTTCCCATGGTGCGGCCGGGAGACAATATTTCCCGTTTGATTATCCAGTGCCTGGGCGAGCAACGCCTGCTGCTGGAACCGGGCGATGTGCTGGTGGTGGCCCAGAAGGTAGTTTCCAAGGCAGAGAACCGCTACGTGGAGCTCGCAGATATCGAACCCTCGTTCGAGGCTCGGGAGTTGGCGGCAAAAGTCGACAAGGACCCGTGCCTGGTGGAAGTGATCCTGCGGGAATCCAACGCGGTGGTGCGCCATGCCCCCGGCGTGTTAATTGTCGAACACAAACTGGGTCTGGTAATGGCCAATGCCGGCATCGACTCCTCCAATATTGAGCATGACTCCGACAGCGGTGCGGACAGGGTGCTACTCTTACCGGAAGCCCCGGACCGCAGCGCGGATGCATTGCGGCGTACCTTCGTTAATTTTTTCGGCGTCAACACCGGCATCATCATCAATGACAGCGTCGGGCGGGCCTGGCGTAATGGCACAGTGGGTTTGGCGCTGGGTGCATCCGGTATGCCCGCCCTATGGGATCGCAGGGGCGAGCAGGATCTCTTCGGGCGCACACTGGAGGTAACCGAAGTGGCCCTGGCCGATGAGCTGGCCAGCGCCGCATCCCTGGTGCAGGGGGAGGGAGCCGAAG
>DLXZ01000075.1 GCA_003448675.1 Porticoccaceae bacterium
AACAGGAGGTGCGACTATCCCGCCCATCTCAGTAATAGTGGCCATATTGCGCAAGTGGACCAGATGCAAGGGCGTTTCCCGCGGTAGTAAAACCAGTGTCCGCGACTCCTTTAAGGTCACGTTAGCCGCCCGTGAAATCAGGTTATTGTCCAGGCCCGCGGCAATGCTGCCCAGTGTATTCATGGAGCAGGGCGCGATCACCATACCCAATGTGAGGAAAGATCCGCTGGAGATGGCGCAGGAAATATCGCGGTGGCTGTAAACCACGTCGGCCAATGCTTCAATGCTGGCTTTGTCGTAATCGGTTTCGTGCTGGGCTGTTAACACCGCAGCCGGTGATGTGATCAGGTGGGTTTCGACCGCCGGCACGTCTTTCAGGATCTCGAGAAGCCGAACACCGTAGATGATGCCGGTAGCGCCGGTGATAGCGATGATTAATGGTTTGCTCATATCCTGTTTGCGCGTTCTCAGGGTTTAGTTTGATTGTTATCTGGTTCTTGTGAAGTCGCTATCGAGCAACCGCTCGGTGAATGCGGGATCGGGAGCAACTTCGATTCGATCACGATTTCAAAAAAGTCAGCTGTGCTAACAAGGCGATTTATATTGCCCGGGGCAGTGATTCTATAGCCCGTGGCGGCGTTTAAGAAGCCCGGCGTGGGTCGGGCGGAATCGCGCTCCAGTCGGTGCGACAATGTATTTGCAATAAATCACGCTTGCCTCTACATTAGTGTACTGCTTAGTACCGCATTGCTAATAGCCCGATGTCAGCGTAGCACCGACGCTGGGGGTAAGCAGGCCCACTGCGGATTGCCTTGCATGTGGGGTCCAGAGATAGCCGTGATTTGACAGGCATTCACTACCAGGCCGGCGCGCGGCGGAGAGTGCTGTTGACTGAAAAGAATGGAAAAAAGTAAGGGGCCGCTTATGTCGGTTGCGTCAAGATTTGCCCGAAACATTTTTATGCTGGCGGCCTGTTGCTTGGTGGCGGCCTGTGATCGGGGCGATAATGCCGCGGGAGAGCGACCACCGCCGCCGGTGGTGGTCGAGGAAATACAGCAACAGGATTTCCCCCTGATTGCCGAATTGCCGGGTCGTATTCTTGCGATCAGGGTGGCCGAGGTCAGGCCCCAGGTCGGCGGTATTCTTCAGAAAAGACTGTTTGAAGAAGGCAGCCTGGTCAATAAGGGCGACCAGCTGTACCAGATCGAGGATGCACAGTACAAAGCCGCTGCCGCGAGCGCCAGAGCCGAAGTGGCGCAGCGGGAGGCGGTGCTAACGAAAGCCCGCCTGCGTGAAAAGCGCTTGGCGCGACTGATCAACACCAAGGCGGTGAGCCAGGAAGACTACGACCTGGCGGCCGCCGAACTGCGCGAGGCCGAAGCGGGCGTTGCGGCAGCACAAGCCGCATTGCGCTCGGCTTCCATCGATCTTGGATATACGCAAATCGTGGCGCCTATTTCCGGCCGCATTGGTAAGTCGCTGATCACCGAAGGCGCGCTGGTGGAGGCAGAACAGGAAAACGAATTGGCGGTCATACAACAGATCGACCAGGTCTATGTCGACATCACCCAGTCCACCACTGAATTGCTGCGTCTGAAAAACGAACTGGCTTCGGGCCGTGTGCGACGAGCACCCGGGGCGATGGCGCTCACGGTGATACTGGACGATGGCAGCGTTTACGGTGAGCGGGGCGAGTTGAAATTCTCTGAAATCAGCCTTGATCAGGGTACGTCGTCGGTCACTCTGCGCGGTGTCGTGCCCAATCCTGACCACCTCTTGCTGCCCGGTATGTTTGTGCGCGTCAAAGTCGATCAGGGGGTCCGGGAGAATAGCGTACTGGCGCCGCAACGGGGCGTTACTTTTGATTATTCCGGTAATGCCACTGCCCTGGTTGTGGGTGCGGACAACGTGGTGCAGAGTAGGGAGCTGCAACTTGGCCAGGCTTATCGAGATCAATGGCTGGTGTTATCCGGGCTGGAACCCGGTGACAGGATCATCGTCGAGGGCCTGCAAAAAATCAGGAACGGAATGCCGGTCAAGCCAACGTCTGCCGCAAGTAAAGAAGAAAAGCCGGCGGAGGCGTGAGGTTCTAGCATGTCTGATTATTTTATCGACCGACCAATCTTCGCCTGGGTCATCGCCATTGTATTGATGATCGTGGGCGCTATATCCATTACCCGGTTGCCGATAGAGCAGTATCCCGAGGTGGCGCCGCCCGCAGTGGAGATCAACACCATCAATCCGGGCGCTTCGGCGCAAACCGTCGACAAAACCGTGACGCAGATTATCGAGCAGAGCATGACCGGCATCGATAATCTGCTTTATATGTCGTCGACCAGTGACTCGTCAGGTCGAGGCCTGGTCAAGCTGACCTTTTTCCCCGGTACCGATCCCGACATTGCGCAGGTCCAGGTACAAAACAAATTGCAGGCGGCCATGCAGCGCTTGCCGCAGGCGGTGCGCGATCAGGGTGTGACAGTCAACAAGGCCGCCACCGGGGTGATGATGGTGGTGGCCCTCAGCTCACCCGATGGCCGTTATGACCGCTACGATCTGGGCGATTACATGGCGGCGAATATTGTCGAGCCGGTGGGTCGCATCACCGGAGTCGGTGAGGCTTCTCTGTTTGGCGCGCAATATGCCATGCGGATCTGGCTGG
>DLXZ01000226.1:0-401 GCA_003448675.1 Porticoccaceae bacterium
CCGCGCTCCAACCCGGCCACCTACACTGGCATTTTCACGCCGGTGCGGGAGCTTTTCGCGGGCACGCCGGAAGCCCGCTCCCGTGGCTACAAGCCAGGGCGCTTTAGTTTCAACGTCAAGGGCGGCCGCTGCGAAGCCTGCCAGGGCGATGGCGTCAAGAAAGTCGAGATGCATTTTCTGCCCGACATTTATGTCACCTGCGATGCCTGCGAGGGCAAACGCTACAACCGTGAAACCCTCGAAATCCTCTATAAAGGCAAGAATATCCACGAAGTCCTGGACATGACTATCGAGAACGCCCACGCGTTTTTCTCGGCCATTCCCAGTGTCGCCGGCAAGCTACAAACCCTGATGGACGTGGGACTTTCGTATATCACGCTGGGTCAGTCTGCCACCACCCT
>DLXZ01000226.1:640-3491 GCA_003448675.1 Porticoccaceae bacterium
CCACCACCCTGTCCGGCGGCGAAGCGCAACGGGTCAAGCTGTCGCGCGAATTGTCCAAGCGCGACACTGGCAAAACCCTGTACATCCTCGACGAACCCACCACCGGCCTGCATTTTCATGACATCAAGCAGCTGCTGGGGGTCCTGCACCGCTTTCGCGACCACGGCAACACCGTGGTGGTCATTGAGCACAACCTGGACGTTATCAAAACCGCCGACTGGATCGTCGACCTGGGTCCGGAAGGCGGCAAGGGTGGCGGTCGGATTATTGCCACCGGCACCCCCGAGACAGTGGCCAAATCCCGCAAGTCCCACACCGGCCGTTTTCTTAAACCCCTGCTGGAAAAGCGAAAAGCCGCATCCGGCGGCAAGAACACGTCAAAGGCTGGCAAAACCCGGGGTAAAACCCGACAAACTGGCGCCAGCGTCTAAATGCCCGTTGGTCCACTTTCGGTAGTCAAGTCCCTGTGGCAACATCCCCGTCCATGAACGTCTATCTGGTTGGCGGCGCGGTCCGCGATACCCTGCTGGGCCTGCCCATTAAAGAGCAGGACTGGGTCGTGGTGGGCAGTACCCCGCAACAGATGCTGGACAACGGATATCGTCCCGTGGGCAAGGATTTTCCGGTGTTTATCCACCCGGACACCGGCGAGGAATATGCCCTGGCCCGCACCGAACGCAAAACCGGGCACGGCCACCGGGCCTTTGCCTTTCACACCAGCCCCGATGTCAGCCTGGAAGCCGATCTGGGACGGCGGGATTTCACCATTAACGCCATCGCCAGAAGTGACGACGGCACTTTGATCGACCCCTACGGTGGTCAACGTGACCTGGACGCTCGCGTGCTGCGCCATGTCTCCGACGCATTTATTGAAGACCCGCTGCGGGTGCTGCGCGCCGCCCGTTTTATGTGCCAACTCAAACCTTTCGGCTTTAGCATCGCGCCGCAAACCCTGGCGTTGATGAAACAGGTGGTCGCCAGTGGCGAGCTGGAACATTTAAGCCCGGAGCGAATCTGGCGGGAAACCCTGAAAAGCCTGACCCAGGATCACCCCCGCGCCTATATTGAAAGCCTGCGAGCAAGCGGCGCACTTGCCGTTATATTGCCTGAAATCAATCGCCTGTTTGGTGTCCCCCAGCGGGCCGATTATCACCCGGAAGTGGATACCGGCCTGCATACCTTAATGTCCCTCGACCGCGCCGTTGAGCTCAGTGACAAGCCAGAGGTACGTTACGCCGTGCTGGTGCATGATCTGGGCAAGGGCATTACCCCGGCTGAGATACTGCCCCGCCATATCGGCCACGAGGGCAAGGGCGTACCCCTGGTTGAGGACGTATCCCAGAGGCTTCGAGTACCAACCCGGTTTCTGAAACTGGCGCGGGTGGTTACCCGTTTCCACCTGCAATGTCACAAGATCACCACGCTAAAGCCCAACACCATATTGAAGCTGCTTAAAGGCCTGGATATTTTCCGCAACCCAAATCAGCTCGACGATTTCCTGCTCGCCTGTGAGGCCGACGCCCGGGGGCGCACGGGTTATGAAAACAGCGCCTATCCCTCCGCAGCCTGGTTAAAAACACTGGCGGCTCGACTCACAAACCTGGACACCCGAGCCCTGATCGATAGCGGCCTGGAAGGTCGGGAATTGGGGGATGCTATCGAGCAGCGCCGTCTGGAGATCATCACCCAATATAAGGCCGAAACTCGTGAGCCAAACTGATCCGGCTAGCCCGGTGGTGCTGATTACCGGCGCCGCCCGACGCATTGGCGCGACCATTGCCAAACACCTGCACACGCTGAATTATCGTATAAACATTCATTATCACGGCTCCGTCACCGAGGCCGAAGCGCTGGCCGACAGCCTGAATCAGCTTCGCACCGACTCCGCACATACCATTCGCGCGGATTTATGTGATGGGCAAGCCGTGCAAACCCTCGCCCTGCAAAGCATCGAACGCTGGGGGCGAATGGATGCACTGATCAACAATGCCTCCAGCTTCTACCCCACTCCGCTGCCCAACGCCAGCCAGCAGGATTGGGACGACCTATTCGCCAGCAACCTTAAGGCGCCATTCTTTCTCAGCCAGGCCTTGAGCGAGGAGCTGACTAAACGGGGCGGCGCTATCGTCAATATCACCGACATCCACGCCCGCCAGCCCCTACGCCAGCACAGCATCTACTGCATGGCCAAGGCGGGCAATCTGATGCTGACCAAAACCCTGGCCCGGGAACTGGCCCCCCGAGTGCGGGTCAACGGCATCGCGCCGGGCGCGATCCTGTGGCCCGAAAATGAACAGTCACCCGAAGCCAGCAAGCATCACGGGGCTATGCTTAACCGCGTGCCCCTTCAACGCATGGGCAGCCCCGAGGATATAGCCCGTCTGGCGGCTTTTCTTATCACCGACGCTGGCTACCTGACAGGCCAAACCATCGCGGTGGATGGCGGCAAGCACCTTGTCGCCTAGGGCCGACCTTAGGCCAATGCAAAACAATACAGTCCAGGCAGCCTTTAAATGTCTAGACTTCTCAGGGCTATAAAGCATCCACGCTCTCCTGACGCTGGCCTCAAAAGTGCTGTTAACTAACCTGACGTTTACTTCACCCTGCCAACAGAGCAAAGGCTTTTTGATTTAAATCAACGGCACGTAAAGCCCGTTGAATAATCACCAACCTATGCTTGAAACGAAACAAAAAACGCCCATATCGTTTACTGTAGTAGCCGACTGAACCAACCCGGAGGGTAATACTCATGTCATTAGTACCGAAAGGAAACTTTTTTGATATAGACCGCGTCTTCGATCAGCTATGGAGCCCAGGGCTAAAAGCCGAGGCACCGGAGAGTGGTTTTTTC
>DLXZ01000226.1:3702-10706 GCA_003448675.1 Porticoccaceae bacterium
GCGCCGGAGAGTGGTTTTTTTGCACCCCGTATCGATATCGTCGAACTGGAAAACAATTACGAGATTAGCGCGGAACTGCCCGGTGTAGACAAGAAGGACATTCACATCACCCTGGAAGATGGGACCCTGTCGATTACCGCGGAAGTTAACAAGGAAGAAAAAGAGGAAAAAGAAGGGCGCTTGATTCGCCAGGAGCGGCGTTATGGCAAGTTTATGCGCAGCTTCGCCCTCAGCAATAACATCAAGGAAAGCGACATCAGCGCCAGTTATGGCGATGGCGTACTAAAGCTCAGCGTGCCAAAAACCCAAGAGGAAACGCCAAGGAAAAGGCGGATCGAAATCGGTTAACCCGACTCTACCCCGGTTGGATTTAACCTCGATTGAGAGAACACCCATCCATACCGATTCGGATCTATCCGGGGGCACTAAAGCAAGGCCTCAAGCAGAAAATCTCGGGCCGGGCAGTCTCTCTGCCCGGCTTTTTTATTACGGTGTCGAGATCGCTTTACCGCGCCAGATAAAAGCCACGGGCCAGAGTTTCTGGCCGTCCATAGGCAACTCCCTGGACAGGTCTCGATAAGCCCTTTTACACACTGGATGCAACTCCTCGTCGGCAATATCCACCAGTGGAGTCAGAACAAAAGCGTTTTTGAGTATTTCATCGCGGGGCAAGCTAACTCCATCAATTTCGCCAACGGCTTGACCGTACGTGAGGAGGTCAATATCCAGGGTGCGTGGTCCAAAACGCACACCGTCGCGCTGACGACCATTGTTATCTTCTATTCTACGCATCAGCGCGGCCAGCTCACCCACTGGTCGGTCGCAGTCTATCCCTACCACCAGGTTATAAAAATTTTCTCCATCAAAACCAACCGACTCACTTTCGTAAACGCGAGAAATAGATAGGCGTCCAAATTCCGCATGGAGCGCATCAAGGGCGGCAGCAATCATTTCGGTCCGGTCAATATTCGAACCAATACTGAGATAAACGCGCTGGACAGGATTTTTACACACAGTTGCGACTTCTCTTCACGCTCCGTTGACATCGGGCTTTTGCCCACGCTCAATGATCAGGCCTACGTCTTGCGAACCACGCAAGGCCCCGGGCTTGCTTAGACGCAGCTTTACCCAGGCTACCTGAAATTCGTTAATTACGATTCGGGTAACGTCCTCCGCCAGGCGCTCCACCAACAGGCAATTGCTGTCTTCAATAAAGGCAATTAACCGCTTGGCTACAGCCTTATAGTCAAGCGCATCCTTGATATCATCACTTTTGGCAGCGGGCCTGATATCGGTCGCCATTTCAAGGTCCAGGGAAATCACCTGTCGCACTTCACGCTCCCAGTCGAAAATACCGATGATGGCCTCAACCCGCAAATCGCGGATATAAACAATATCCATAATTATTCCCGTCTTTAAACCGACCGCGACTCAGGTAGAGCCGCTTTCTTCCAGTGGCGGCAGGCTGTCCATCGGCCATCGGGGCTGGGCATGGATGGACAAATCATCGCACTGCCCCGCCAACAGCCGCTGGCAGCCGGCATAGGCGATCATCGCACCGTTATCGGTACAAAATTCGTTACGCGCATAAAATACCGATGCTCCCAGTTTGCCCAGCGTTTCGGTAAGTCGTTTCCGCAACACGACATTGGCCGACACCCCGCCAGCCATCACTAGCACCCGAAGCCCGGTCTGCTCCAGGGCTCGACGACACTTGATGACCAGGGTATCAACCACCGCACTCTGAAACGCACAGGCAATATCGGCCATGGTTTGCTCGTCTGGCAGCACGTCGTCGCCGCGCTGCTGGGCAACAGTGTTGAGCACATAGGTCTTCAGACCTGAAAAACTGAAATCGAGGCCTGGTCGATCTGTCATGGGGCGAGGGAAAACAAAACGTTCAGGATCACCCCGCTCGGCAAGTTTCGCTATTCTCGGTCCACCGGGGTAATCCAGATCAAGCATTTTCGCCACCTTGTCAAAGGCCTCTCCGGCGGCGTCATCCAGGGATTCACCGAGTATTTCGTACCGGCCAATACCTTCCACCAAGACCAGCTGGGTATGACCACCGGAAACCAGCAACGCAACAAAGGGAAAGGCCGGCGGCTGCGCTTCCAGCATGGGCGCCAGCAGGTGCCCTTCCATATGATGCACACCGATGGCCGGGACATCCCAGGCGTAGGCCAGGGAACGACCAACAGCACCGCCCACCATCAAGGCGCCAATCAGCCCGGGACCAGCGGTGTAGGCAACCCCATCAATAGCGCTGGGGTCACAAGCCGCTTCCGCCAGCAACTGCCGTATCATGGGCAAAAGCTTGCGCACATGGTCGCGGGAAGCCAGTTCCGGCACCACGCCACCGTATTCAGCATGGACCTTTACCTGACTGTAAAGCGCATGGGCCAGCAAACCCGCCTGGCTATCGTAGATGGCGACACCGGTTTCATCACAGGAGGTTTCTATGCCCAGAACCCGCATGTCTGACTCTCTCACTTGGGGTTGGGCATGATAAAGCGCTCCCCGGCTCAAAACCACTCCGAATTCAGCAGCTTAGCCAAGCAAACAACACAAATTGGGCTTTGCATGGCCGGGCATTACTGTGTAGAATCCACGCCCCGCTAACCAGTGAGATGATATTCACCAAAAAGGGTAACTATGCCTTCAGTACGAATTAAAGAAAACGAGCCTTTCGATATCGCCCTGCGCCGCTTCAAGCGCTCCTGTGAAAAAGCCGGGATTCTTGCCGAAGTTCGCCGCCGCGAGTACTACGAAAAGCCGACCTGGAGTCGTAAACGCAAAGCCGCAGCCGCGGTAAAGCGCCATGCCAAGAAACTCCAGCGGGAATCCCGAAAGTTCGAGCGTCTCTACTGATATTCTGCCTTCACGCTACCGGGGGCTCACTTGCAGCCACGCAGCAACCCCCTGGCGAAATGAAGACAGGACCGAGAAAAAGCGCCACGCCCGGCGCTTTTTTTGTTGCTTTAAGCAGTAGTGTCCCAAGCTTGGTGGGGATGTACTAAGATAAGTACATTGCGATTTCGCTGCTTCAACACAACCCCCAGAGTCAGACCCAGACCAAACCATGACCCAGCAAAGCCTTAAAGTCAGCATAACCGAAGCCATGAAAGACGCCATGCGCAACAAGGCCAAAGAGCGCCTGTCGGCTATCCGTCTGATTCTGGCTGAGATCAAACGGATTGAGGTAGACGAGCGAATTGAAGTCGATGATACGCGGGTACTGAGCATCCTGGATAAGATGAATAAACAGCGACGGGATTCCATCAACCAGTTCGAGGCGGCCGGGCGCAATGACCTCGCAGCCACGGAAAAAGCTGAAATGGCGGTCATCGCCGAATTTTTGCCCGCCGCCCTGAGTCAAGAGGAGCTCAACGAACTGATTACCGGCGCCATCGCCGACACCGGCGCCGACTCCATGCGTGATATGGGTAAGGTCATGGGCCTGCTCAAACCCAAACTTCAGGGCCGCGCCGACATGGGCGCTGTTAGTCAGGCCATTAAGGATCGGCTCGGCTAGCCAAGCAAACCACAAGCGTGTCCCCAGCAGCACGCGAAAACCGAATTCTGGTCCATACTATTCGCTCGGCGACTCTAAACATCATTCTCCCACCGTGCTTCAATAACGCTGTTGCCAGCGAGCGGCCCAATGCCAGGAAGAATTCCACAACGGTTTATAGACGACCTGCTTGATCGCATCGACATCGTCGATGTTATTGGCGCTCGGATTGATTTACGCAGAACCGGCAAAAACCACTCCGCCCGCTGCCCCTTTCACGACGAAAAAACGCCGTCTTTTTCGGTCAGTCCAGACAAGCAATTTTTCTACTGTTTCGGCTGTGGCGCCGGCGGCAACGCCATCGGCTTTGTCATGGACTATGATCGCATCGACTTCCCCCGCGCCGTGGAGACCCTCGCCGCCATGGCGGGCATGACTGTGCCAACGGAAAACACAGGGGAAGATCCACGCTCCCGGCGACGACAAGTTCTCTATGAAATACTGGAGAAGGCCGACGACTATTATCGAAACCAGCTGCGCCAGCCGACCGCAAGTAAAGCGGTCGCTTACTTGCGCGAGCGAGGACTCAGCGGAGAGATCGCCCGCGACTACCACATCGGCTACGCCCCCGCCGGCTGGGACAATCTGATCCAGCTGGTTAAGCAAGAGGAAGCGGAAGTTCAGCTGCTTATTGAAGCCGGGTTGGCTATTCATCGGGAAGACAACCAGCGGATTTATGATCGCTTCCGCGATCGCATTATGTTTCCCATCCGCGACAATCGGGGCAGAACCATCGCCTTTGGCGGTCGGGTGCTGGGCGACGACAAGCCAAAATACCTGAACTCACCGGAAACCCTGGCATTCCATAAACGTAGGGAGCTTTACGGCCTCTATGAAGCCAGCCGAAAAAGCAGGAACCTCGACAGACTGCTAGTCGTGGAAGGTTATATGGACGTCCTGGCCCTGGCCCAGTTCGGCATCGACAACGCCGTCGCCACCCTGGGCACCGCCACCACGCTTGAGCATCTGGAAAAAATCTTTCGCTACACCAGTGAAGTGGTCTTCTGCTTTGACGGCGATGAAGCCGGTCGTAAGGCAGCCCTCCGGGCTATGGAAACCGCCCTGCCCGCCATGTCCGATGGGCGTAGTGCCAAATTTCTGTTTATGCCCGAGGGCGAAGACCCGGACACCCTGGTTCGAGAGATCGGCCCAGAGGCGTTCAACCGCCGACTGGCCGAAGCCAAACCTCTGTCGACTTTTTTATTTGAACATGCCGGCACGGGCCTGGACCTGAGCCTGCCCGATGACCTGGCAAGTTTTAGTCAACGGGCAGCGCCGCTGATTAACCAGTTACCCGAGGGTGTTTTTCAGCAGTTGTTGCTGGATCAGTTAGCAGGGAAGACCGGGCTGGCACCGGACACACTTAAGCAACTTTTAGCCAGCGCCCCATTGGGGACGAAAGAAAGCTCGACTGCCCCGGATACCGCGCCGCCTCCCGAGTACATATCAGAGGAAGACTATAACTATGAAGTTCACCAAGCTGACGGCCAGCCCTGGCCTCCGGCCCCGCATCCAGAAACGGATATCCCACCCCTGGAGAGGGCCCATCTAAATGAGCATGCCAGCTACCAGGGTAAAAGAGTCAAATTATCACCAACCCACTGGCTTACCGGTTTGCTGGCCCACCATCCCCAATTGATTCACAACATAAATAGTGAGCAGATCGAGCAATTAAAAACACTGGACACTGCTGGGATGGATTTATTGTTTGAAGTGGTCGAGCTGATCCAGAAACAGCCGGATATGCCCCTTTATATCCTGCTGGGGCACTGGCATGGCACACACGGGGCCGAAGCAAAGGGGCGCCTCAACAACATCGTCAACAGCGAACTAATTACCGAAATTGACCCCGCTCAAGTATCGATTGAGGAGCTGTTTAACGACATACTTGAAAGTTTACTGAAAGATGCGCAAAGAAATCTGCCAGTTGAGCAACTGCTCAACCACCTCGAAAGCCAGCCCAGCCTTAGCGAAGCAAACCGAAAGACAGCCATTGAATTGTGGCAAAAACTCAGCGCCGAAGGCGTGGAGAATGAATTAATTGCACAGCTAAAACAGATACTTGCAAAAACCAACACGACAAATAGCTGAGGGCTGTCTACACTTGTAATTGCAAGACAAAACCCCATAAATCATATACAATTGCGCGGTTTATCTGCCGCCCCAAAACCAGGACAATCGGACCACGGATACCCTATGACCCAAACCGCCAATGAACAATCCCGGATCAAGGAACTGATAGCCAAGGGACGTGAGCAGGGCTTTCTCACTTATGCCGAGGTGAATGATCACCTGCCCGAGGATATCTCTGATCCCGATCAGGTCGAAGACATCATCCAGATGATCAACGACATGGGCATCAATGTGTTTGAAGCCGCACCCGATGCGGACACCCTGTTGATCACCACCGGCGATAACACCGCCGATGAAATTGCCTCGGCTGAAGCCGCGGCAGCGCTGGCAGCCGTGGAAACCGAACAACATCGCACCACCGATCCGGTGCGCATGTATATGCGTGAAATGGGCACCGTCGAGCTGCTCACTCGCGAAGGTGAAATCGCAATCGCCAAACGCATAGAAGAAGGCATCCGGGAAGTCATGGCCGCTGTATCCGGCTGGCCGGGCAATGTCGACCGGGTACTTAATGAATATGACCTCATCGACACCGGCGAGCGCAAGCTCACCGACATCATCGCTGGCTACCTCAACCCGGTGGAGCACGTCCCCTCGGCGCTGGAACAGGCCAATAAAAAAGCCGAGGCCGGCGACGATGACAGCGAAGATGAGAATGAAGGCGGGTTGGACCCGATGGAAGCCCTGGCCCGCTTCAAGGCGCTGCGCAAACAAAACGACAAAACCAAACGCTCTATCGCACGCAATGGTCGCACCCACTCAGCGGCGCAGAAAAACCTAGCGGAGCTGGGAGAGCTGTTTAAGTACTTCAAACTCACACCCCGGCAATACGATCCGCTGATCCAGGCGGTGCGGGCCACACTGGGTGCCATCCGGCAACATGAACGGAATATCATGACCATCTGTGTGCGCCAGTGCGGTATGTCCCGCAAGGACTTTATTGACAATTTCCCCGGCAACGAGAGTAATCTGCGCTGGGCCAGCAACCTGGGGCGTCGCAAGCAGGCCTACGCATCCGCTATTCGCGAGCATCAGGAAGCCATCAGCAACGAACAACAAAAATTACTCGACCTCGAAGAGAGCAGCGGCCTTGCCATTGCCGAGATCAAGGACATCAACCGACGCATGTCCATCGGTGAAGCCAAATCGCGGCGCGCCAAAAAAGAAATGGTTGAGGCCAACCTGCGTCTGGTGATCTCCATCGCCAAGAAATACACCAATCGCGGCCTGCAATTCCTCGACCTGATTCAGGAAGGTAATATCGGCCTGATGAAAGCCGTCGACAAGTTCGAATACC
>DLXZ01000226.1:11016-35541 GCA_003448675.1 Porticoccaceae bacterium
CGTCAGGCCATCACGCGCTCCATCGCCGATCAGGCACGCACCATCCGCATCCCGGTTCACATGATTGAGACCATCAACAAACTTAATCGCATCTCCCGGCAAATGCTTCAGGAGATGGGCCGCGAGCCAACCCCGGAAGAGCTCGGTGAACGCATGGATCTGCCCGAGGACAAAATTCGCAAGGTGCTGAAAATCGCCAAGGAACCGATTTCCCTGGAAACCCCCATCGGCGACGACGAAGACTCCCATCTGGGCGATTTTATCGAGGACATCAACATCGAATCCCCGATCAATGCCGCTACCCAGGTGAGCCTCACTGAAGCCACCCACGAAGTCCTCAACGGTCTAACCGCCCGGGAAGCCAAGGTTTTGCGTATGCGTTTCGGTATCGACATGAATACCGATCACACCCTAGAGGAAGTGGGCAAACAGTTTGACGTCACCCGCGAACGTATTCGTCAGATCGAAGCCAAAGCCCTGCGCAAATTGCGACACCCCTCGCGATCAGACCATATGCGCAGCTTTCTGGACGAATAGGGAGCGAGTCCCAGCCAGCCAATATCGGCCACTGCCACCCGCCAGACATATGAACCACATCGCGATCTGGCCGGTGGCTATAAAGCCCTCTATAATCCCGCCCGCGACCATTTCCGTTGTCACGGGCCCATAGCTCAGTTGGTTAGAGCAGTCGACTCATAATCGATTGGTCCCAGGTTCAAGTCCTGGTGGGCCCACCAATTATCCCAACCTAAAGACAGTCGCAGCAAAGCAGCGCCGGGGCTGAATATAGCTGCTCCGCCGTGGGCTCAAAGTCCGCACTCCAAGAGATTTCTTTCTTACCACGTGTCGTGAAACCATCATGGTTTGAAAATATATGCCGCTTTTCACAACTTTATCGATCCGCTCAAGTCTACAATACCTCTATCACTACCATTGTTTCATCAACGCCGACCCGAAACCGAATAAATCTCGCAGTAAGTGATCTTCACGGATGAATAACCACCCCCTTAGCAGAACAGAATTCGAGCAAGTGGACTGGCGCTTACTGGATACCAAGCATTCAGCTTTCAAGCCCCAAATCTATTTCCTCGACTGGCAAGAAACGCAGCTTTGCATTAAGGATTTTTCCCGCTGCAGCGCCCTGGTCAGAAATACCCTGGGTCGGTGGACGGTAAACAAGGAAGCGAGCGTGTTGGCGGCACTGGAGGATATAGAGGGCGTTCCCGGCATAATCGGTGTTATTGAAGGCCCGGCACTGGTGATGAATCGCCTGGAAGCCAGCGTCTTGCCCCGACCTCGTCGCTCGTTTGAACACGACGCTTGCGTAAGAACAAGCAATCTGAGTCCCGACTTTTTTAGCCGCGCGTTCAATCTGCTCACCAGACTGCACGAAAGAGGAGTCACCCACGGCGACATCCACAATACCAACCTGCTCCTGCACAGCGATGGGCAACCCTCCCTGATCGATTTTGCCTCGGCGCTGGTGCTGGACAAACGGGTATCCGCCCTGAAACGCTGGGCCTGGCAAACCATGGCCCGTATTGACCGAATATCCCTGTTAAATCTGCGGCAAGAGCATTTTCCCGATCATCCTATCAATCACGAGGAGCAGGTTTTGCTGGATAACCAGCCAAAGGTCTATCGACTGCACAAGCGTATACGCACAATCCTTATTCGACCGCTCAAACGCCTCTTGCGTGCGCTGTGATTTTCAGCCAGGCACCTCCCGAGGCAATCCGCGAATTCCCCCATTCATCGCATAAATGGTTTGGCTGCACAAAAAAAGGCAACCTTGGTTGCCTTATCAAACGTTTTACCTATGCACAGCCTTGAGATTTACGCAGCGCTTTCCTTGTATTCCCACTTTTTCAAAGCCGGTAAAGCTTCTTCTGCAAATAAAGTCATGCTCTGCTTGGCGTAGTCGTAATCCATGCCGGCATAGGTGAAAAAGCAATTCAACTCGATGGGGCCTACGATGTCTTCGATGCCACGCAGTTTTTCCAGACACTGCTCGGGCGTGCCGTATATCTGCTGCTCGACATATTGCTCAGTAACGCGCCTGGCGTCCTCGCGCATGGCCACGGCTGAACGCCCGTAGTGCTCGTAGCCCTTAATACTATCGAAATGCTTGCCCTTCATTTCGTAGTGAGCCATGGCCGATTCCCAGTAGTCGCCCATGTATTTATAAGCCATATCCTTGGCCCGACCAGGATCCTTGTCACAGACCGTGAAAATATTCGCCGAGGTCGGCGGCGCCGGCCGGTTATGCTCTTTTTCGAACAACTCGCGGAACTGACCAATATCCTTGGCCCGAGCAGTCCAGGGGCCAACGGCGAAAGTCATCATGGTGCCACCCAGACGCGCTGCATGGGGCACGGTATCCGGTGACATGGAAACAATATAAGTGCGGTCTTTATAGCTTTTGAAGGGCCGGGGCCGCAGATCCACTTCGATTTGATCGAAGAATTCACCGTGGTGCTCGGCCATGACTCCGGTCTCAAGCGCATTGAGAATCATCGGCGCCGCCTCGTTAAACCGATCGCGGGAAGTCGCCATTTCAACACCAAAGCCATCGTATTCCACCCGCCCCAGGCCACGACCAAGACCGACAATCACACGACCATTGGACAGGTTATCCAGCATGGCCAGATCGGTGGCAATACGCAGGGGATCCTTGTGCCAGGGCAGAATCATTGCCGCGGTACCCAGTTTCAGCGTGGTGGTTATCGCCGACATATAGGTAAGAAACTCGATAGGGTTGGGACACATGGTGTAATTGGTAAAGTGGTGCTCAACCCCCCAGATGGAATTAAATCCCAGAGGCTCCACCATCTTGGCGACCTCGATTTCCTTCTGGTAAATCTCCAGGTCCGACAGGGGTTGATTGTGACTGCTCTGAAAGGCCATAACGACGCCGACGTCCATAATTGCTCCTCTTTGCTAACTGTGAGTTTTGAAAATAAAATGGACCGCCGATTCTGCCATAGCGCAAAATGATTACCTAATCCGGGAATAGCGATGCCGGCCTTGGCTTGCCTGCAACACCCGTGTTAAGCAGCGGCGGGCAAAGGCAAACACAGATAACAAATAACTGATGGAATGGAATCAGGTAGGAGCAAGACCATGCAACACGCACTGCAAGTGGCGTTAACCAAAAAAGCTTTTGCCCATATCGACCAGGGAACCACGGATATGGGTCGGGATGTCCTGCGCCACCCGGTGAGCGAATACACCTGCCCGGATTGGTTGAACCGCGAGAAAAGCACCCTGTTTCGGGACTTCCCACTATTTATGGGCCTTTCGGGTCTAATTCCCGAGCCCGGAGATTTCCTCGCCGAAGATCTGGGAGAAATTCCAACGTTGCTGGTGCGGGGAGACGACGGCGTAGCGCGGGCCTTTGTTAATATGTGCCGCCACCGCGGCGCGCCCCTGGCCAAGGGCTGCGGCCGCAACGCCAGCTTTATCTGTCCCTACCACGCCTGGAACTACAACCAACGGGGTGAGTTGGTAGGCCTGCCGGACAAGCGTTCCTTTCCCGGTGTCGAGCAGGAAAAAATGGGCTTGATTGCCCTACCCACCGTGGAAAAAGACGGCATGATCTGGGTAATACCCACGCCCGACAGAAACGGTGCCGCGCATATCGAACAACAACTGACCGATCACCTGGGTGGACTGAGCGATGAACTGGCCAGTTACCAGTTCGGCGGTTACCACGCCGATATGACCCGCACGATTACCCGGCGTGCCAACTGGAAACAGCCCATCGAGACCTTCCTGGAAGCCTACCACTTCAACACCCTGCACAAGAATACCGTGGCACCGCTGTTCTTCCACAACCTCTGCCTGTTTGAAGACTTTGGCCTGAACCACCGGGAAGCGGTGATCCGCCGCAGTATCGAAACTCTGCGCGACCGGCCAGAAAGTGAATGGGATTTTATTACTCACACTGGACTTTCCTACCAGCTTTTCCCCAACACCATTTTCGTTGTCCAGGCCGACCACGTGGAAACCTGGCGGGTGTTCCCCTCCAAGGAGCGGGTCGATGAATGCGTGATCCGCTTCGACTGTTACATCCCCGAACCGGTCACCAGCGAAAGCGCCCGCAAACACTGGGACGCCAATATCGACCTGGCTTTCAAAACCGTGGATGAAGAGGACTACGCGATCTCGGAAGATATCGAGCGCGGCTATTTATCACACGCCCTCAAAGAAGTCCTGATCGGGCGCAACGAGCCTTCGCTAGGCCATTATAAAAAGTCCATAACGCAGGCGGTGAAATCCTCGAGCGATAAAAAAACCGGGGATTAGCCCGGTTTTTTATCGCTCGGTATAAAGAACGCGTATTAGGCGCTTATAAATTGGCCAGTACGTTCTCGGCCGAGCTGACTTCAAAGGAACCAGCTTCCTCAATAAAAGTCTTGGTCACAGTGCCATCTTCGACCACCAGGGCAAAACGCGCGCCGCGCATGCCGAGGCCGAAACCCGTACCGTCCATTTCCAGGCCCAGTGCCTTGGCGTATTCCCCGTTGCCATCGGCCAGCATCAACACTTTATCACCAGCATTGGCGGACTTGCCCCAGGCGTCCATCACAAACACGTCGTTGACCGCAGTGCAGGCGACGGTATCCACTCCCTTGGCTTTGATTTCATCAGCTTTATCCACAAAACCCGGTAAGTGCTGACGTGAACACGTCGGAGTAAAAGCGCCCGGCACGGAAAAAATCACCACTTTTTTGCCACCGAACAAATCCTTTGTGCTCAGGGAACCCGGCCCGTCTTCGTTCATTACATTGAAACGTCCTTCTGGTACCTTGTCACCGGTTTTTATGGTCATACTGATCTCCTGGTTACTGTAAAAACATCTTGGGGTTGAACTAATGACTGGTTAGCGCAGCGCCATACGTTAACGTCACTGATAATTATTATCAATTGGATTTGTTGCCGGAACCTAAAAAATTGTTACTGTCACACTATCGGCGCGGACACTAGACTCACTGGGCTTCGATTCTTTCACTTTGGACGCAACACAATTGAACCACACACTCACTCGCCAGCTTTCTGAATTTCTAAAGCAGGAAAGTCTGCCGCCGGCATTTCGCACCACGTTGGTGCGTTATTACTTGCCCCTGGCGGAATGGCTGTTTCGATCCGCAGAGGGGCCAAGCACGCCCGTAATAGGCATCAACGGCGCCCAGGGCAGCGGTAAGTCCACCATGAGTGCCTTATTGAAGCTAGTGCTCGAAAGCAAATATCACTGGCGGGTGGCCGTGGTATCCATTGATGATCTCTACCTCACCCACGCTGAACGGGCCGGTCTGGCACGATCTGTGCACCCCCTGCTACAAACACGAGGCGTCCCCGGCACCCACGATGTCACGCTGGGACTGAGCATTATCAACCAGCTGAAAACACTGGAAAAAGGCCAGCTTTTGCACCTGCCACGATTCAATAAAGCCACTGACGACCGATTTCATCCTGACGAATGGGACACGATTACAGGCCCCGTCGACCTTATTCTTTTCGAGGGCTGGTGCGTGGGCGCGCAAGCGGTTAACCCGGAAGAACTGACTCAACCGCTTAACCAACTGGAAGCAGAGGAAGATAAGCAGGGCATCTGGAGAAGCTACGTTAATCAGCAACTTCAGGGTGCCTACCGTCAGCTGTTCGGGCAAATCGACTACCTGATATTTTTGCAGGTGCCAGATTTTGATTCGGTAAAAAACTGGCGGCTGGAGCAGGAACAAAAGTTGGCCGAGAAGTTTAAAGGGGAAGCCACCGGCCTTATGAATACCCAGGAAATAGAACGCTTTATCCAGCACTACGAGCGCCTGACCCGCCAAAGCCTTGAGGATTTGCCCGACCAAGCCGATGTGCTCCTAAAGCTTGATCGCGATCATCAGGTCACTGACGTGATCTACCAGAACCCAGTAAAGTCGGCTACGCCATGAGTCCCACCACCCGCACACTGATCTTTACCGACCTGGATGGCACCCTGCTGGACCATAACGACTACAGTTTCGAAGCCGCCCTGCCCACCATTGATTACCTTAACCAGGCCAACATTCCCTGGATTTTAAATACCAGTAAAACCCTGGCCGAGTTGCGGGATCTGGCTAAAGCGCTGGGAAATCGCCACCCCCTGATCCTTGAAAATGGCGGCGGTATCGCGGTGCCGGAAACTTACCCAGTGCCAGAAGGAACACCCCATTCGATACCAACCAATGCCGGGGATTATCGCCTGATAGCCCTTGGAGCCGAGCGCTCGTTTATCCTGTCCATGCTTGAACCGCTCCGTCGTTCCTTCCGCTTCCAGGGCTTTCATTCCATGACGGAGGCAGAGGTGGTGGCGCTGACCGGTCTAAACCCGATTCAGGCACGCCAAGCGCGGGAACGTCATTTTTCCGAGCCACTGGTCTGGCAGGACGAGCCGGAAGCGTTAAAGGATTTTGGCACCGAATTGGCAACACACTCGCTCAGCCTTCTACGCGGAGGGCGCTTTGTTCACGTACTTGGTCAGGTCGACAAAGGTCAGGCGATGGCACGGGTCGTGGACCACTGGTTCAGTGACACAGCCACCGGCTGCGAGGGCGCGCTTGTTACGATTGCACTGGGCGACAGCGACAATGATCGAGCCATGCTGGAAGCCGCCGATCATGCCATCGTTATTCGCTCACCAGTCCACGCCCCACCAAGGATTAATCACCCCAACCCGCGTATCAGTACTCAAACCGGTCCACAAGGCTGGGCGGAAAGTCTGTCCCGGGTACTTAACGAACTTGGTTATATAACAGTTAACGCCATGGAGGCTTTATGAGCGATTTTTACCAGAATGGCATCATTACCACCCTGCACAACCTCTCAGACCGCCCGCTGGCCGATCTGGAAGACGAACTGATGGGGTTTTCTCGCACCAGGCCCATGTCTCTGATACTGCCCTCGTTATTTTCCGAACTAGAGGGCGCGGCGCTACCCAATATTGTCGATCATCTGTGCCACGTGCCCTATCTCAGCGAAATCGTCATTGGCCTGGATCGCGCCACGGAAGAGGAATACCGCCACGCTCTTGCGTTCTTTTCCCGCCTGCCCCAGCGCTTTCGCGTACTCTGGAATGATGGCCCCCGGCTACAGGCCATTGACAAGATGCTACAGGAACACGGCCTGGCGCCACGGGAGTTGGGCAAGGGCCGTAATGTCTGGTATTGCATGGGTTATGTGATGTGCTCGAATATCGGCAGGGCCATCGCCCTCCATGACTGCGACATCCTCACCTACGACCGCGCCCTGCTCGCCCGGCTCATGTATCCGGTGGCCAACCCGGCCTTCAACTATGAATTCTGCAAGGGCTATTACGCGCGAGTGGCTGATGGACGTATCAATGGCCGTGTCAGCCGTCTTCTGGTTACACCACTGATTCGCGCGCTGAAAAAAGTCCTGGGGCCGATGGATTATCTGGATTATCTGGACAGCTTCCGCTACCCACTGGCCGGGGAGTTTGCCATGCGCCGGGGAGTCCTCAGCGATATTCGTATTCCCAGCGACTGGGGTCTGGAGGTCGGTGTACTGTCGGAAATGAAGCGCAACTATGCCACCAACCGCATCTGCCAGGTGGATATCGCGGAAACCTATGACCACAAGCACCAGGACATATCCATGGACAACGACACTCAGGGCCTGTCCCGCATGTCCATCGACATCTGCAAGGCCCTGTTTCGCAAACTAGCCACCATCGGTGTAGTGTTTAATCAGGAGACTTTCCGCACCATCAAGGCCAGTTATTTCCGCATCGCACTGGATTTCGTTGAAACCTACCGCAACGATGCCCTGATCAATGGTCTCAACCTGGATATTCATGAAGAAGAAAGCGCCGTGGAGTTGTTTGCCGAGAATATTATCAAAGCCGGCAACCACTTCCTGGACCGCCCAATGGAAACGCCCTTTATTCCCACCTGGAACCGGGTAATCAGCGCCATCCCCGACATTTTGGAACAAATGCATACGGCGGTGGAAACCGACCAGAATGAGTTCTCGCCCCGTTGAGCCGCCAATGGACACCATGACCGACCCAAGCCCAATGGTGGAACTGCGTTTTCGCATCATCAACCACCTCAGCCACCTGTATCCAAACACCGATGTCGACAGTCTGTGCGATGAAGTCATCGCCATCATGGGTTTTAAGTCGGATTACCACCCAAGCCACCCCTTTGAAAACCATTGGGACGAAAGAGACATCGCGGTAATTACCTACGCCGACACCATCGTCGAGACTGGCGTTAAACCCCTGCATTCTCTCAAGGACTTTTTTTGCCAGCATCTAAGCGATATCGCCTCCATTGTCCATGTGCTGCCATTTTATCCCTTTAGCTCTGATGACGGCTTCGCCGTGGTTGACTATTTGCAAGTGGAGGAGCGCCTAGGTACCTGGCAGGACATTGGCGAACTGACCCGGCACTTTAAACTGATGGCCGACCTGGTGATCAACCATTGTTCGTCACAAAGCCAGTGGTTTCTGAATTTTCTCGAAGACATGGAACCCGGTCGCGATTACTTCGTCACAGTCGGTCTGGAAGACGACCTCAGCCAGGTCGTACGCCCCCGCACTAGCCCGCTGCTAAAAAAGGTGGAAACCGCCGCTGGCGAACGCCACGTCTGGTGCACCTTCAGCCACGACCAGGTCGATCTAGACTTCGCCAACCCCCGGGTGCTGCTGGAGTTTATTAAAATCGTAGCTTTTTACCTGCGCAGTGGCGTTGATATTTTCCGGCTCGACGCCATCGCTTTTGTCTGGAAGATTATTGGCACCGACTGCCTGAACCTGCCTCAAACCCACGAGATTGTGCGCCTGCTGCGAACCCTGGTCGAACACACTAACCCCGACGCCTTACTGATTACCGAAACCAATATCCCCAATCGCGAAAATCTGTCTTATTTTGGCAATGCCAACGAAGCGCACATCATTTACAACTTCTCGCTGCCCCCCCTGCTGGTCAATACTCTCATCACCGGAGACTGCCAGTACTTACGCACCTGGATGATGAGCATGCCCCCAGCGCGCAATGGCACCACCTACCTGAACTTTATCGCCTCCCATGACGGCCTCGGACTGCGCCCGGCGGAGGGTTTGCTCAGCGACGAAGAAATACTGGTGCTGGCCGAAACCCTGCAAAAATTTGGCGGGCATATTTCCTGGCGAGCCCTTAACCACAATAGCCCCGAGGCTAGACCCTACGAAATCAACATCAGCCTCTACGATGCCCTGCAGGGGACAGTCAAGGGCTCCGACTCATACAACCACGAGCGCTTTCTCTGCGCACACGCCATTATGCTGGCTCTGGAAGGCATCCCCGCCTTTTACTTTCACAGCCTGGTCGCCACACATAATGACAACGAGAAACTGCAGCGCACGGGGCACAACCGCGCCATCAATCGCCATAACTGGGATCGGGCGCTTCTGGAACAACAGCTCAACAATGGTAGCGAACACCAACGGGTTTTCGAGGCCCTTACCCGACTGATCAAGATCCGCAAAGCCAATCCCTGCTTTCACCCCAACGCCACCCAATTCACCCTGCACCTGCCGGGCACGGACAACCTGAACCGGATTTTCGCCTTCTGGCGCCAAAGCATCGACCGCCAACAGAACGTATTTTGTCTGTACAACGTCACCGATCAGGCCCAGACCATTTCCCTCTGTGATCTCAACCTGATCAATACCGATGACTGGTTTGACCTGGTGACCGGTAACGAACACGCCGACCTTCAGGCGAAGGTTCATCTAGCGCCCTATGAATTTATCTGGCTGGCGAACACTGCCGCTTGACTTCACTCGCCAGCCAGTTTCACCGGGCATTGGCTCAATATGCACAAAGGCACTTCCCCTGACTCCGGCTTTTGCTATTATCAAAAACAACTTTCGGTGTCGCGTTATTTCTTCTTATACCAACAATGACTCAGGGGGCAACCATGAAAGCCAATGCAGCAGTGTTTACCGAGATCGGCAAAGACCTCACCATCGAACAGATCGACATCGACGATCCGCGTCCCAACGAGGTGCTGGTACGCACCGCCGCCTGCGGCGTCTGCCACAGTGACGTCCATTTTGCTAAAGGCGCTATCCTTGGGCCGATCCCAACCGTCCCCGGCCATGAGCCGGCGGGGGTCGTCGAAGCGGTGGGTTCAGAGGTGAACTCCGTCGAGGTGGGCGATCATGTTATCGCCTGCACCTCGATGTTTTGTGGCAAATGTAATCAATGCCTGCAAGGTCGCCCCTATCTCTGCATGGATCGCCGCCAGTGCCAGCGCAAAAAAGGCGACACCCCGCGCCTGTCCCTGAACGGGGAAAAGCTGACCCAATTTGCCGACCTATCGGCCTTCTGCGAAAAAATGCTGGTGCACGAATCCGCCGTGGTCAAAATCGACAAGGATATTCCCCTGGCAAGCGCCGCGCTGGTGGGCTGCGCAGTGACCACGGGTGTGGGCGCGGCACTTAATACCGCACAGGTTAAACCCGGTTCCTCGGTGGCGGTATTCGGCGTCGGCGGCATTGGCATTTCCATTATCCAGGGCGCGCGCATTGCTGGGGCACGGCAGATCATCGCCATCGACCTGGTGCCCTCGAAGCTCGAAACCGCGAAAAAATTCGGCGCCACCCACACCCTGTTGGGTGGACCAGACAGCCCGGACGGCGATCCGGTCAAAGCGCTGAAAAAACTCAGTGGTGGTGGCGTTGATTACGCCTTCGACGCCGTGGGCGTGCCCCAGTTGTCCAGGCAATGCTTCTATTCCCTGGCGCCCAAGGGCCTGGCCGTGATCGTCGGCGCAATTCCGACGGGACAAAAGCTCGAAGTAGACCCGGGCCATTTTTACCTGGAAAAATCCATCACCGGCTGCTTTATGGGCTCCAACCGCTTCCATATTGACGCCCTGCACTACCTGGATTTCTACAAGCAGGGCCGACTGGATCTGGACTCCATGATCACCGACCGCATGAGCCTGGGCGATATCAACAAGGCCTTCAGCCTGCTGGATAGCGGTGAAATCAACCGGGCGGTCATTACTTTCGACTGAATCCAACCGCCATTGAACCAGGCCGGCGCCCGCCGGCCTTTGATGGAGAGGGCCCATGAACAAGCTGATTATCGAAGCCCGTATTAATGAATACGCAGGTCGCGGGCAGAACCCCAATGTGCCGTGGATGCCGGAAGAAATTGCCGAAACCGCGGCCCACTGCCGGGAGGCGGGCGCTTCTATCGTGCACTTTCATGCCCGCACCGCCGAAGGCGAACCCGAGCACCGGATCGAGGTCTATGCCGATATTATTCAGCGCATCAGAGCCCGCAGCGATATTCTGATTCACCCCACCCTGGGCGCCTTCGCCAACGATGGCGATGCCAGCGAGCGGATTCAGCCGATTCTGGAATTGGCGGGGGACCCCGCCACCCGGCCCCATTTCGCGCCGCTGGATATGGGCACTACCAATATCGATGCCTATGACCCTGACGCCAAAAAGTTTCGCAGTACCGAAGCGGTCTACACGAACACCACAAAGACGCTGCAATATTTCGCCGAACGCCTGAAAAAAAGCACCGTTAGGCCCTACGCATCACTCTGGAACGTGGGTTTCACCCGCCAGTTTCTGGCCTTTATGGACATGAACCTGATTGCAGAACCCGCTTACGCCTGTCTGATTATGACCGGCGACGATCTGCCCGCCGCCCATCCCGGCACCGAACAGGGCCTGGATGCACACACGGCATTTATCCCCAAAGACAAAAATATTGTCTGGACGGCCATGAATCACGGCGGCGATCTATTTCCGCTGCTACCCAGGATTATCAACGAAGGCGGGCATGTTTCCATTGGCCTGGGCGACTGGCCTTATCTGGAAATCAATGAGCGTCAGCCACCGACCAATGAAGAAGTCATTGCTAAAGTCACGGAGCTAGCGAGCCTGCTGGGTCGTGAAACGGCAAGCCCCAGCGAAGCAGCCCGAGCACTCGGCGTGAATATTCTCTAGCGCCCACCCTACAATGCTGGCAAGCCTACCCCGTACAACCCGCACTCCCTAAGGAGCGTCCATTTCTCACCATTAACGACCCAGGCGCAAGCCTGAAGCTTCCACTAAAAGTTCATCGTCACGCCTTCTGGCTGGCATGCAACTGACACATGAATTCCTTACTTTTTTCGTCAGGCGCTAGCACCGCGCCTTTCACCCCATTGCCTTTACATTGATGAATTACAGGGAGTCCGCGATGACCGCAATTCGTTTTCGCTCCATCACTGTGGCCCTGGCCGCTTTAGTCAGCTTGAATTTACCTGCCCCAACCCACGCCGCACCCGGTAATAGCGCCGATCCCATTGTGCAACTGGGACCCCGGCCCTATTTTCTGGTAAACGACATGGATAGCAGCCCGCTCAAGAGCGAACTTCTGGCCTGCATGAAAACCCCACATTTTCGCCAGACCGATTTTTCCATCGGTCACCGTGGCGCCCCCATGCAGTTTCCGGAACACACGCGGGAATCCTATGAGGCTGCAGCACGCATGGGAGCTGGGATTCTCGAATGCGATGTCACCTTCACCAGGGATAAGGCGCTGGTCTGCCGCCACTCCCAATGCGACCTGCATACCACCACCAACATCCTGGCCACTGATTTAGCCGAAAAATGCAGTGAAGGTTTTACGCCTGCCCTCATCGGCCCGGATGGTGAAGTCCTCGAACCCGCAAGCGCCAAATGCTGTACCAGTGACATAACCCTCGCCGAGTTCAAAACACTGGAAGGTAAAATGGATGCAGCCGACAGCGCTGCCACCAGCGTCGCACAGTATATGGATGCCACGGCGAACTGGCGCACCGATCTCTATACCTCCAGGGGAACACTACTGAGCCACGCAGAAAGTATCGAGCTGTTTCGCCAGCTGGGCGCCAAATTTACACCGGAACTAAAGTCCCCCGACGTGGAGATGCCCTTTGATGGCTTTAGCCAGGAAGATTACGCGCAAAAACTTCTGGATGAATACAAAGCTGCGGGCGTACCAGCCGATAAGGTATGGCCACAATCCTTCAATCTTGATGATGTGTTGTACTGGATCAATCAGGAGCCGGCATTTGGCGAGCAGGCAGTGTATCTGGATGGCCGTTATGGTGATGTCGGTTTTGACCACACCGACCCAGCCACCTGGAATCCCAGCATGGAAGCCCTGGTGGCGCAAAACGTTCATGCCATTGCTCCACCCATGTGGATGTTGCTGAGCATCGAAAACGGTGAGCTTGTTCCATCGGTCTACGCTAAGGCCGCGAAGGCCGCCGGCCTGGAGATCATCACCTGGACGCTGGAGCGATCAGGGCCACTGGCTAGCGGCGGCGGCTGGTATTATCAAACCACCGCTGAGCTCATCGACAACGATGGCGATATGATGGAAGTGCTGGATGTGCTGGCCCAGGATGTGGGCGTACTGGGTGTATTCAGTGACTGGCCCGCAACCACCAGCTACTATGCCAATTGCATGAAGCTGAAATAAATCTTCACTCACCGCAGCACGATAAAAAGCCGGCAATCAATGCCGGCTTTTTTTTAACACTTCCGCTTAAGGGTTGCGGATAAGCAAGCTCCCGCGGCTTACTTATAGGCCACACCGATCGGCCCGATTTTCTCCCGGGCAATAATTGTCTTCATAATTTGCGCGGTGCCATCGCCGATTTGCAGACCCATGACATCCATCATGCGCTGGTGGTGGGGCAATTCAGTGGTGTAGCCGTAATGGCCATTCAGTTGTATACAGCTCTGGATAATGTCCGTGGCCCATTTGGGTCCCATCCATTTCACCATCGCCGCTTCACTGGTGTGGGGGACGCCTTTGTCCCGCATCATCAAGGATTGGTGGGATAGGGCACGCACAGCGGCAAGCATGCTCTCGTGTTCGGCCAGGGGGAAGGTGGTGCCCTGGAATTTGGCCAGGGGCCGACCAAAAGCTTCCCGCTCCTGAATGTACTCCCAGGTTTCATCGACGGAGGCCTGGGCGGTGCCGACACATTGCAGGGCGATAAGAATCCGGCTCAGGTCAAAGCCCTCCATCACCTTGGTAAAACCCTCTCCCTCGTTGCCCAACAGAGCGGTTTCGGGAATTTCCACATCGTCAAAAAACACCTGTCCGCGGCCCACCGGACGCGTACCGATGTCGTCAAAATGGGTGCAGGTGACACCCGGCAGATCCAGCGGCACCAGAAAAGCCGACACGCCACGGGCGCCGGGCGAGTCCTGGTCAGTGCGAGCAAACAGGAGCATCATCTCCGCCTGATCACCGTAGCTGATGGAAGTTTTTTCACCATTGACTATGTACTTGTCACCTTTCTTTTCGGCCTTAACAATCAGGTTGGCGGCATCGGAACCGCCGCGGGGCTCGCTCAAACCCAGTTGCACAATAAGTTGACCCGCCGCCATCTGTGGCAAGACCTCGGCTTTCATGTCTTCGTTGCCGTACTTTTCAATCACGCTACCGATCAGGGGTGTGGTCATGCACATGTAGCTGATATTCATGTCCGCGTAAGCAATGGCCTCACAAATGACTCCCGAAACCAGGCTGCTGGAGCCAATACCGCCAAATTCTTCGGAAAAAGTCGGCGCAATCAGGCCGAGGGCGCCCATCTCGCTCAGCAGCTCCCGATCCAGATGGTGGTCGTTACAACGGGCTTGATAACCTTCCCGCAGGCGCTCGCGAGCAAAGCGCTCGGCGGTTTCTTTAATAAACAGGTCTTCTTCGGATAACCAGGGGATGGTCATGCACATTCCTCACGTTGTATTCCCGGTTGGGATTTAGGATTTGCGAATGCTTTTAGCAGCTTCACGCAACTGGAATTTCTGGATTTTACCACTGGCCGTGCGCGGCATATCGTTCACCACCTCCAGATGCTCGGGCAGATAATTCTTCGCCAGTTTGTTGTCCTTGAGAAATTGAATCATGTCCTGAAAGCCCATCGTTGCACCTTCTTGCAGGGTGACAAAACAACAACCCAGCTCGCCCAGGCGCTCGTCCGGCATCGCAACCACCGCGCAATCGATGACGTCCGGGTGACGGTAAAGAATATTCTCTACCTCCACCACGGGAATGTTTTCGCCACCACGAATAATGATGTCCTTGGAACGGCCGGTGATGCGGATATAACCGTCCTCATCCATGGTGGCCAGATCGCCGGTATCAAAAAAGCCTTCCTCATCCACATCATAGGCTTCGGGCCGCTTGAGATAACCGATAAAGGTGGCTGGACCCCGCTCCAGCAACAGACCTTCCGTACCTCGGGGTAATTCTTCCCGGCTTTCCGGGTCGACAATTTTTACCGTACAGCCGGGCACGGCAACACCGTCGGTGCCAAAAACTTTTTCCTTGGGGTCATCCAGTTTCGTGGTGGTCACCACGCCGCATTCGCTCATGCCCCAAACAGCCATCAAATGGATGGACAATTTCTCCGCGGCGGTCTCGGCAAGGACCCGCGGAATCGGTGCGCCGCCACAGACAAACAGGCGGAAACGGGTGGAATTACAATCGTCGGCTCTATCGGAAGCGGTAAGATCGGCCAGGAAAGGCGTTGCGCCCATGGCGAACGAAGCGTTCTCCTCCGAGATTAGCTGCCAGCCCATGTTCACGTTCCAGACGTCCAGCAAAATCATCTTGGCTTTCAACATCATGGGCATCCACATGCCGTACATAAAACCGGTCAAGTGGGCCAGGGGAGAACCCATGAAAATGTCATCGTCCTGGGTGAGCTGGCAACGGGCCACCATTTCGTGGACGTTGTAGACAAAGGTGTTGGCGCAATGCATGACCCCTTTGGGCATGCCGGTGGTGCCAGATGTGTACATAAGCAAAACCACATCCAGCGGATCGAGCTGGCGCTCGCGAAATAGCTGATCGGCATCAGTATCCAGGGAATGGTTCAGCAGCTTGTCTTCAAAACTGGTATCGCCGCTACCGCCGACGGTAAACAGATGTTCCAGGTGGGGCAGCTGATCGCGCATATTATCGATCATCTCCTCGTGATCAAAACCACGAAAGGTCTTGGGCACAATAAGCACTTTGGACTCGGCGAAGTCCACCATGAAAGACAGTTCCCGCTCCCGGAATATGGGCATCAGGGGGTTGCTCACCGCGCCAATGCGCAGGCAGGCCAGATTCACCGCCACGAACTCCCACCAGTTGGGCAACTGGAAAGACACCACATCCTGTTTTTCGATCCCGTAATGAGCCAGGGCCACCGCGATTTTGTTAGCCCGCTCATTCAGCTCTGCATAAGTGACACTGATTTTCTCGCCTGTCTCGGTTCGGTAATCGACAACGGCCACATCATTGGGCTGAGCCGCCAGCGCCGCATCGAAGTAGCCAAGGAGGTTTTCATCTCGCCACCACCCTTCAGCGCGCATGGATTCGATTCTTTCCTGGGGGAGAATGGGGTCTACAATCATCGTTTTTCCTGTATTTTCTAGGGGTTCACTTTAATTTATTTTGATAACACACTGCCGGCCAAGCGCTTATCGTTAGCCATCAATTCGATCAATGGAGCCAGAACCGGATACCAGTGACTTACTAGCCTCTACATTGAGCTAGCTCAGCCAGCAACGATAAAATGCTCGCGATAGTACTGCAGCTCGGCAATGGAATCATAAATATCATCCCGCGCCAAATGGCTGCCTTTTTTACTGAATCCCCCCAGCAGTTCCGGCCGCCAGCGGACGACTAGCTCCTTAATGCTACTGACATCAAGATTGCGATAATGAAAATAGGCCTCCAGCAGGGGCATTTCCCGCGCCATGAAACGCCGGTCCTGGCAGATGGAGTTACCGCACATGGGCGATTTGCCTTCAGGCACCCAGCCCTTGAGGAACTCCAGTGTCTGACGCTCCGCCTCGGCAGCGGATAGCTCGCTGTTGCGCACCCGCTCCGTCAAGCCAGATTGACCGTGCTGACGGGTATTCCACTCATCCATTGCTTCCAGAGTTTCGTCGCTTTGGTTGACGGTCAAGGTCGGCCCCTCGGCAAGCACCTTGAGATTTTTATCAGTCACCACGGTGGCTATTTCTATTATTTTGTCATTGAAGGTATCCAGACCGGTCATTTCCAGATCGATCCAGATGAGATTAAGTTGGTCCATATACATTCCTGTTACCTGAATCGCTAATTGTGATCTCCGTTTTCGCTGGCAAGACGGATAATGTTTTCCAGCTCTCGGATACGTTGTTCAGCCTGATGTCTGCGCGCTGCATGCTCCTCTTCACTGCCTCCGGTTGCTATTCCAGTTTTGACCAGTTCCCTCAAATCACTTAACTCCTGCTGCAGGGCATTGATCTTCTCTACCCGTTCCGCCTTGTCAAAAATCCCGCGCTCCGGCACACGCGACTCGATCTCAACGACCGGCTGACGAGGCGGCGCCACTAACTTTTTTTCGTCGTCCAGCCGTCGCTGAGCCATGACCGTCGGCGATAGAATTTCTATACCCGCCCCGTGCAGCCGGTCTAGTATTGCTCTGTGCAAGCGCGTTTTCAGGGTGAGCATCTGTTTTACCTCGGCGCAGAAGCCCGCTGCTTTGTAACTTACCGCGTGATCCCCCAATTTGGTAAGCTGGATAAATGGGTCTTCAAGACCAGCGTCCAAAGCGGCCTGCTCAAGCAATGGCTCCACTTCGTAATAAGGCACGTCATAACCAAGAGAAAGTTGACACGAAATCACCGTGCCCGATGCGCGCACCACTTTCACAGGATGTGTGGTTAGATACAGGTTAGGCAACGTTATCAAATCACGGTCCTCCGACTGAATTTCAGTGTGAAACAGTCCGCGTTCGGTCACCCGACCAAAGTGTTCATTGACCTGCACAAAATCACCCAGCTTAAAACTCTCCACCGCCCGCAACATAAACCCAGCCATGGCATTGGCGACAAAAGTGGTTGAGGACAGAGCAAAGACTCCGGTAATAACAAGACCGAACAAACCGAACAAATCTCCCCGGCTGGAATCGGAAATGGGCAAAGCAAGAAGGGCGGCGATCACCGCTGCGACAGTTAAGAGGAGCATGGACAAATGGCGCGCCAGGTGAGCGTGCCCCTCGGCCCGCCGGATCAAAAACTGGTGGGCCAAGGTTAGCAACAGGGTAGAAACTGCAAGCACAGCCAACAGGGGAATGTAACTCCCTGGAAAGTCGAAGCCGTTGTTCAAGGCTGTCTCCGCTCAAATCATGTCATCCAGTCCCATTATGCTATAAGCTTGGCGGTCAAAACAGGCACCGAAAACCGCTGAATGGCGAAATCAAAACTGAGCTTGCGGCAACAAAACAGAATCCGGGCAAAGCAGAAAAAAGCTACTGAGGCTGTAGCCAGTGACCAGGTCATTGAGACATTACTGAATTCCGGTCAGTTAGGCCCTGAACAGAAAGGCATGGTGGTAACACGCTACAGTAACCAGGCCGATGTCGCCTCCGTGGCTAATCCCAACCTCCGACGCCGATGCTACTTTCGCGCTCATCTCGAATCCCCGGTAAGCGGCGACCGAGTGATCTGGCGTGACGGCGAACCCTATGGTGTGATTTACAGTGTACTGCCACGAACCAGCCTACTGGAAAGGCCCGATAGCCGCGGCATCGTGCGGCCAGTTGCAGCCAACATCAATCATATTGTGATAGTGATTGCACCCGAACCCAAAGCCCACGCTGCCTTGATTGACCGCTATCTGGTGGCCTGTGAATACCACCAGATCGAGCCAACGTTAGTTGTTAACAAAGCCGATATGCCAGGAGCCATGATTGAACCTTTAACCCAGCTCGCTAACCAATATCTAAAACTGGGCTATCGGGTAGTGCGGACTTCCGCAAAAACCGGTATCGGCGTCGACACATTGGGTCAGCTGTCGGCGGATCGTGTCAGCATTTTTGTTGGCCAGTCTGGCGTTGGGAAATCATCACTGATCAACGCACTTAGCCCTTCGGCCCAGGTGAAGACCGGGGAACTGTCCCATGCCAAAGCCAAGGGTCGTCACACGACCACCACCACGGACCTCTATACACTGGCCAATGACGGTAGAATTATCGATTCCCCCGGCGTGCGGGAGTTCGGTTTGCTACATTTGAATGAAGCAGACTTAGCTAACGGGTTTATTGAATTCAGAGACTTTCTTGGTCAATGCCGGTTCCGCAACTGCAGCCACCGGGACGATCCAGGCTGCGCCCTTGAACAAGCCTGCCAGAACGGACTGATTAGCGACGCTCGCCTGAAAAGCTTTCGCGACATTCGCGAAAGCCTCCATCTCACCTAGACTGGAACTGCCTCCTTGAATCGGGACACGTCATCAACCCCACAGGGTCTAACAGGCCGCCTATTTTGTCAGCTTCAATACCTGCTGCCCCAGCATGGCATGTCCCGGCTAGTCGCCCACCTGGCCGAAGCCGAAACGCCCTGGCTGAAAAACCTGCTTATCAGGCAAGCAATAAAACGCTTTGACATCGACACTAGCGAGGCCGTACACGAGTCTCTTGCGGATTATTCTAGCTTTAATGATTTTTTCACCCGCGCCCTCAAACCCAGTGCCAGGCCCATTGCCCCTGATGCGGATGTCGTGGTATCGCCCGCTGATGGCATAATCAGCCAGTGCGGTGATATTACCGAAGGCCGGTTTTTCCAGACAAAAGGCCATACTTACCCCCTGACTACCCTCGTGGGCGATGAAGGGCTGGCTTGTCGATTTCACTCCGGCACATTTGTTACGGTGTATCTTTCGCCAAGGGATTACCACCGTGTCCATATGCCGGTTTCCGCCAGGCTGGTCGAAGCCCGCTACATTCCGGGCCAACTTTTCTCCGTCAATCGGGCGACTGTTGCGGGCGTGACGAACTTGTTTGCCTGTAATGAAAGACTGGTATGTACTTTTGAGACCCAACGTGGGGCTGTGTGTGTAATCCTGGTTGGAGCACTGCTGGTGGCTGGTATCGAAACAGTCTGGCATGGCCACTATGCTCCCAAGCAGCCTACTATCGAACACTTTGACAAACCGTTGTTGTACGACAAAGGGGCTGAAATAGGCCGTTTTAAGTTTGGCTCAACCGTTATTGTATTGCTGCCCGAGCACTACACGCTAGAAACGACCGTAGCCGAGGAAGCATCGGTAAAAGTAGGAGAAAGCCTGGCAAAGGAACATTTTTGACCAGCGGTGTGTCCTCAAGCTGAGGCCTACAAACAAAAAGCGGCTAACTGTTGGGGCGCAACTTTTCCTTGAGCATTTGCCACAAACCACCCTTGCCATCATCCATGCCTTCGAGAAGAAACAACGAGGAAATATTCGCCATATCGACTTCGTAGCCCAACGGTTCAAGGTCACGCGCGATGGCGACTCTGTCCACCGTTCCAAGATCCACGTTGCTGTTTTTTTCCAATAGCGACCGGGTGGCCTCATCGTCTTTCAGATCAATCAGGAAAACGTTTTCGTTGAGGTTATCAACCGAACGACCCAGGACAGCAACCTGAGGAGTCAAACGCGAATTTGGGTGTTGCTCGACAACAACACCAATATCACCTGTAGAAAGCTCTACCAAGGTGCCAGTCGGATACAAACCCACCGACTGAATAAACTGAACAACCAGATCCTCCTGAAAAGCTTCACCACGCATGTTATATAGCACGCTCACAGCGCGAGAAGGCGACAGGGGCTGCCTCGCTTCCCGGGGGTTGCAGATGGAATCATAGACGGTGGCAATGCCCGCTATTCGGGCAAGCAGCGGGATTTTGGTACCCGAAATTCGTTCCGGATATCCCTGACCGTTGTGGCGCTCAGCGTGATAGCGGACAACAGAAATCACGCGAGGCTCTACTTTACGTGTACTACGCAGCATCTCTACCCCGTATTCCACGTATTTCTGGTATTCCTGCTCCTCCTCTTCGCTGCGATCCTGCTTGCGTAGTAGCGCGTTGGGAATTTTCACCTTGCCGATATCCTTGAGCAAGGTACCCATGCACAAAACCGAGATCTCGCTTTTATCCATACCGATGTAGCGGGCAAACTGGACCGCCCAAAGCGCTGAACGCAAGCTGTGGTCGTGGGTGTGTTGATCCTTGTCACGTAAACGCACCAACCAGGTAAACGCGTCGGGGCAACGCAGTACACTCTCGACCATACCGCTGACATTAGATTTCAGATTTTCATAATCCTCAACGTTGCCACGGGCTATCTGTCGGGTTACCACATTAAGGTTCGCCCGCAAATCACGCACCAGACGTTGCGCGTGCGCCGCCTCGGCTTTTAGCGACGTCGTGACCTCATACACACCGCGGCGAACATTGATGGGAGGACAACCATCATCCGCAAACGGCACATCACGAGTCAGCTTTCTTCGGTCAACACTATTTTGCCGGATTCGAGCGCGTCTATCCCGGTTGGGAGCAGCAGTCCCATTTGAACCCAGTACCCCCTTCCCTTTGGTGACGTCAATATAAACAAAATCACAATAAGTTTTCAGGGTAGCAATGTCTTCGCTGGCTCTGATGTGGAAACCCTGGAGCGGAAAGGGGGTATTTTTCCACGGCCGATCGAGGCGCGAGACATACATACCCAATGTCAGGTCGGCCACGTTGACTTGTATTTGCTTGAGTTCCATTACTCTCTCCGGGCACTTCGCCGCAAAACCCTGGTATGGCTCTATTTTCTATATACGGCTTACCGTACCAGCCAATTCCGCTGTAATTGAAGCGTTGGTCTGATAAGAAGATTAAACGTAACAAAGTCAAATGCAAGGCAAAACCACTTATTGGCCGGATTAGGCGACAAACGCCCGGATAAGCGACAAACCTTAGTGGAAGTTCACAGAAAGATTGTGAACCAGGTCGACTAAAGCGGAAACCTGATCTGGAACGATATCAGGCGTGATGCCATGACCGAGGTTGAAAACATGGCCCGAGCCCGGGCCATAACCTTGAAGAATCGCGGATACTTCCGCTTCAATCACCTCTACAGGCGCTCGCAATACCGCTGGATCCATATTGCCCTGCAGAGCCGCTTTATCGCCAACTCGTGCTCTGGCCTCGCCAATGTCCTGCGTCCAGTCAAGCCCAATGCCGTGGCACCCGGTAGCAGCTATCGCTTCCAGCCACATGCCGCCACCCTTGGTGAACAGAATAGCCGGAACCTTTTCCCCATCCGGCCCGGGCGCCAACCCGGCAACGATCTTTTCCATGTATCTTAGAGAAAACTCCCGGTAGGCAGCAGCGCTGAGGGCACCACCCCAAGTATCGAAAATCTGCACTACCTGGGCACCGGCGGCAATCTGAGCATTGAGATAGTCAGTCACCGAAGCTGCCAGTTTCTCCAGAAGCAAGGTGAGAATTTCCGGCTGGCCATAGAGCATGGTTTTGGTTTTGACAAAATCCCTATTGCTACCACCCTCGATCATATAGGTTGCCAGGGTCCAGGGGCTGCCGGAAAAGCCAATCAGGGGCACCCGCCCGTTTAGCTCCCGGCGAATAAGACTCACTGCATCGACCACATAGGGCAAATCCCTCATGGTATCCACCACGGGCAGTTGTTCAATCGCTTTGGCGCTATCCAGCGGCTTACGAAACCGGGGCCCTTCCCCCTCTTCAAAATAAAGTCCCAGCCCCATCGCATCAGGAATGGTCAGAATATCGGAAAACAATATCGCCGCATCCAGGTCAAAACGCTCAAGCGGCTGTAAAGTCACCTCACAGGCCGCCTGTGGATTTTGGCACAGAGACATGAAGTCCCCCGCCCTGGCGCGACACGCACGGTATTCGGGCAGATAGCGCCCCGCCTGACGCATAATCCATACGGGTGTAGCATCTAGCGGTTGTTTTCTCAGTGCGCGCAGGAGACGGTCGTTTTTGAGCTGAGTCATCGGCTTCAATTACATTTCCTAGACAGACAGAAAGTCCATGATGCCTTCGGCAGCCTGACGACCTTCCCAGATCGCGGTCACTACCAGGTCGGAACCGCGCACCATATCGCCTCCAGCAAAAACCTTGGGGTTGGCGGTCTGAAAAGGGTAGGCTTGATCTTCTAGGGCAATCACGCCACCCCAGTCATTGAGGCGAATATCGTGATCGGCGAACCAGGACGCCGGGCTAGGCTGAAAACCAAAGGCCAGCAACACCACATCGGCGCTCACAATTGTTTCGCTACCGGGCACGATAATCGGTCGTTGACGGCCATTTTCGTCGGGTTCACCCAGCTCTGTCCTTACCACTTTGATACCTTCCACCTTTCCCTCACCGACAATCTCAACGGGTTGGTGGTTAAAAAGGAAGTTAACTCCTTCCTCCTTGGCATTTAGGACTTCACGGCGGGACCCGGGCATGTTGGCTTCATCCCGACGATAGATGCAGGTTACCTTGCCAGCGCGTTGACGAATGGCCGTACGGTTGCAATCCATGGCGGTATCGCCACCTCCCAGCACAACTACTTCCTTGCCACTGACGGAGAGAAACTCCTGACCAGGCAACTGCGCCCAGTTCTGATTGTGATTGACGTTAGCGACCAGATAATCGAGAGCATTGATGACACCGTGAAGCTGCTCTCCCGGAAAACCTCCCTGCATGGCAGTGTAGGTGCCCATGCCCAGGAACACCGCGTCATAATCGTCCAGCAAGGTCTGAAAGGGGATGTCCTTACCCACTTCGGTGTTGAGGTGGAACTCCACGCCCATTTCCGCAAAAATTTCTCGCCGGCGCGCCATAACCGACTTTTCCAGCTTGAATTCGGGAATACCAAATGTCAGCAGCCCCCCGATTTCGGGGTATAGATCGAAAACTACTGCCTTGACACCGTTGCGCGCCAGGATATCCGCACAGGCCAGGCCCGCAGGCCCTGCTCCAACAATGGCTACACGCTTGTCGGTAGCCTGCACTGAGGATAAATCCGGTCGCCAGCCCATCGCCAGAGCCGTATCGGTAATGTATTTTTCTACGTTGCCAATGGTGACCGCGCCAAAATCGTCATTCAACGTACAGGCCTCTTCGCAGAGACGATCCTGTGGACAAATCCGGCCGCAGACCTCGGGCAGAGAGTTGGTTTGATGGCACAACTCAGCCGCCTTGAGAATATTGCCTTCGGCCACCAGCGCCAGCCAGTTGGGAATGTAGTTGTGAACGGGGCATTTCCATTCACAATAAGGATTACCGCAATCCAGGCAACGATGCGCCTGGGCAGCCGCGGCCTTTTCGCCAAAAGGTTCATAAATCTCGACAAAAGCTTCTGTGCGGTCCTGAATGGATTTCTTTTCCGGATCGCGGCGTTCGAGTTCGATGAATTGAAAATGATTACTGAGTCGTTCTGTCATAAGCTGAATCCTGCCCCGAGTCAGGTCTTACTCGGCCCGCGCTCGCGTATTTTCGAACAGGCTGGCCAGTGAGGCAGACTTGGGTTTAACCAGCCAAAATTTGTTGACGTAGGCATCGAAATTCTCAAGTACATCCTGCCCTCGCTGGCTGCCCGTCTCCACAACAAACTCGGCGATAAGCCGGTGTAAAAACTCCCGCTGATGCTCCTC
>DLXZ01000172.1:0-373 GCA_003448675.1 Porticoccaceae bacterium
GGCCCTCGAGATGGGAGTGGCTGGTATGTTTGGGGTGGGGAACCTGGCTTGGGGACATGGAATACTTGGTCGGGAAAATCCGTTATTGTAGCGATCGCGGTGCTCCCGGCCCAGTACCAGGGGTTACTTCTTCTATCCAGTGCTTTACATTGTTTTGTGTGCCTTTATTTATGATGTGCCAGTTCAAAGGTTTCCATGGGCCGATTTTGCTGCTGATTTGTTTTCTTTTATATGGCTGTGGTGGTTTTCGGGTAACGAATCTGGCCAAGGGTGATATTGATTTTGTTGCCGACGCCCACTACGGTGAAACCCAGGCACTGCTTAAATCCCTGTGCATCAAGCTCTACCGGCGCAACCCCGCTGAACTGGCAAA
>DLXZ01000172.1:583-8980 GCA_003448675.1 Porticoccaceae bacterium
GGACCGGTGCGACTGGCGGAGCTCAATTTTGCCCAGGGCACCGAGGCTTTGGAGCTTGCACTGGATCCGAGCTTTGGGGGCGATCGGGTGCTGGCGCTGATGGCCGGTTTGGTGGGCATGTATCGCCACGCTTATGAATACCGCGCCGAGTCTTTTATGTTTGATCAGCTGGACGAGCAAAAACTCTATCAAAGTGCTCGTAACACGGAAATCCTTCTCTGGCGACTGAAGGCAAGAACCGCTGTCGGCGCCAGGCCCCTGGTGCTCACCAACAGTTTGCCCGGAGAGCCGGAGAACCTCAGCTTCGAGCGCCTGTTTGGCAAGTTGATTGCCCTGCAGGACATGATGGCGGAGATTGTTTCCCAGCAAAATGACCGCCTGATTAATAAAGTGACGCAGAATGTGGCGTCGATGGTGTTTTTTCCCCTTTGAATTTGACGTTGTTCGCCTTGTTGGTGACGCAATCTGTTAAGCAATCGTGTAATAGGTGGCTGTCTTATTGCACTCGTGGGGGCTAATCACGATAATAGCCGCGCTTTTGCGGACCCTCCTTATATATCCTCCACTGACAGACAGGTAACTAGCGGTGATACGACCCCAACCGACGGATTTCTTCAAAGACTGGAAAGAGCGCGAGGCCCTGGCCGAGGCGATGATCCCGATTATTGGCAGGCTTTATCGGGAAAATAATGTCTCGGTCTATATTTACGGTCGCAATATGGTGAATCTGGCGGTCACTGATATCATGAAAGCCCACCGTTTTGTGCGCCAGATCGAAAGCAATGAGTTGTCGGAGTTTGATACCTTCCCCCTGATTGAGGCGCTTGGGAAATTGGACCTGGGGCCTGCCCATATCGACATCGGCAAGCTGACGGTTCAGTATCTTGAGCAGGGTAACGGTCAGGATCGAGGGGCTTTTCTCGATTCCAAAATTGGTGATGACATCGGCACCACCCGTAAGCCCCTGCCCGAGCCCCAGGATGTAGTGCTCTACGGCTTTGGCCGGATCGGACGTCTGGTGGCGAGATTGTTGGTGGCTAAAGCTGGCGGCGGCGACTGTTTACGCTTACGTGCCATTGTGGTTCGTAAGGGCAAGAGCAGCGACGACCTGGCCAAGCGCGCCAGCCTGCTGCGCCGCGATTCCGTGCATGGGCCTTTTAAAGGTACCATTCGGGTGCTGCCCGAGGAAAACAAGTTGGTATGTAACGGCAATGTGATTCAGGTGATTTACGCTGACGCACCGGAAGAAGTCGATTACACCGCCTACGGTATTAGTAATGCAATTATTGTCGACAATACCGGCGTATGGCGTGACGAAGCGGGCCTGGGTCGGCATCTCAACAGCCCCGGTGCCAGTAAAGTCATCCTTACCGCCCCCGGCAAGGACAATATTCCCAACGTGGTTTACGGCATTAATAACCATGAAATTAAGGGCGACAGCAAGCTGGTTTCGGCGGCTTCCTGTACCACCAATGCCATCGTACCGGTGCTCAAGGCGCTGATGGATGAATACGGTATTCGCAGCGGCCATGTAGAAACCGTTCATGCCTATACCAATGATCAGAACCTGATTGATAACTACCACAAGGGTGAGCGTCGCGGTCGTAGTGCGGCCCTGAACATGGTTTTGACTGAAACCGGCGCGGCCAAGGCCGTGGCCAAGGTAATCCCCGACCTGGCTGGCAAACTGACCGGCAACGCGATCCGGGTCCCGACTCCCAATGTCTCCATGGCAATCTTGAATCTGCAGCTGGATAGTGAAACCGATGTCGAGTCGCTCAATGAGTTTATGCGCCGTACGGCTCTACATTCGCCCCTGCAACAGCAGATCGGTTATACCCGTTCCCGCGAGGCGGTGTCCACGGACTTTGTTGGGGACCGACACGCTTGCGTGTTTGACTCGCGCGCCACTATCGTCGATGGCAACAGCTGCGTCCTCTATTGCTGGTATGACAATGAGTTTGGCTACAGTTGTCAGGTCGTGCGCTGTCTGGAGCAAATGGCCGGCGTCCAGTGGGCTATGTATCCCCTGGCAAAATAGTCGGCACCGGTTTGCGCCGAAGCAACCGGGAGCGACTCACCCGATAATGGCGGCAGCTTGGCTGGCCAAGGGCCCGGTGGCGCTATATAATCCGGCCCCGTTTACACTGGTGTGGATAGGGTTTAGCTAAGCTTCCGCCGGTGTCTCCCCAGGGTGGCGCTGGCTGCCCAGCCGTCTGGCGGTGCATGGACTCATGCCCCGGGCGGGTGAATGTGTTTACGATAAACGCGACTATAGAGTGGGAATGTTGTCTATGATCAAAATCCGTAAGGGATTGAACCTGCCCATATCCGGTGTGCCCGAGCAGAAGATATATGACGGCCCGGTGGTTAAGGAAGTAGCAGTTGTCGGTCCCGATTACGTTGGCATGAAGCCGACCATGGCTGTCAAGGAAGGGGACAGAGTCAAGCTGGGACAGCCGTTATTCACAGATAAAAAGAACCCTGGTGTTGTATTTACCTCTCCCGGCTGCGGCACGGTGGCGGCTATCAACCGTGGTGAACGTCGTCGACTGTTATCCGTTGTCGTCACCCTTGATGGCGATGAAGAGCTGACTTTTGATAGCGTTGCTGCTGCCGACCTGGGTGGTCTGGAGCGCTTGAAAGTGGTGAATGCCCTGGTATCTTCCGGGCTCTGGACAGGGTTGCGCACCCGGCCCTATTCAAAAGTGCCGGCTATTGATGCCACGCCCAAATCCATTTTCGTGACCGCTATTGATACCAACCCTTTGGCCGCCGACCCAGCGCTGGTGATCGGTGAGCGCAGCGAAGATTTCCAGAATGGTCTTAAAGTGCTGACTCGCCTCACCGAGGGCGCGGTGCACTTGTGTAGCGCTGCTGGCGCCGATATTCCCGGTGCCGAGGGCGTGACGGCCCACCAGTTTGATGGTCCCCATCCGGCGGGCCTGGTTGGCACCCATATTCACTTTGTCGACCCGATAGTGGGTGATAAGGAAATCTGGCATATCGGCTACCAGGACGTTATCGCTTTTGGTGCTTTCTTTACCACGGGTCGTATCCCCACCGAGCGGGTGGTGAGCTTTGCCGGCCCACATGTGCAATCACCCCGTCTGGTGCGAACACGGGCAGGCGCCGAGCTGTCGTCAATGACAGCCGGGCAGCTAAATGATGGAGAGGCGCGGGTGATTTCCGGTTCCGTGCTGTCCGGTCGCAATGCCGGAGAAGGCCTGGCTTATCTGGGGCGTTATCACACGCAGGTGAGTGTGATTCGCGAAGGCCGCGAACGTAACTTTATCCAATATATGTCGGTTGGCGCCAACCGGCACTCTTCCCTGCCGATCTACCTGTCGAATCTGACCAAGGGCAAGCGCTTTGAGATGAACTCAAGCACCAACGGCAGTGAGCGAGCCATGGTGCCGCTGGGTAATTATGAGCAGGTGATGCCCCTGGATATTCTGCCCACCCAGTTGCTGCGCGCGCTGGTGGTGGGCGATACCCAGATGGCCCAGCGCCTGGGTTGCCTGGAGCTGGATGAAGAAGATCTGGCGCTGTGCACTTATGTGTGCGTGGGTAAATATGAATATGGTCCGATTCTGCGGGATAACCTGAGCAGAATCGAGAAAGAGGGTTAGTGGTCATGGCGCTGAGAAAGTTACTTGACAGCCTGGAGCCGCATTTCGAGAAAGGCGGTAAGTACGAGAAATGGTACGCGCTTTACGAGGCGGTGGATACGATCTTTTATTCGCCATCCAGCGTTACCAAAACTGGCTCACACGTACGGGACGGCGTTGACTTAAAGCGGGTCATGATTACCGTCTGGCTGGCGGCTTTCCCCGCCATGTTCTACGGCATGTACAACCTCGGCTTCCAGGCGAACACAGCCATGATGGCCGCAGGTATTGCCGAAGTTGAAGGCTGGCACGGTGCGTTAATTGCCATGCTTGCCGGCCACGATCCTGGCAGCATCTGGGATTGTTTCTGGTACGGCGCTGTTTATTTCCTGCCTATATATGCTGTTACCTTCATCGTTGGTGGTTTCTGGGAAGTGGTGTTTGCCACCGTCCGTGGCCATGAAATTAACGAAGGTTTCTTTGTAACCTCCATTCTTTACGCGCTGATCTGCCCGCCGGATGTACCATTGTGGATGGTGGCTCTGGGCATCAGTTTTGGCGTGGTCATCGGCAAGGAGATTTTTGGCGGCACTGGCAAAAATTTCCTCAATCCGGCGCTGACCGGTCGTGCCTTCCTGTTTTTCGCCTACCCGGCGGAAATGTCTGGCGATGCGGTCTGGGTGGCAGTTGATGGTTATACCGGCGCCACGGCGCTGTCGGTGGCCGCCAGTGATGGTATGACTGCCCTGACCAGCCAGCTCACCTGGATGGATGCTTTTATCGGTCGCATGCCCGGCTCGGTCGGTGAGGTATCGACCCTGGCGATTCTTCTGGGTGGTCTGATATTGCTTTATACCCGCATTGCTTCCTGGCGTATTGTGGTAGGTGTGCTGGCGGGTATGATTGCCTTGTCGACACTGTTTAATTTTGTCGGAGATCCGGAGTCCAATCCCATGATGGGTATGCCCTGGCACTGGCATCTGGTGATCGGCGGTTTTGCTTTCGGTATGATTTTTATGGCCACGGATCCGGTCTCGGCGTCCATGACCAACACAGGCAAATACTGGTTTGGCGCCTTGATCGGGGTCATGGTGGTACTGATTCGCGTGGTTAATCCGGCTTTCCCCGAGGGCATGATGCTGGCGATTCTATTCGCCAATCTGTTTGCTCCCCTGATTGATCATTTCGTGGTTGAGGCTAACGTTAAACGGAGGCTTGCACGTGGCTAGTAAGGAATCGGTCGGCAATACCGTTAAAGTTGCGCTGCTCCTATGTATCGTCTGTTCGGTGTTCGTATCGGCTGCTGCGGTGCTTCTGCGTCCCACCCAGCAGGCGAACAAGGATTTGGACCGAAAAACCAACATTCTGGCTGCCGCCGGTTTGTTAAAGGACGACGCCAGTGTTGAGGAACAATTCGCTGCGGTATCTACTCGACTCGTGGATTTTTCTACTGGGAAATTTTCCGATGCGGTGGACGTTACGACCTACGATCAGCGTAAGGCCAGTAAGGACCCCGCGCTTTCTGAAGCCCTGTCGAGTGACGACGATATCGCCGGGATTCAGCGTCAGGCCAAATACGGCGTGGTTTATCTGGTCGAAAACGAGCAGGGGGTCGACAAGGTTATCCTGCCTGTTAAGGGATACGGACTCTGGTCGACCCTCTATGGCTTTCTGGCTCTGGACGCGGATTTCAATACTGTCGCCGGCATCGGTTTCTACGAGCATGCCGAAACCCCCGGACTGGGCGGCGAGGTGGATAACCCCCTCTGGAAGCAGAAGTGGATTGGCAAGCGCGTTTACGGTGACGGAAGCGGTGTGGCTTTGAGTGTGATCAAGGGTGAAGTGGACACCAGCCGCCCCCAGGCCGTGCATCAGATTGACGGCCTGTCCGGCGCGACCCTGACTGGTCGAGGGGTTGATAACCTGATCCGCTTCTGGCTCGGTGAGAGCGGTTATGCAAACTTTCTCACCAATCTGAAAAACGGCGAGGCCTGATTAAGGGGTAGAAGAAAATGGCTGAAAAAACACAAGACATCCTGTTTAAGCCGGTATTCGAAAATAACCCCATCGCTTTGCAGATACTGGGTATCTGCTCGGCGCTGGCGGTCACTTCGCAAATGTCAGTGGCCTTCGTGATGTGTATCGCGTTGACCGCGGTAACGGCGTTTTCCAACCTGTTTGTGTCTCTGATTCGGAATCAGATTCCCAGTAATATCCGCATTATTGTGCAGATGACCATTATTGCTTCGTTGGTTATTGTGGTCGACCAGGTGCTCAAGGCAGTGGCCTACGACATCAGTAAGCAATTGTCGGTTTTTGTTGGTCTGATTATCACTAATTGTATCGTCATGGGCCGAGCCGAAGCCTTTGCCATGAAGAATCCGCCGGTGGAGAGCTTCCTCGACGGTATCGGTAACGGTCTGGGTTACAGCGTGATTCTGATGACCCTGGCGGTGATCCGCGAACTGTTTGGATCCGGCAAGCTGTTCGGTGTTGAAATTCTGCCCGTGGCCAGCACCGGAGGCTGGTACATACCTAACGGTCTGTTGTTGCTGCCACCCAGTGCTTTCTTCCTGATCGGTGGTTTCATCTGGGTGCTACGCGCCCTCAAACCCGGCCAGGTGGAAGAAGAGGAATTTAAAATGGCGCCCAACACCAAAGCCGGGGAGGTAGCGTGATGGAACAGTATATCGGCCTGTTTATTCGTGCCGTTTTCATTGAAAACATGGCGCTAAGTTTCTTTCTCGGCATGTGCACCTTTCTCGCTATCTCCAAAAAGGTCAGTGCTGCGATTGGCTTGGGCATTGCGGTAGTTGTAGTCCTTACTATTACCGTACCGGTCAATAATCTGTTGTACTCCATCCTGCTGGCTGAAGGCGCGCTGGCCTGGACCGGCATTGAGGCCCTTGGCACCGTTGATCTTAGCTTCCTCGGCCTGCTTACCTATATTGGTGTGATTGCGGCCATAGTTCAGATTATGGAGATGGTTCTCGATAAATACGTGCCGGCCCTCTATAACGCGCTGGGCGTGTTTTTGCCGTTGATTACGGTTAACTGTGCCATCCTGGGTGCTTCACTGTTTATGGTGGAGCGCAGTTACAACTTCGGAGAGAGTGTCGTTTACGGTTTTGGTTCAGGTGTGGGCTGGGCGCTGGCCATCGTGGCGCTGGCGGGTATTCGCGAAAAGCTCAAGTACAGCGACATGCCTGAAGGCCTGAAAGGTCTGGGCGGCACTTTTATGATTGTTGGTCTTATGTCCCTTGGCTTTATGTCATTTGGAGGCATCAACCTCTAAGGTCCGACATGGGGACGGCCACAACAGGATCGAGTACGAATCAATAGGAGCACCCACGCCAGCCAAGACCCGGCGGGGAGAGGAACAAGCAATAAAATGAGTATAGAAAATATCACAATCATTTTGGGTGTCGCGATGTTTACCGGCGTGGTGCTCGCTCTGGTCGCCTTTATCATCGCGGCGCGCTCCCGGCTGGTTTCCAGCGGCAATGTACAGATAGAAATTAACGGCGAAAAAACCATCGAAGTTGCCGCGGGCGACAAGTTGTTGCAGACCCTCTCAGCCAACGAGATTTTTCTGGCGTCGGCCTGTGGTGGTGGGGGTAGCTGCGCTCAGTGCAAGTGTGTGGTCAGTGAAGGTGGTGGTTCTATCCTGCCGACTGAAGAAGCTCACTTTACGCCGCGTGAAGCGAAAGCCGGCTGGCGTCTATCCTGTCAGGTTCCTGTCAAACAGGATATGAAAATAGAGGTTCCCGAAGAGGTTTTCGGGGTCAAACAATGGGAATGTACGGTCGAGGCCAATCCCAACGTTGCCACCTTTATCAAAGAGTTGACCCTGCGTTTGCCCGAGGGCGAGAATGTCGACTTCCGCGCCGGTGGCTATGTGCAGCTGGAAGCGCCACCTCACCATGTGAAATTCAGCGACTTTGATGTCGAGGAAGAGTACCGTGGCGATTGGGAGCACTTTGGTTTCTTCAATCTCGAATCCAAGGTGGACGAGCCGGTAATTCGCGCCTATTCCATGGCTAACTACCCGGAAGAAAAAGGCATCGTCAAGTTCAATATTCGTATCGCTACGCCGCCGCCCCGTACTGAAGGCCTGCCCCCCGGGCAGATGTCTTCCTACGTGTTTAACCTGAAGCCTGGTGACAAGATCATGGTTTACGGGCCCTTTGGTGAGTTTTTTGCCAAGGATACCGCCAATGAAATGGTATTCATTGGCGGTGGTGCGGGAATGGCGCCCATGCGCTCGCACATTTTCGATCAGCTCAAGCGTCTCAACAGCAACCGTAAGATGACCTTCTGGTATGGCGCGCGTAGCCTGCGGGAAATGTTTTACGACGATGAATACGACATGCTGGCGCGAGAGAACGATAATTTCGACTGGTATGTGGCGCTGTCCGACCCCCAACCAGAAGACAATTGGGAAGGGCTGACTGGCTTTATTCACAATGTACTGTACGATGAATACTTAAAAAACCACGAAGCGCCCGAGGATTGTGAGTACTATATGTGTGGTCCGCCCATGATGAATGCCGCTGTCATTCAGATGCTACATGATTTAGGCGTTGAAGATGATCATATCTTCCTTGACGACTTCGGAGGCTAGCCAGGTGATTGGCCTATCGGTTACGCTGCTATGCTGGAAAAAAAGGTCCTACGGGGCCTTTTTTTTATTGCTCATGCCACTGCTTGTGGCGTGTTCTGAGGCCCGCCGGGAAGTGGTCTTTCTGGGTCAAACCATGGGCACAACTTACAGTGTTAAGTATCT
>DLXZ01000193.1:0-3020 GCA_003448675.1 Porticoccaceae bacterium
GTGGATGGGCGCAAGGTTAATAAGCGGGCGCTGGAAGCGCTGATCCGCTCCGGCGCTATGGACTGCCTGGGCCCGGTCGAAGATGATCCAGACTACAGTCGGGCGGTGATGCTGGCGGCAATGGATGAGGCGATCAAGGCGGCGGATCAGCAAAACCGCAACAGCGACTGCGGCATCAGCGACCTGTTCGGTGAAAGTCTGGCGGACTGCGCGCCGGAAATTGGCTATGGGGCGTTTTCCGACACCCGGCGCCTCAGCCTCAATGAGCGGCTCCAGGGGGAGCAGGACACCCTGGGACTGTATTTTAGCGCCCACCCGGTGGATCAGTATGTGGATGAGCTTGAACAGGTGGTGGGTAGTCGCCTCAACGCCCTCCAGCCCTCGGACAAGAGCCAGCGGGCGGCGGGCCTGGTGGTGGGTGTGCGGGCGATTAAAACGCGCAGGGGAGATGTTATGGGCGTACTGAGCCTTGATGACAATAGCGCCAGAATCGACGTGACGATTTTTGCGGAGCAGTTTCGCGAGTGCCGGGACAAGGTCAACAAGGGTGCCGTGGTGGTGGTCGAGGGCATGGTCAGCGAAGACGACTACACGGGTGGTGTCAAAATGCGCGCGGATAGTGTGCAACCCTTGTTTGAAGCTCGGCAGGCCATGTTGAAGGGCCTGTTAATTGACTGGCGGGGCCAGGGTCACGGGCGGGGCGGACTGGATTCCCTGAGCAGTATCCTCGAGCGCTATCGTGGCGGCACCTGCCCCCTTAAAATACGTTATAGTCGCGGCGACGCCGAAGGCGAGGTGCGACTGTCGGATGATTGGGCGGTTAAACCAGAAGATGAATTGTTGCATCTTTTACGCGATGCCTACGGCGAGGATCATCTGGCGATGGAGTATTAGCGGAAGCGTTCACCGCGCCTGTTCTGATTAGCGGCTTCTATCAGTTACACTGAGCGTAAGCGACGGGTGAGCCCGTCAGATTCCGTGGTTTGGGAAAAGTAATTATGAATCTCGATTACCTGGATTTTGAGCAGCCGATTGCTGAACTCGAAGCCAAAATTGAAGAATTAAAACTGGTCGGTAATGACAATGAGCTCAACATTGCCGAGGAAGTGCAGAAGCTCAGCGATAAATCCCGCAAGCTGACCCAGAATATCTACGCCAAGCTGTCTTCCTGGCAGATTGTGCAGGTGGCGCGCCATCCGCTACGTCCCCACAGCACCGATTACATCAGCCGTGTGTTTACCGACTTCGATGAACTCCACGGTGATCGTCAGTTTGCCGATGACAATGCCATTATCGGTGGTGTCGCGCGCCTCGATGACAAGCCGGTCATGGTGATTGGCGAGGAAAAGGGGCGCGGTGTGACCGAAAAGGTGAAGCGTAATTTCGGCATGCCCAAGCCCGAGGGCTATCGCAAGGCCCTGCGGCTGATGGAAATGGCCGAGCGCTTCAAAATGCCCATTATTACCCTGATCGATACCCCGGGCGCCTACCCCGGCATTGACTCGGAAGAGCGAGGCATCAGTGAATCCATCGCCCGCAACCTGGCGGTGATGTCCCGTCTGAAAACGCCCATCGTGTCAACGGTAATTGGCGAGGGCAGTTCGGGTGGCGCCATCGCCATCGGCGTTGGCGACTGGCTGAATATGCTGCAGTACTCGACATACTTTGTAATTTCACCCGAGGGTTGCGCCAATATCATTTGGAAAACCGCCGAGAAAGCGCCTCTGGCCGCTGAGGCCATGGGGGTGACCTCCACGGTTTTGCAGGAACTGGGCATTGTCGACGAAACCATCCCTGAACCTCTCGGCGGCTCCCATCGGGACGTGGATGCCATGGCGGCTTCCCTGCGTGAACGGCTGATCGAGCAGGTGGAGCGCCTGCGTGGCGAGCCCATGGATGCCCTGCTGGAAAAACGCTTCGATCGCTTGATGAGTTACGGCAACGCGTAAATGACCCTCCCGGTAGCGGCCGGTGATCGAAGGCAGCGATGAATGCCGTCCTTGAGTGCCTGTCCGCCCAGCAAGTCGAATTAGCGTCCGCCAGGCATATTTATATTGCATACAGTGGCGGCCTTGATTCCCATGTATTGCTGCATGGGGTAGCCCAGTTGCTGGGCGGCGACCGCCTGAGCGCGATTCACGTTAATCATCAACTTTCTCCTCAAGCCAGGCATTGGGAGGAGCATTGTCGCGTTGTGTGTGGCGCGCTGGGTGTTGAGTTTATTTGCTCCGTTGTTGACGTACCCGACCGAGCAAGCCAGGAGAATGCCGCACGGGAGGCCCGCTATCGGGTTTTCGAGGCACGGTTGGGTGACGGTGATCTGCTGTTGATGGCCCACCATGCGGATGATCAGGCCGAAACCATTCTCTATCGACTGATGCGTCGCTCCGGGCCGCGGGGCCTCGCGGGTATGCCCCGAAGCCGATCCTTGGGTGAAGGGCGCTTGCTGCGACCCCTGTTGGCTCTGGATAAAAAGAATCTGGAGGCCTACGCTGAAGATCACAAGCTGTCCTGGGTGGAAGACGATTCCAACCGCTTCCAACAGTTTGACCGAAATTTTTTACGCCACGAAATTATCACTCGTTTGGCAAGTCGCTGGCCTAACTACGCAGCGCGTATTGCCGATGCCGGGGTCCTGTGTGGTCAGGCAGACCAGCTCAACCGGGACCTGGCGGCGCTGGATTTACAGACTTTGACCATGCGTCAGGAGCGCCGGGGTTGGAGTATTGAAATTGCGCCGCTGACCGCGCTCGGTCGAATCCGGCAGGCCAATGTATTGCGTTACCTGGCGATGGGGCGGGGCCTGGCTCCGCCGGGCCATCGCGTCATTGACGAAGTCCTGGATCACTTGCTGTCCGCGAGCGCCGGACGCAATCCCCAGGTTCGGTGGCCCGGTGGGCAGTGGCGACGGTATCGTCAGCGGCTTTACCTTTTGCACCTTGAAAACCGGATAACAGGCCCTGGTAATACGGCTGGTGCTGATCCGCGCCTGAGTTGGAAGCCCGCCGAGGCCCTGTTAT
>DLXZ01000193.1:3252-3814 GCA_003448675.1 Porticoccaceae bacterium
TGGAAGCGGAACCCAGCCTGGGTCAGGGTTTGAAAGTGGAGCTGGCTGATAATTTGCGTGTAGGTTTCCGCCAGGGGGGAGAACGCTGCCGACCGGCGGGGAGGGCGGGCAGCGCGAGTTTGAAAAAGCTGTTTCAGGAGTATGACCTGGAACCCTGGCTACGCGGGCGGGTACCGCTGATTTATGCTGGGGACGAACTGGCGGCGGTGGGGGATTTATGGGTCAGCGAAGGGTTTCAGGCCAGCCCGGGCGAAGGGGGCTGGCGTTTGACCTGGAACTATCCGGATGAGTGATTTGAATTCCATTGGGTGAAAATGCGGAAGAATTAAACTTCGCACGATTGATTTCATTGAGCGGGTTCCCGCTTTCTGGTAGTCTGAATTCCCATCCTTGAGAGGCTTGGTTTGCGCGCTCTGCTGCGGCTGATAGCTCTCTTTTTTTATTTAGCGCCTGGTCTAGCATCTGGTTCAGCAATTGGCAAAGCGGGCGCTTGTTAAAACAAACGACACCTTTTGAGTTTGGCGAGCAGGTAATTTATGACGCGATTTATTTTTGTCACCGG
>DLXZ01000193.1:4033-4160 GCA_003448675.1 Porticoccaceae bacterium
CGCGATTTATTTTTGTCACCGGTGGTGTTGTATCCTCCCTTGGCAAGGGTATCGCGGCAGCTTCTCTTGGCGCGCTGCTTGAATCACGGGGCCTGAAGGTCACTGTCCTCAAGCTCGACCCCTACCT